>NZ_JAGDXI010000001.1 GCF_023256325.1 Caldisphaera sp.
AGCTTCCGCAGTTAGATCGTAAGTTTCACAGGCTTTTAACTTATTCAAAAGTGATGAGCTTGACAATATTATTGGTATTCAATTAGTAATAACCTATTAGAGGAAATTAAGTATTGTAAATAACTTTAATGTCATTGAAATTTTAAGAGATTTATCTTTTAAATGTTGCAATATAGATCAAATTCATTGTTAGTTCTTCAGGCGTCCCGTCATAATTGTAAAATGATATACTGTTGTTTCCACTAGAAATTGGTGTAAAAAGATATACATTAGAGCCGGGGGAGTAAGATATGCAGTAATTGTTGCCATTAAATTCGAATAATTGACCGTCCCCGTAACCGGCACTTCCAATTATTAATGGAGGAAGAACGCAATTACTCGCATTATAGACATTAATTATAGCATAACCATTAAAAGGAAGATTAAACGGGTTAAAATAATACATTCCAGGAGTTTGTGTGTTATTGTTAAAAGCAGGCAAATTAAATGAATAATTCCCAAAAATAGTTAAGTTTGCATTAAAATTAACTGTTTTGTTAAGTAAAATATAATTATTAAGCAATTCGTTATACTTGTTTAGTTCATTGTTATACTCATTCGATAGGTTTTTTATCTTTTTTGTGTAACTAATTGAGATATTTTCTATTTTGCTATTTAAAGAGGCGTTTAAATTGCTAATGTTATTGTTTAAGCTCGAAATTTGAGTTATTAAGGAAGTTGTTAAACTTTTATTTGAAGAATATCCTAAACTGTATCCTCCATAATAAGATATGAATATACTGACTATTAATACCATAAAAATAGATAGACAAACATACTTTAACCTATTTAGTGGTTTACTATTTTTAGCCATATAATCTAATACTTTAATAGCTTTTTATAGATATACTCCTTTAAATAGCTAGTTGATTGAATAAAATGCTCGATTGCGCAGAATAGACTAAGAATTGTGTATTCCAATTTTTTGTTATCTTTTAGCTGTGTAAATACGCTTAATGAAGGTGTATAAGTATGCAATACCGATATGTATAATTAAGGTTTATTATATAATTACCAATAATTTATAGATTAAAAAGGGAATCACAGAAAGAATTAGCTCAATTGCAGGACGAAGTCATAGAAGTAGTATACTCGTTATTGGAAAATGCGGTTATACTAGGAAGATAATATATGGAAGAAGTTTTCGTCGAAACGGGAATAGTGCCCGGGTCTAAGTTACAAAAGACTATAAATCTAGCTTTAAAAGATTTAGCTTTTTTCTACGGATTCGCTTGTGATAATAAATAATGATATTCTTAAAGTAGAAAGTATAAGAGATCAAACAATAGATTTAACAGTAACTTCGCAACCATATATAGATATAAAATATGAAAATTTTACTAAATTATGACAGAATATCCTAATGTCAGCTTTGAAATATCCCAGGAGAAAGATGAAAAGGTATGCATACAACGTCCTGAAGGTCTTCCATTAAAAATCAGCGGAAAGGTAAATATAACAAAGTACGTCGATAGTGTTTACAAACTACGATTAAAAGATATACAAGCCAGTAGGAACCTTTTACAAAATGAATGGGATAAAGTTAATACTGAAGTCATGAAAAGACTACAAGAGATTATGGACATCGAATGGCCCAATAAAAATATTACTGGATTTATGACACTTAATAAAATATGCCCAAGAGATTTGAAGGACTGGTTCTTTTTTGTTGAAGTGTTTGCAAACTCTGAAGTACAAAAAGGAATATGTTTGCATGAGATAACCCATTTTCTTTTCTTTGAGAAATGGAAACAGGTATTTAAGAATTTCAACGAAAAAGAGTTCGATAAGCCGGGACTGGCATGGAGCCTTAGTGAAATACTCGTTGAGCCGATAAATGAGGACCATATTCTAAAAAGACTAGTACCTACTACTGCAAAAGCCTACGAAAGGTATTACAAAATTAAAATAAAAGAAGGAAATGAAAGCATAATGGACCATTTTAGAAGAATATACGCGGATTATAATTCAAACTTTGCTGAACTATTGAAAGTAAGCTACGATGAAATAAAACGTCTAAAAGCAATTAATGTGCCAGGCATATAAACTTTTTGATCGGCTTATTTATAACATACCTTAAAGAAATTATGAGTATTTCATTTAAAAACCAACTAATGATTAAATAGTATTATGAATTTTGATTAATTATGGTAATTTTGCTGTAAGAATAAGAAATTTAAGCTAGGTATAATAGCTTCCTATTTAACTTCAGCTATTTACTGGTTTTACTTTAAAATTCCCCAGAGGAACATCGATAATCGCCATCACGATAGTTCTTGATTTTGTGTTTTTCTTTGTGCTTTTTCTAGGCCATGTCCTTGCTTTTATTATTAGGTCATTTAAAACAAAATTTTTAGTGTACCATTTTGTGGGTAATCTTATATTGAATCGTAGATAATTGTAATATTTTATGTATCAATAATTATATAAAAGTATAAATATTGATACATATAATAGTAATATATGAAGATAAACGATGCGATAGATATAATGATCAGATTGAATAAGCCTGTGTTCAGTATTTATGATATTGCAAAGATAATCGGGAAATCTACCGCATACACTTCTTTAATATTGTCTAAAAATAATAGAGTTGAAAGAATAGAAAAGGGTAAATACGCAGTAAAGGATACAGACATTTACAGGATAGCCTCAAACATAGTATTTCCTTCTTATATAAGCTTACAGGCGGGACTCCAATTTTATGGATTAATAGATCAAAACATATTGAAATTCTCCGTGGTCAGTTTAAAGAGACACAGACAAATAACTATAAGAGAGAAATTTAGAATTGAATTCTTAAGCATATCAAAGAACAGATTTTTTGGGTACGTTAATAAAGACGGTGTTTATATTGCTTCCATCGAAAAACTGTTTTTAGACTGCTTATATTTTAATCAGCCAGACTTTGAAACTTTAATTGAATCATTAAGGGTTGCTATAGATGAAAAGCTTTTGGATCTAGATATGCTCAAAATATATGCATTAAAGATGAAAAGTCCAGTTATTATAAATAAATTGGGTTTCATTCTTGAGAAAAATGAAGTTAACATGGATTCACTTCTGAAATACAGATACAAGAACTACGTAAAGATTAATGGATTTGGTAGGACTGGAAAGGACGAAAAATGGAGGGTAATCTATGATAGATAGGGAAAATTTGGAAAAGTTCAATAATTTCTTCAAAGATCAAAGACAACTAGAAAAGGATTATCTAATAAACTTAATGCTCAAAGTTATATCCATCAACAGGATTTCAAATTTAATTGAATTTAAAGGCGGAACAGCATTGTATATCTTCCATGGATTAGATAGATTTTCTGAAGATTTAGATTTTAGTTATATTGGAAAAGATAGGGACATTGATAAAAAAATAGATAGCTTAATGGAATCAGTTATAAAAGATTTCAACCTTAATTATAAAATTACCAAAAATCGGGGTAATATTATAATAAGAGACGAAAATAAAAATATATCCGGTATAAGGTCTGAATTCTTTGTCGAGGGGCCTTTATTTAAACAAAATGGCATAAGGCACAAAATAAAAATTGATTTGAGCTTAAGAAATGACACTATAATGAAACCAGAATATGCAACTTTCGTATCCAAATACAGCGACATAGGAACAATTATTCTATACAAAATGCCAATCCAAGAGATGTTAACGGAGAAACTATATGCAATAATTGAAAGAAATAAAGCGAGAGATTTGTATGATGCATATTTTATCCTAAAAAACAAAAAGGCATCTTTTGATGAAAAATTAACCGCAGAAAAATTCAAAATAAGGGGCGAGGTTTTTAGCAAGGAGGAATTATTGAAAACAATAGAAGAATTCAAAAGTAGTATGTGGAAAGAAGAACTTTCTTATCTGATTCAAAGTTTACCCGAAATAAATGAAGTGAAACAGCTATTAAAAGATAACATAAAGTAAAAATTATGTTACAAAAACTGAAAATTAAGCAATTTAAAAATCAGAACATAGGTAACAAAATTTTGTTACTTGGGTTTATATATGTAAACTGACATATAATTGTATGAATACGCCATTGGAATTGCTTTTAAAGAATAG
>NZ_JAGDXI010000041.1 GCF_023256325.1 Caldisphaera sp.
TATTTTGCCCTGTCCTTTCTTACCTTTAATTATATTTACTTTTTCTTTTGCCAAACTTGTTAATTCTGCTTGACCAAGTTCTGAGTTCCATAAATCGAAATATGCTTTTCTATCTTTTGCATAGAATGTCTTGCCATCCCTAAATTTTATCATTACGCTTTTCTTCAATCCTATCCTAAAAAGGGCAATTTCCAACCAATTTTTCGCTATTTTGCTCATTGAGATGAGGTCGTTAATTTTGTTTATCTTAGCATTTATCTTAGCATAATAGTAATCAAACATAGACATGTTTCTCTTTGGATCAAATCCCAATTCCATGAAATCACATTCTATTTTTCAGCGAAGCGTAATTTGTAATTTTATATTGCCTGCCTTATTTTTAATTTATCTGGTTTTTTATTTATTTTTATCATTTTTAATATCTCTTTTATTATATCATCTTCTGTCGACTTTGATAGATTAATTTCTTTGAAATCAGAGATACCATAATTTTTAAAACTCCAATATAACATTTGATCTTTATCATAATATAAGACTATTTTTAAGGCCTTTGCAGGTATTATAAAATCGCATATGCCACTCCTAATTGAGATAGCTACTCCCGCATATTCAACAAATTTTTGCATTAGATCTAATGGGATATTATAAACTAAACAATTTTTATTACCAAATTCCATAGCATTAGAGTTTACTACTACATCATATCCTAGATCTGATATCTTATTTATTAAATCATTCCAAAAAGACTCATTTAAACTTAAATATTTACCACCAGAATAAAATGGGAATAAAATGACAGTTTTCCCAATATGTAGATTTAGATCTTTGAATAATCTTAAAACTTTGTATTTCTCTACTAAAACTAGACTACGCTTGAGTTCTTTCCCAACTTCTTCCCTGTTTATAAATGGAAAATTAAAATCTGGCGGCGTACTAATTATACCAGGTCTCCTAACTCTATACGCATTCATCATAGGATAAAGTACTTCTGGAATATGTGGCATTCTTATTATTTTGTCATCAACATTTAAGGATTTGGCTATAAAATAATACTTTTTATCTACTAATATACATATCCTTTTAATTTGCATTTTCTTCTTGTAGACTCTTAAAATACCAAGACCTATAAAAATGTCTCCAAGGTGTGGTCCTACGATAAAACACCATTCATCTTTTTTTGGTCTAACTACTAACCTTTCTAAAATTATAATTATTAAACCCAACATAAGCGGAGCAAAAATTAGTTTTATCCCAGTATTTAGTGTCTTTAACATTATATCACAGTAGGTGCAACTTTGTTGGACCTTTATCTCTTTTTAAATTTATTGCGATTGCAGTTTTAAGACCATTTGGTTTTATATCATTTATTAATATTCTTTCTCCAACAGGCAAATCAAATAATATTTTGTTAAATCTAATTCCGTAATAATTTAATTGCTTAATAGTATAATCTTTAAATTTTTTATTGCGAGAGGTTAATAAGATAATATAATCATCACTTGGAATTTTTTTAAGAAATCTTTTTACACCTGGCAACAACTTGTCATTTTTATTTTTTTCATAGTATTTTAGATATGCATTATGTTTAAATATAACGCCATCTATATCTATTAGCCAGGTCTTTTTAAGACTTGACAGCTTCAGCTTCATATAATTGCTACCTCTTTCAATTCTAAAAGGCCTTTAAGGTATGCTCCAATTATAGAATCATAATCATCGATTACATAACCAGTAAGTGCTAGCCATATAAGTGCATGCATAATTTTTATATCATTAATTTCTGATTTACTAAATCTTTCATTAAAAACCTCCCAACCTGCCTCTTCATAGTTATTTGATACGATATTTATACTTGCTTTATTTTGATTTAAATCTAAGGTTAGTCTAAAATTCCTTAGGTTAAATTGGTCATAATTTCCTATGCAAGAATAATACAATTTTGCAAAATCATACATCGGATTACCATAGATTAGCTTCTTCCCATAATACCCCCTTGGGTCTATAAATTTTATTTCATTTCGCTTAGTAATTAAGGTATTTGAAAAGGTAGGATCCCCATGTATAACACAGAAATTGTATGATTTATGTATCTTACGAAAAGCTTTAGTAATTGTTTTACTTAAATCTTTATATTTTATATTTATTTTTTTACCATTAACTTCCATTTTGTTCTTTGGCAAGACAGACTCTACCTTGTTTAATCTATGTGTTGTTTTATTTACAAGAACTTCTATATCCTCTTCTAAATCATAAGCCACTTCATCGATTTCATGAAGTTTTATTAATGCATCAATTATTTGATTAAGGATATACTTTCTACTAGTAATTGAAGCGCTATTAATTTCAAATGGATGTTTACCATTTATTAATTCCATTTTTAATGGGTTTAAGCTAATAATTTTGGGTATATTTTCATAACCTTTTCTCATTACATACCTATACCAATTAGATTCTTTTTTGATCAATTCATCGAACTCTTTGTATCTTGCAATTTTAGTTACTATACCATCTTTGATTTTGATTTCGTTAAAAAATCTTGTGTTTTCCTTACCTGTTTCTTTTAACAATATATTGTATTTCTCTAGGCTGCCCACCTCATATACATTATTTACTATATAAGGTTTAAGCGGAATATTTGATTCTTTTAAAAATCTAACAAATTCACCAGAAGTAGGTAAGTTTTTTATTTCTTCTTTATCTTTGAATATAAAAAATCCAAATATACCATTTTTATTGCCACCCTCTTCAGTAGGTTTCCCATTTTTTAAAGTCCACCTGCAATAGCTATTATTAGTAATACCAATGTAATTTTCTTTAACATCTTGGATATATAATTTTTTAGTAAATAAGATGTCTGACCAAACTATTCCAAAAGGCTTATTTGGTGGTATGTAGTCCAATGCTCTTTTAATTCCACTAATGGAGCCATTTCCTTTAGAATAAACTATCTTAAAATTTATTTTGTCTTCAAAGAGCTTGAGATAATTCTTAAGCACCTGGTATTTATACTTGCCAATAACAATAAATTTAGGTTTATTAAAGATTGAATTTAGATGCAAAATTAACGGGCTTCCAAAAACAGAGATAAGGCATTTTGGTTTGTTTGCTGTCAGATACTGCATTCTTGATCCCAAACCACCACATTGAACTATTAGGTATTCAAGCTTCAATTAATGCACCCTGGTTTCTCCAATTTTACCCCCTGGATGTCTATATAAGAAATCTTTTAGGGTGAATCCTCTAGAAGAAGCTATTTCTACAGCTAGCGATTGCAAAACTGCCTCAAATGTTATAGTAGATGCTAATGGAACGATATCATTTAGAAAATCACCCTCACTCTTAATTGGTATAATCAGCCGTAGATCTGCATTTTCTGAAATATATGAATTTTTATTGGCAGTCACAGCTATTATTTTTATCCCCCTATTCTTAAGTTCATCAAACAATTTAAATAATTCTTTTGTTTCACCACTTTTTGATATAAAAATTGTTGCATCCTCTTTGCTAAATATCCCCATATCACCATGTAGTGTATCTACAGGGTCTATAAAACAACTCCTAATTCCAAGTGAATTATAAGTACTTGCTACTTTTTCTGCTACAAACCCACTTTTGCCTACACCCGTAAAATAGGCTATCCCCCGTAAGTTTTTAATAAAAGTTATAAAGTTTTTAAATTCATCCATAAATTCTTCTCGGTTCTTATACAAATCAAATAGCGTAGATATTTGCTTTTCAAGACTTTCATACCATTCCATAAAATTCACATTCTTTTTTTCAATAAAGGTTTAAAAAGCTTCTTAACAAGTGCAATGCTGAATAGGTATTGTTGCACTTTACTCTACTCAGCACTCATCATGGTTTTAAACTTTGATATCATAATAAACTTATGCGCAAATGGCTTACCAGGGACGTTTTGCTC
>NZ_JAGDXI010000046.1:0-2929 GCF_023256325.1 Caldisphaera sp.
TATTATTACAACAACTACGATAATTCCATATAAAGCTCCCTTAGACAGAGATCTATAGGCTTTCAATAGCTCTCACCCACTCTAATTTAATCAAACTAACAAAGGATGTTTATAAGGTTAATTGTTTAAATTATGTGAATAATTTTTATATAATTGTAAAAAATAGAAACTCTTGCCTTTAGAGAAAATATAATTTTAGATACTATTTTCCAAATAATTTTTAACAATATAATAATGGTCCTTCCAAATCGATATAACATGTAAGATTGAAAAACAATAATTATTCTAACCTACTACCTTGAAGGGACGAGTATTCCTTGAAATTCCTTGATAAGAAAGTGCCTTATATGCACTAGAAATTTTTGTTTCCTCAATTGTTGACAAGATGAATTCGTATTGCCTAAATCGAAAACATAATGGTCTGTTAAGATTAAAATCTTTATTTCTAGAAAAGACTAAATTTATGGTCTATTTCATCAATTCACAAGAAAGAAAATAGAAGTATCTCTTGAAAATTTCTTCGTGAAAAATTATTCATCTATCCATAAAGGCCTTTGCGG
This sequence comes from Caldisphaera sp., assembly GCF_023256325.1. Taxonomy (GTDB): domain Archaea; phylum Thermoproteota; class Thermoprotei_A; order Sulfolobales; family Acidilobaceae; genus Caldisphaera. Next base: position 561 of record NZ_JAGDXI010000046.1, read on the forward strand.
TTTTTTGTTAAGTTCAAGTTTAAATATATCAAACCTATTATAATAACCTAAAATATCATGTATTTCTTTTTGTTCAATAATTTTAGATAAATCAACATCAACTATGAGTATTCCCTCATCGCCTATTAACGGACCAGCAATTACCTTACCTGAGGGATCAATTGCTAAAGAAACTGGAGGCTGCACGCTCTCCAAAATTTCTTTGGAGCCCTTAAAACCGTCTTCCAAAATATCTATTGTATATTTGTCTAAGGCTACAGAGGCAGCTATAGTAAATACCTTTCCCTCAAATGAATGAGCTGTAGTCCTTATTTTTATCGCCTCAGATAAATCGTATTGATTCTTTACCTGCCTAGAAAATGGCCATGCAGGTGGATATGTAGCTATGTGCATTTCTTCTCCCTGAGCTAAAAGAGAGAACCTTGCTAATGGATTTGTGTTTTCACCACATATTAATACACCAATCCTTCCAATTTCAGTATCTACCACACTTAAAGTAGAACCGTCTCCTCTTGCCCATGTTAGCATTTCTGCCCATGTAGGTACTATTTTTCTATGATTAAGTAATAATTTTCCTTCTCTATTAAACATTAGATTTGAATTCCACATGGTTCCTGGCGATTCTTTACTTTTTTTTCTGTTATACCTACTGAAAGATAGATATCATTTTCTTTAGCAATTCTACTTAGTTTTTCAAAAATGGGTAGCAATATTATAGATATTTCTCAATATAAAAATATGATAGTATCGTTTAAACTTCAAAATATCGATGAAAAAAGTTATATGATGATTATGCTTAATAATTAGGTTCAACAAAAATTTAATAATCCAATGTATAAAAATAATTTGGAAATAAAAGTTGAGTTTAATAAGTTATCCCCTAGCGGTGTTACTTGCTTTAGGATCTGGAATAGGGTTTGCCATAAATGATGCAGTCACAAAACTAAAAATTAAAGGAAATAGTTCTATGTCTTTAACATTTGTTTCACTAATTTTTGGCTTACCAATAATTCTGATTTCTTTACTAATACCAATAGGCAAATTAACTATGACATTTAATTCCTTAATTTTTTATCTAATAGCAGGTATAGTTAATTTTACTATTGGAAGATCTTCCTTATATGCCTCAATATCAAGATTAAGCTCAAGTGGAGGAAGCATATTGTCTAGTACAAGCGCTTTGTTTGGATTCTTAATGGGATGGATTTTATTAGATGAAAAAGTAACAGTAATTATGGCAATAGGCGTAATTTTAATCATGATAAGCGTCTATATAGCTTCCGGCGGATTTAAAAATAATTTGTCATTGACAGGAATTATCTTTGGCCTAATAACAGGTCTTTCAATAGCCATTGCTGTAGTTCTAATTAAATTAGGAGATCAGAATGGCGGGCAACCAGTTTTGGGCACATTGATTGCATACTTATCTGGTATTGCATTTAGTTACATTGGATTTAAAAGAAATCCTATAAAAGTAATAGAATTAAAAAGATTGGCTTATCCATTGGCTATAATGGGAACAGCTGCAGCAGCAGGGCAAATTATGAGATATATCGCTTTATTAACTGCAGAAGCCAGTGTTGTAGCACCACTACAAAATATAAGACCTGTTGTAGCAACATTTATTTTATTGGCTTTTGGGATTGATGAAGATAAAAGGCCAAAGAAATATCATTGGATAGCAGCTATTTTAGCTTGCATAGGAGCAGCTCTCGTTAGCATTAAGTTTGCTTAAAAACTATGAATCGTAATCTGAACATACAAACAAATATAGGTATAAACAACTCTATTCCAATACTCTAAACGCTTAACCATTAAAACTTCTAGAATGTTCATTGTTAACTCTAATAGTTAAATAATTCCATGAAAATAGACCTTATAAATTTTTTTCCTTATCAGTTATAATGTTTGGATATATCTGTGTATTCACTAATATAATGAACGAAAGGTGAGATTAATGGGAAAACCCCAAAAGTATGAACTTACCTTGGATAAACTCTTTTTGGCTACGCTAATTAGATCACCAGAAAAAGAAATAGTATATAGAAATATTAAGAGATATAATTATGTTGAATTTAACCAACGAATTAAGCGATTAGCTAACGGGTTGAAAAATATTGGTTTAGGAAAAAATTCTAAAATAGGAATAATTGATTGGAATACGAATTATTTTCTTGAATCTTTATTTGCAGTTCCATATACTGGAGCAGCATTACACACAATTAATCTTAGACTAGCACCTCAAGAAATATTGTATACTATTAATTATGTAAAAGACGACGCTCTAATATTAAGAGACGAATTTATTCCATTAGCTGAAAAATTAGCACCATCGATTACATTTATAAAACAATGGATCATAACAAGTG
>NZ_JAGDXI010000046.1:2939-3592 GCF_023256325.1 Caldisphaera sp.
CAGCAGTATATTTTACATCTGGAACAACAGGATTGCCAAAAGCAGTACACTTTACCCATAGGCAAATAATATTACAATCTATTATTAGCGGAATAGTTATAACAGCATATCCATCTCCAGTACGAGTTTCATCTAATGATGTTCTTATGCATATACCTCCTTTCTTCCATGGCTTGGGTTGGATGATGCCTTATTTAGCAACATTAATTGGCATGAAACAAGTTTTACCAGGTAGACCTGACGCATCTGTCATGCTAGACCTTATTAAAAAAGAAAAAGTAACATTTGCAGCAGGAGTTCCTACGTTTTTAAAAATGTTAATCGAGCATCCTAATGCTCAAGAGTATAAAGATGCTTTAAGTAATTTTAAGTTTCTATTAGACGGAGAGCATCCTCCTAGATCGTTATTCTTTGAAGCGAAAAAATTCGGCATTAATTTCATTGAGGCATTTGGAATGAGTGAAGGCGTAGGTTATACATATGCTGTACCAAAAGATAATATGTTAGATTGGCCCTGGGAGAAACTTCTAGATTACTTTAATACAGCGGGTCTTCCAGGTCCATTTGTAAATGTAAAAATAGTGGATGGAAACGGAAACCCTGTTCCCAAAGACTTTAAAACCATGGGTGAAATACTAATCCAAAGTCCCGGT
>NZ_JAGDXI010000002.1:0-27754 GCF_023256325.1 Caldisphaera sp.
ATTGTTTTATTAAATAAAAATTTATTAAATAAAAATTTTCTTATATATTTAAATTTATCTTAATATTTATCTTTAAGACTCTAATGTTTTAGGTTTTTATAGTAATTTCAAATAAAATTAAAGTGAACAAGGTGTAAAGATTGACATATATAGGCATATATAACTTCGTTTGGGTACAGAGTTATGAAGCTGTAGTTTATGGATTAGGTACGATAGTTGCCATAATTCTTTTGTATTCAGCATATGTCGGTTATAAAAGGTGGACTTATGGAAATGAAAAAATAAAATGGCCATCTTTAAGCTATATCATAAGAAACTTTATTAAATATGTTATATTTCAATGGAAAATATTAAGGAAAAGATTTCCAGGGACAATGCATGCGTTGATATTTTATGGTATTGGATGGTTAGCCGTTACGACAACTCTTAGGGCTATTAACGCTCATATAGTAGTTTTTTTAACAGGCGACACTTTTTATATATATAAGCTTCTTGCAAATATAGCAGGTATTATAGCAATAGTTGGGATAATAATAGCAATAATAAGGAGATCCCTCAAGTTAACTAAGAATTTACCTCAAGATCCGTATTATTACTTGGTTTTAGGAATGCTTTTAGTAATTTTAATAACTGGATTTTTAGTTGATGGCATTGCAGCAGTTGCATATAGATACACATGGGAATCTTATTGGTTTGATCCTATAGGATATCTTGTATTTTTATGGTCAAGAACTGTGCCTATATCAGAGCTAGAGGTTATTTATAGAGGTTTATGGCTATTTCACATGTCTTTAGCTATGTTAGCTATGGCATTAATACCATACACTAATCTATGGCATATATACCCTGCTGCAGTAAACGTATCTCTACAAAGAGAAGGAAATATACCAGATGGGATTAAACCTGTTGTTGATATAGATGAAAAGATAGAAAAAGGAAAGCCTATAGGAATAGTTAAGTTATCAGATACTTCTTGGAAACAAAGGATCGATTATGATGCATGCACTAGCTGTATGAGATGTACAAATGCATGCCCAGCAAATATATCTGGTAAGATATTATCGCCAAGAGATGTGGTTATTAATATGAATAATATGATTCATAAGGGTATGTGGGATGAAAATGTAATAGGGAATAAAGTAATTCAAGTAAATCCTGAGGCAATATGGAGTTGCGTTACTTGTGGAGCATGCGTTTATGAGTGCCCTGTTACTATACATCATTTAGATACTATAATAGATTTGAGAAGAGGAATGATAAGTACAAGCTCCCAAGATATACCTGAAGATGCACTAAATGCATTATATAGATTACAACAAAATGGTAATCCTATGGGTATGAATCCAGTAGATAAGGAACAATGGTTTAATGAATTGGCACAAAAGTTTGGAGATGAAATAATTGCAAAGGAAGGCGAGGAATATGATTATTTATATTGGGTTGGTTGTGTTACAAGCTTTGATCCTAGGATAAGGCCTGTTGCAGAGTCAGTTATAAAGATATTGAAAGACGCAGGATATAAAGTTGCTATACCTGTTGAGCAAGGCTGTTGTGGAGAACCTGCAAGAAGTATTGGAGATGAAGCTTTATATGTAGAGTATATAAAAATGAATTTAGAGATGTTAAATAAATATAAATTTAAAAAACTCTTGCTCAATTGTCCTCACGGGTTTAACAACTTTAAGAACAATTATAAGAAATACAAGAGCTATTTACTTAAGGACGAATCAACAAAAGGCTACGTAGATTTATTAGAAAAACTAGAAGTTGAACATCATAGCGTAGTTCTGTCAAAGTTAGTCATGGAAGGAAAAATAAAACCAAACAAAGAGTTAAGATATGTATTAACATATCATGATCCTTGTTACTTAGGTAGATGGAATGGAATTTATAATGAACCAAGAGAGGTTATTAATAAAGTTAATGGACTAAGAATTAAAGAAATGCCTAGAAATAGGGAGAACAGTTTTTGTTGCGGAGGTGGAGGAGGACAACTATTTTATGAAATTAAGAGAGGGCAAAGAATATCAACAATGAGAGCAGAAGAAGCTTCAAAAACATTAGGAGATTCCGATAACAAGGTTGTTGCTGTTGCTTGTCCTTTCTGTAACACAATGTTCAGAGGAGAATCAGGTAAGTTTGGATTCAACGTTAAGGATATCGCAGAAATTCTAAACGAATCCCTAGATAACAAATGAGTTTTATTGACTTGACTTTTTTACTTTTATTATTATCATTCCATTCTTTTTAGTGACCTTTGCAGACTTCGGATCTATTAAATAGGGTAAAGGATAAACTCCTTTGTATTTGTTAATCTTTTTTGCCCAATATGCTTGACCAAAGGCATTTTTAGCTACTTCTTCCTTTATTTGAGCATCAATTGTTATTTTATCAGGCAAAAGTTCTATGTCTATTGTATTAGGGTCGCTTCCTGGGAGATCAATTGTTATTAGAAGCTCATTATTAAAATCATGCATACTTATTATTGGCGTTAAATAACCTTTTGATGCTTCATTAAATCTCTCGTTAAAGAGTTGGCTAGGATTTAAAGAAGCCTCTAAGTCATTTAGCAAACCTTCGAACCAAGCATCAATTTCATCAGTTTCTTTCATCATATCTTTTAGCATTTTTAGCATTTTCTTCCTTATGTTTTCGAAATAGTCGTATGACAATTATGACACCCCTTTCAGCTATATATTAGGGGTGTTCTGTATTCATATCCCTTTCCTACTTTTGCCAATACATCGTTTGTCTCTTTGGCTAACCCTTGTAACCTAAGCCTTAATGTTTCGGCTTCTTGCAATAATTGTGAAACATCTATCTTTACATTTATTAAATATGATATTATTTTAACTATCTCTGCTGCTGCCTCAGGATCAGGTATCTCTGTAAATGCATCTGATAATAATAAAAGATTGTTGACTTTCCTTCTTACAGACTCTTTTAATATAATAGCATATGGCCCAACTATTATGCCATCTGGAAAAGGTTTCAAGTCATTTAAAAAAGGCTCTATTAATTTTTGAGATTCTTGAGTTGTTGTTAAATAATAGACATTTGGTTTATCGATCTCAGCTCTTGATGGATTTCCTATACCGCTTATGCTTATTATATGATCTATTCCTCTCTTTCTAGAAAACTCAACAATGGCTGATGCTAGTGGTACAATACCTGAAGGAACAGGTGGAACATCAGTAATTAAAACTGATACTTCTCCATTAGAATATATTCTCATCGGATATTTTATAGAAGAGCCTTGGATTATAGCAGCTGGTGGTATATAACCGTAGCTTTCTATTCCTAAGACATCTGGAAGCTTTAATGATCTAACTATATGGCTCGCAGCTATTGGACCAACTATGCCAGCATCTGGCAAACCCAAGATTAAATACTTTGGTTTACCGAGTTGACCATATTCTATGAATTGATATCCTAAAATTTCTTCTTCTGATGAATAACTCAACTCTTCACACCTTTATTATATAGTAAAAAGCGTAGATTAAATTTGTTATTAAGTATATTTTTATAAGAGTTTTATAATTCATTATAAAAGATACTAAAAACTTTTTATACTAATACAAAAACAAATAACAAATGCTGCAGGTGATTTGATATGACTTTGAGAGTTTGGGAAGAACCTAGGGATAATTGCATAGCTGATATGGTTTGTGTAAGCCTTTGTGGAGACGTCTTTGAAATGTCAGATGTAGATGGAAAAGCTAATATAATTGCCAAATGGAGAAAAGATCCGAACAAGATAAATGAAGGATTTGTTCCAGATGATTTAAAGGATTGCGTGGAAGCAGCTGTTCAGAGTTGTCCGACACAAATAATACACATGGAACCAGCATAAACAAATATTATAAAAAATTTATTTAAAGATTTATATACATATATATTTCATATGGGTTTGGCATCATCCTTATTGTATCGCTTTCTTTTCTTTTGATTTCTATATAGCTATTAATTAATTCTTTGCTAAATACCGGTTGGAGATATTCATTATCGCTTTCTAATTCATCTAAAGCCTCATCTAAACTCTTTGGCAATACGCTTACATTTTCTGAAAGCTTTTCTTTAGGTATTTCATACACATCCATTTCATACGGATCTCCAGGGTCAATTTTCTTTTTGATACCATCAATACCTGCTAGCAATGTGGCTGATAATGCAAGATATGGGTTGCATGTAGGGTCAGGACTTCTAAATTCAATCCTCGTCAATTTGCTTCTTCCTCCAGTAGCTGGAATTCTTATAGCAGCGCTTCTATTGCTATGACCCCATACTAAATAAACAGGAGCTTCATATCCTGGAACAAGCCTATGGTAGCTATTTGTAGTGGGTGCAACAATTGCTGCTAGGCTTTTTCCATGATATAGAATTCCTCCAATAAAGTATCTAGCTAGTTGAGATAAATCATTTGACGATTGATCAAAAAACAAGTTTTCTTTCATATCTAAATCCCAAAGGCTTAAATGAAAATGAAGACCGCTTCCATTATCTCCAAATAATGGTTTTGGCATAAATACAGGTATTAATCCATTTTCTAATGATATATTTCTTGCAACATATTTAAATGTTATCACTTCATCAGCTACAAATAAAGGATCTCCAGCTTTAACGCTTATCTCGTTTTGTGAAACAGCAACTTCATGATGGGATGCCTCAAAATCGTAGCCCATTTTGTTAAATGAATTTATTATTTTTTCTCTTACTTCGGCAAGTTTATCGTTTGGCTGTGAAAAATGATAAGCCTTTTTAGTCCTTAGAGATAGACTATCGTTGTCCCATGGTTGTTCTATTGAATTCAAGTTATAGCCAATACCTTTTATTGGGTTTTCTACGTTTATTTTTACTGAATTAAAAAGGAAGAACTCAACTTCAGTTCCAACTAATGGAGAGAAGCCTTGTTCTTTTATATAATTTGTTGCTAAACTGGCTATATATCTTGGATCTTTTTGGTATCTTTTACTATAAGAATTGTATATTTCTGTTAAAACTCTTGCTTTTTTGTCATTCCATGGAAGTACGGAAAAAGTCTTTTCATCAGCTTTAAGAAACATATCGCTTTTGTTTATAGGCTCGAAACCTTCTACACTGCTCCCATCAAATGCTCCGACAAAATTCGGAAGCTTTTCTTTATATGACTTGTAGGGAACCGTTACTGATCTTAAAAAACCTGTCAAATCAGTATATTGTAGGTCCACAAATTCAATGCCTGCCGCACTCAAATGCATTCACAGGCAAGATAATGTTTATTTTTTGGGTTAATAAACTTTTCCACTTTTATTACTCTATTTTAGCATATACAGATATATACGGAATAACTCCAGCTATTTATTAACCGTATACATATTTAAACTGTTGCTTTCTATATTAATATGGTGAGCGTTTTGACTGAAATAGAAGATATGGAAGATAGCGATAAACTAGTTATGAGAAAAGTTCAAAAATTAGGTACTTCTTCCATGATAATTACAATTCCTAGATCATGGGCTAGGAAACACAGAATTAGTGTTGGAAGTCTAGTTTCAGTCTATGAGGATGGTGATAGGTTAATTATTTCACCTAATGAGGATGGCTCAATTTTAAAAGCATCTTTTTCTACCCAGCATAATAATGTGTGCAAGCATGCTGGTAGAATAGTCTTATGTTCTTATATTTCTGGCTTAGATTCAATAGTCTTATATTCTAATAGGCCATTTAGAAATGATGTATTAGAAAAAGTAAGCCAAGTTGCGGAAAAGCTTCCTTTTACTGAGTCAGGTTTGCTTAGCGAATATGAATTTGCTATCAATTTTAAGGATAGACCAGTTAATGTTGTAGATACCTTATTAATTTACGGGAGAAGCTTAAGCTCTCTATTATCAAAGCTAACAATGCACCTGGATGGTGCAAAATTAATTGGTGGAGAAATCGAATCAAATTACGAGGAAATGAAATCCTATAGTTATAAATTGTTAAGGATAGCAAGTAAAGGTCATGGACAAGGTTTAAATGATGAACATGTCAATAGGTTATTGTCAGCTGCAGTTGGTTTATTAATATTAGCAAACGATTCATTATATAGGCTTGCTCTTGATTTGATTAACCTTTCAGATTACCTAGACCAAGATGAAAAGGAAAGGATCAAGTTCTTATTACAGCTTCTAGAAGTTTCTATAGTAACTTCTACATCAAGTATTAATCCGCCAAGCATAAAGAAAGAGGAAGAGGCTTATTGGAAGCTCAGAACTATTTTAGGTCTAGAGGAAGATTTAAAGGAAATAATTGAAAACACATCAGGAATTTTTGGATATTTGCTGTCAACTATAATAAATATAGCAAGAATTGTAAACAATGTTGAAGAGACTTTATTATGTTATTCAATATTTGAAAAATATTCTGAATAAATTATAATTTTTATTTATAAATATTTTTTATCATCACATACTCGGAGCTTAACAGGTAATAATTATATAAGATCAATGCATTATTTAATGTTGTTACATCGCCTACTGTAGGTTTTCCGCCGTTAGATAAATTATTGATAATATTGCTAACAGAGTTAACTAGGCTTATTGCATGTGTAATATTGGAAGTAAAATTACTTGGCAAATTCATTAGGTTGCCATTAAATAAAATCTGATTTAAGGCTAGATATGTTATGTTTATGTAAGTTTTTGCTAAAGTTAGGTTATACTTACCGGTTTGATTTTGTATTGCCCCTAAGGTTAAGTTAATAGCGCTGCTAAATGAATATTTAGCTATTTTATACTCTGTTAGACTATTATTTAAGAGAGAAAGCTTGTCTTTAGCTATTTCTATAATAAGGGTTTTATTATACAAAGATAATAAAGTCGTGGTAACGTTCAACAGTTTTTTTGTTGCGTTCAACTCCGTTTGATAATAATTTATTACTTTAGACGCATTATTAAGTGTTGCTAAAGATTGATTTAGATTTTCTTTATATTTGTTTAAAGAATTATTAATTTGATAATATGAAACAACCCATAGAGCATTTGTTAATATTAGCCCTATAGCAAGTATAGTTATCAAATATCTTGATTTTCTTTCCATTAATTTTCACCTATTGCTGTCCACCTTTTTTAGGAAATGAATAAGTTTTAAAGTCTAAACAAAGAAGAACTCTCTATATTAATATATTAAGTCGAGCTTTTTATACGCTATTATGCTACACTTTAAATTATATTTTTTATATTATTGTAAACATTTAGTTTTTCAATGCAAGTTGTTTCCTGCAAATTAGAGCAAAAAGCTTTTATATCACTAATAGTTTCTAAGAATAAACAGCACAAGAAAAGTTTGGGGATAAAATATGGTATGCGAAGGTTCACCTGAGGTTAGAGTTGGTAAAAAGCCTGTTATGAACTACGTGTTAGCCGTTTTGACAACACTAATGGAGCAAAATGTTAGCGCTGTCGTAGTAAAGGCAAGAGGAAGAAACATAACAAAAGCTGTTGATACAGTTGAAATTGTTAGAAGCAGATTCGCTAAAAATGTCAAGGTCAAAAACATTGATGTAGGTAGCCATGAAATAACTGTCAATGATCCACAAACAAACCAACAAAGAACTAGGAGAGTAAGCAGTATAGAAATTTGCCTTGGTAAAGAGTAGGCTAATACAAAAACATTAATGTTTTTTAAAGTTTTAACATTTTCTTAACGGTTTCTAAAATAATATCATAGGCGTCATCAATACTAAGATTTGTTGTATCTATTATTAGGTCAAATATAGAAAGATCTCTTATATCTATTCCATAATATTCTTTGAATCTCCTATAATGAGTATATTCTCTGTATACAGCCTCTTCTATGGAATAGTTTATGTCTTTATTATCTCTGAGCTGTAATCTTTTAATCCTACTTTTTAGATCTGCCTTAACATATATAGATATGGTTGATAAATCCTTTAATATCCATGCTGCTAAATGAGAATCTATAACTATACAGCCATTTTTTGCTTCTTCTAATGTTTTTTTATCTATTTTTAGGTCTATTTCAGGATTATTTTGAGCGATTTTATTTAATTCTATTAAATCAATGTTTAATTCTTTAGCTAATTCTCTGAAGGCTTGGCCGCTAGTATAATATTTAAGATTTAGATCCTTTGCAAGCCTTTTTGCATAGGTAGACTTTCCTGATCCTGGAGGACCCGATACAATAATTATGGGTTTAATTTTTTTGCAAATATCATCTTCTTTTTCCTTTTCTATTATCATTTTCTCACTTCTTTGTTTCTATTATATTTGTTTAATAAAAAGGTTTAACTCCCCTACAAATTAGATATAGGTTAGGTAGGGAAAATGATAATAGGAGGAATACTTGGATTCATGCTAGTCTACTGGTGGGTAATGGTAATAGGATCGCTTGTAGGTGGAGTAATAGTTGCTATATTAACATTATCTGCTCCAAAAATAGTAAGTAAAGAACCAGAAAGCCTTTCCAGCTTGAGAGCTTCAATGATTATTTCAGCTATATCAATTATATTAGCTGGATTGGGAGTTTTTATTGGGACCGCTGAGATACTTAGCTATGCTTTTGGATTGCCTCTTATTGCAGATTCAATAGTTATGGGAGCAGTGATTTTAACTGCCTTAATAATAATATTTCAATGGCTTTTCTCACCATATTTAATTAACTTAATGTATAAAGCTCATCCACCAAAAACACAAGAAGAAATAGATATACAGAAAAGCTTAGAAAATGTTGCTAAAAAGAGTAATATAAAAGTTCCTAAATTGAGAATAGCAGAAGTAAATATACCAAATGCGTTTTCATATGGAAGCCCATTAACAGGTAACTTTGTTGCAGTCACCAGAGGAATAATTAATATCATGCCTCAAGATGAATTAGAGGCAGTATTAGGTCATGAGGTAGGGCATTTAAGACATAGAGATGTAACTTTTATACTAGCGTTGAGCCTAATACCTTTAGCTGTATATTATCTAGGGCAAATATTAATATGGAACGGTATATTAGGTGGAGGAAGCAGTGGAGAAAGAAACCAAGTTAGTGGTAACGTATTGCTATTAATCGTTGGTATAGTCTTGATTGCTGCCGGTGTTTTGTTTAGATTTTTAGTTGCTCACTTTAATAGGTTAAGAGAATATTATGCAGATGCAAATAGCGCAATAGTAACAAGGGATCCAAAAAAGCTTCAAAGGGCATTAGCTAGACTTGAAGTGATGTATGATTCAAGTGCTAGGCTCAGAAGGCAAGCCAAAAATAATTCAACTGCTCAAATGCTTTTTATAATAGCTCCTCTAGTTGAAATACAGGGGGGATTTTTCTTTAGTATTGACTCGCCTCATACAAGAATTCATATAGATGATATAGACGATGTTGTAGAGGAATTAAAGAGCAAAGAAACAGATCCAAGAGAAGAAATAATCGCCACTCATCCACCAACACCTAAAAGGCTAAGATTTTTAGATAACTTAGCCAGAAAACTTGAATATCTTTATTGATTCTTTAATTTGTAGCTTTTTGTTTTTCCATATACAACTTCTTCTATATATCCCATTTGAACAAGCTTTGAAAGTCTCCTGTATAGAGGTGTCTTTGGTATATTAGTTTCATTCATAATTTGATTAGCTGTAGCAATTCCCCCTAATTTTTTGATTGCATTTAAAATTTGTTTATCTCTTTCATCAAGTTCCTGTATTTCAACTTTTTCTTTTTTTCTTTTATTTTTCATTAATGTTAAAATTATAATAATAATTATAATAATAGAAATAATTATACCTATGGTATATATATAATTGTTTGTTTTATGTGGAACCAATTGCTGGGTAGACAGGCTATATTGAATAAATATTTTTCCGGGAGGCATTAATATTACGGGCGAATTAGATGAATAATAAACTGATATAGGTGTTGGATTAATATTTATTGGTATAGAGTTTTGCGGTAAAAATATTTTTGTATAATAATTCTCACTTATGTTTAATGTCCAAATTATTCCTTGTTTGCTAGTAGAAGCTAAAGAAAGGTAAGTTACATTTAATAATCCTGTTTCGTTTGCTAAAACTATTAAATCCGTTCCATTGAAGTCTACTGGCATAGTTTGATAATTATTAACATAATATGCTATATATGCAGATGGTTGATAAGCTGGTATGACTATTACCTCGGGTGGAGAAGTAATATTAACTATGCTAACAGATATCAAATCTCCAGCATTATCAACATATATATTATTTTCTACATATGTAAAACTCTTAGATATGTTAAATGATATCAAAGCCATTATTATGATCATTATTACAACAGCTTTCTTAATGTTTTTACTCAACTCTTACCTACCAATAAAAGAATTATAAAAATCTTATAAATTCTTAACTCTCTTGTTTTTTGGGCGAGAAAAATGCCTAAGTTATTTATTACTAGAGAAATCCCCTTCCCAGCGACTGAAAAGATGAAGCAATTATTTACTGTTTCTATTTGGCCAAAATTTGTACCCCCAAGTAAAGAGGAAATAATAAATAACGCTAAGGGTTTTGATGCCTTGGTAACTACTTTAGAGGATAAAATAACATGCGATATAATAGAATCTTTATCTCCTCAACTTAAAATTATAGCACAATACGCTGTTGGGTTTGATAATGTAGATTTAGAATGCGCGACAAAGCATGGAGTTTATGTAACAAATACACCAGATGTATTAACAGATGCAACAGCAGATATAGCATGGGGATTAATTTTATCTGTATCAAGGAGAATTGTGGAGGCTGATAAATTTGTTAGGAGTGGTAAATGGTTTTTATTAGGTTCCGCATGGCATCCTACATTAATGCTTGGTTACGACGTCTATGGTAAAACTTTGGGAATAGTAGGCGGCGGAAGAATCGGTTATGCAGTAGCTAAGAGAGCAAAGGGTTTTGATATGAGAATTCTTTACAATAGTAGGAATAGGCATAAAGAAATGGAAGATCTTGGAGCAAGATATGTGGATTTGGTTACACTTTTTAAAGAAAGTGATATAATATCTTTGCACGTTCCTCTGACTAATGAGACATATAATTTAGTTGATGAAAAGCTTTTAAGGCTTATGAAAAAAACTGCCTTTTTAATAAACACTGCTAGAGGAAAAGTTGTTGATTTAAATGCCTTATATAAAGCATTAAAAGAGGGGTGGATTGCGGGGGCAGGATTAGATGTTTATCCTTCAGAGCCCTTAGATCCTAAAAATCCTATAGTTAACTTAGACAATATAGTATTGTTACCTCATATAGGAAGTGCAACTCATGAGACTAGGGCAAAGATGGCTGATTTGGTTTATAAGAATTTAGAAATGTTTTATAATGGCGATGTACCAATGACTTTGGTTAATAAAGATGTTTTAAAAATAAGGAAGCCAGGTTTTTAACAATACTTTCATTTACCTCTCCCTCATATTATAAATTATAGTGAAATTCTGATTAATTCTATTAAATAATTTAATCTGGGCTTAGATATGGATAACTTAACTGGAATAGAGTCTTTAGATTCCCTTTTAAGACCATTTAATAAAGGTGAAATAATAGAGATTTATGGCAATTGGAACATAGTTTTATCTATTTCTCATGTAACAATAGCTTCCTTATCTAGATATGGAATGGTAGGCGTTATTTATATACAAGATTATGGAAATTTGGACCCTTATTTTATAAGGAAGATGGTAAAAATACTTAGGGGGAATTTTGATAACATATACATATCAAGGGCCTTTAGGAGGTATGATATACCAGATCTAATAAAGGGAGTAGAAGGATTAGATAGCTTAGTTATAATAGATCCTTATCTTTTCTCGCCGACTAGCCCATTAAATTACAAACTTTTAACACCTATAACGGGTGCAATAAAAGAGAACTCATCAAAAGGCATAATAACAATTATATTTAATAGAGAAACTTCTTTAGGAAGGTTCTTGCCTGAGGGGGGCAAATTCCATCATCACATATTGCATTCAATAGTTAGAGTAATCCCTTATAGAAATGGGGTTGAAGCAGTTTTAATAAAGCATTATGCTAAGTCTGTACCCAAGGCTTCCTATATCTCTTATAAGGAACTTGGAGATGAAAGATTATGGGTAGGACAACACCTTCTACAAGAATGGCTGTAGAAGAGGAAATAAACAAGTTATTAAAGATAGCTAATTATATGGATTATGAAGATAAGGATAAAGTAAAAGAAATAATTAAAGAGGCCTATAGTTTAATAAGTTATTATCAATTCGAAGGACTTTATGATCCTTTAGAACCTATAATCTTGGGTTTAATAGTTTATTTAGCTAAAAGGTGTAAATAGTGGAAGGACTATTTTTAGATGCAAGATATGATAAAGGAGTTTTAACTTTATATTTCTTAAGCAATAAAATAGAAGAAATAAATGTTAAGGCTCATAGAATAGCTTATATAGAGCCAACTAGTATAGAATTATATAATGTATTAAACAAGCTTAGTTTTATTTATGAAATAATGGAAGAAGAATGGTTTTTGCCTCCATATTACGACTTCAAAAGACCAATAATAAAAATAAAGTATTTGGGCAGCAGTAAGTTTATTAAAAAAATAGAAGAAAACGGTTTAGGAGTGCATGTTAATAATTTTCCAGACGAAATAAACCTTATTCTTAGAGAAAAAAGTTTGCATCCAGGCTATTTATATGACATGAATACCCTTGAGATGAGAGACAGTGATGATCCTTTATATAAATTACCTGAAATAAGATATGCATATGTGACTTCTTTGAATAAATATGGGAAGGAAGCATCTTGGTATGACATAAAATATTATAAAGTGAGCATAAATAATAAAGATGATTTTGTTATTAAGAACATAGAAGAGCTCTACGATATAATAAAAGAAAATGAAATAAGTATAGTCATGGCAGATGTAAATTCTTTAAATGAAATAAAAAGTCAAGGTTTTATTTTAATACAGAAACCCCTTGTGGGGATTTACGGTCTAATAGAGTGGTCAAGGATTTCAGGCCTTACATTAAGGCAGGCAAGCAATTCATCTATTGGAAAAATTTTAACTTCTGCTGAAGCATTAGAAGCAATTAAAAGGCATTACGAAATAAAGAAGGTTAAAAGGGTAGAACCTTGGAGGAAACTTGGTGATATGAAGGATGCCGATAGAGCAGGAGCAACATTTATACCGAAACCCGGAGTTTATTTTAACGTTTATCAACTAGATTTCTCAAGCCTTTATCCTAACATAATAGTTTTAAACAATTTATCTGCAGAAACAGTTAACAAAAATAATTGTATCAAATATGAAACTAATGCTATAGGTCATAAGGTTTGCTTTGATAAAGAAGGCTTAGTTCCGAGCGTACTTAAAAGGCTTATAGATAGGAGAGAAAAGATAAGACCCTATAAAAAAGACTTAATTTTTAAAGAAAGGTTTGATGCAATAAAATGGATATTGGTAACCGGCTTTGGATATCTAGGCTATAGGAATAGTTTATTTGGGAGCGTTTCGGCATATGAAAGTGTTACATATATAGCTAGAGAAATAATGAAAAAATCATACGAGATTTCTAATAAAAATGGATATAAAGTAATAAATTATATCATAGATAGCCTATTTTTAATCCCAGAAAATCCTAAGATTGACATTGAGGAACTTTCTGAAACTATAAGTAAAGAAGTTAACATAAAGCTAAGGGTCGAAGATAAATTTCTTTGGCTTGTTTTCCCATATACTGAAAGATGTTTGGGCTCAGCTGGCAGATATTATGGTTTAAGAGATGATGGTACATTAAAAATAAAAGGAATAAATGCTGTAAGGAAAAATGTGCCCGATATTATAAAGTATGCAGAAACAAATGCATTAAATGTTTTAAAAAAAGCATCAAATAAAGAAGAATTTTATAATTTGTTAATTAAAGCAAAGGAATCATATGATAATGTAAAAAAAGAATTGATTAATGGTGATGTTAAAGAGGATCTACTTGTTATAAGCAAGAGCATAAATAAAATTGGGAACACACAACAGGTCAGGGCAAGTAGGATTTTATATGGGTTAGGTGATTCTATAAGCTATATAATAAATAGCGATGGAAATCCAATACCAGTTGAATTTTATGAAGGTAATTATAGTAAAGAATATTATTTAAAATATTTAGAAAGATCTGAAATAGAAATGCCTTGGTACATTATAAATAAAAATTGTAATACATCATGAAAATTCTCTCTAAAATTCCTCTTTTACGTAGTACAGGAGTTTATAGTTCTCAATGATATTACCTGAGCTCTCTACCTATCTAGTGCTATAAAGTCTTAAGAATACAATTTTAGACTATTAAAATCAGGCCGAAAGGCCCAGGTGAATTAGAATGGCAAAGGGCAAGAAAGAAAAGAAGTCAGAAGGTGCTGCTGAAAAGAAATAAACGAATAACTGTTAATAATATTAATTTAAAAATTTAATTTGTTTTCCTTGTTTTTTATTATCTTGTTTTTTTGTTGATAAAAATAATAAATTAATAGATTAAAAGTTTTTTATGTTTTAGAGTTATTTAAATATTTCCCCCTGCAATATTTTTAATGTAGGATGCCAAATCTATTTTAAGAAGGCGGTAATACTAATAAGGGTGAAATAATGTGCTAAAGATGGCCATACTTCATACAAGGATAAAGCTTG
The DNA here is from genome assembly GCF_023256325.1 of Caldisphaera sp. GTDB lineage: Archaea > Thermoproteota > Thermoprotei_A > Sulfolobales > Acidilobaceae > Caldisphaera. The sequence continues at coordinate 14,634 of NZ_JAGDXI010000002.1, forward strand.
GAGCAAGAAGGACAAATATGAAGAGGCTTGAAGAAATAATAAATAGAGTTATGATAGATCATGATGATATTGATTTAATTTATTTACCTGCATATCCATTAACTGGACCTATAGTAGGTTATTATCCAAATCAAAAAGTGAAGAATATGCTAAAAAATTATGCTGAAAGGCTTAACGAATCAGAAATACAGCAAAACCAAACATTTATGTCGGTATCTAAATGGTCGCACGAATTTGGAATTTATGTAATAGCCGGGCCAATAGTAGAGAGAGCTGGTCCCAGACTTTATTTGACTGTATTTGCTAGCAATCCTCAAGGAGAGCTTGCAGGAAAATATAGAAAAATTGCTATAACAAAAGCTGAGGATGAAAACGGTTTAACACCAGGTAAAAGTGTAGAAATCTTCAATATCAAGAAGAAAAATGCAAATGTTGGAGTTTTTATAGATGAAGACTTAGGATATCCTGAAATATTTAAAGCCTTAAGTTATATGGGTGCAAATGTTATAGTTGGTACAATGTTACCTTATGAGTCAAGGTTTTTTAAAATGAAAAGTGAAAGTGAGACCTCTATATTGACGTTAGATATTGAAAGCATTAATAACTTTTTAGCTGTTAGAAGTAAAGAAACCGATTTACCAGTTGTATTGGTTGGAGGAGCGGTTGAAGGTGTTAATAACAATGGCTATGTAGCTTTTATGCCAACAATTACTTCTGAACCTGAAATAGGAGTTGTTAAGGAAAGGATAATGGGATACGATGATATAGATTTACCAGTTATAATAGAGGTCGATACTAGCGCAAAATCATTACAATACGATTCTATAACAAAATTAGTGCTTAAAAATTTGTGTAGAAAAAGTGGGTCAGAAGAAAATGAAGAAGAGATTTAACTGATTAAAAGGGAAATGTTATTCTTTTATTATTTATTAGCCTACAGGCCCTATGACTGTTTTACCTGCCATTTTATTTATTGTCTCTACTTTTTGATCAACCATTTTTTGTATTTCATTAATTTCTTCATCCGTTAAGTGGGCAAATCTTCCTTGTAACTTTAAGTATTCTTTAACTGGTTTTCTTTTCATTATTGGAAAAGTTACTCTAAAGTTTCCATGATCTATTTCATATATAGGAAATATACCTGTTTCTGTCGCTAATCTCGATATAGTTATACCCAAAGCAGGGTCAAAACGCCAACCAGTTGTGCATGCCATTAATACTTGTATAAACGATGGGCCTTCGTTTAAAACCTCTAAACCTCTCGCAAACTTATTTATCATATCCATTGGGTATGCGGGATTTGCAGTTGCAACGTATGGTATATGATGGGCCGCTGCTATCCCTGCTATGTCTTTTTTATCTCTCCATTCTCCTCTCCAAACCTTCCCAGCGGGCGTAGTTGTTGTCCAAGCACCATGAGGAGTTGAACCGCTTCTTTGTATACCAGTGTTCATATATGCCTCATTGTCATATAATACATACATAACTGGATCTTTTCTTTCTAACATACCGCTGAGGCTTTGTAAGCCTATATCAACCGTACCTCCATCTCCAGCTACAACAACTACTTTAACATCTTTATCTTTATCCATAATCCCTTTTCTCTTCATCGCCTTTATAGCAGCAACAATGCCACTAGCCGATGCTCCTGAATTTTCAAATGCTGAATGAAGCCATGGTATTAACCAATTCGAATATGGGTATCTAGTCGTTGAAACCTCAACACAGCCAGTAGCATTAACAACTATAGTGTCTTTGCCAGTTACTTTTGTTAGCATTCTCATTATTGTACCTGCTGTACAACCTGGGCATAGTCCATGTCCACTTATGAATAGCTCTTCTCTAGGCAAGTCATATAAACTCTTTATCCTTAATACTTTCTTTGTTTCGCTCATTCTCTCACCCCATAAAATATAGTTTCTTTATGCTTCTTACCTTCATAAGCTAATCTAGCTAATGCCAAAAAGTCCTCATATTCAACTGTTCTTTGCCCTATTCCTGCTACTACACTTATTAAATTAAGTTTAAGCCCTTCTCTAACTATTGCTCCTGAAATTTCATTAGCTAAAGGACCTTGGAAGGGAGCGCCATAGCTAATTGCTCTATCAATAACCAATACGGTCTTCTTATCACTTGTATATTCAATAAACTTCTGTAATGGGAAAGGTCTGTATAGCCTTACCCTTAATAACCCGACCTTTATACCTTCTTTTCTTATATCAGGTAAAAATGCTTTAAGAGTTGATGCGTAACTAGCATTTGTCATAATTAATGCTTCTGCATCCTCACACATATAGCATTCCATTAAGCCATAGCTCCTCCCAAAAGTCTTACCAAATTCTTCATCCACCTTTTCAATAGTTGGCAATGAGTTGTTTACGGCATTAACTTGTTGGTATTTAAATTCATAATAATATTCAGGAGGTGTTATTGCTCCTATGCTTACCGGCTTATCAGGGTCTAATTTATATGGATATTGCTTCTTTGGAGCAAATTTGATAACTTTTTCTCTGCTTTCCGTTATAACTGGCTCAATAGTATGGCTCATTACATAGCCATCGTATCCAACCATAACTGGTAATAAAACATTTTGATCTTCAGCTATTTTATATGCTTGTATTATGGTATCATAAGCCTCTTGCGCAGTATGAGCAAATAATATTATCCAACCTGAATCTCTTGCATTAAATAAATCGCTTTGATCATTCCAAATGCTTATAGGTGCACTTAAAGATCTCATCGCAACGCTCATAACTAACGGAGCTCTTAATCCTGAGGCTATATGAAGCATTTCATGCATTAAAGCAAATCCTTGACTTGCTGTTGCTGTAAAAGCCCTTGCACCTGTTAGAGAAGCAGAAATTGCAGCGCTTAATGCACTATGCTCACTTTCAACATGTATATATTCAGCATCTAGCTCACCTTTTGCTATAAACTCAGATATTTTTTCCACAACTGTTGTTTGAGGAGTAATAGGATAGGCTGATATTACATCTACATCTAAATCCTTAACCGCGTTTGCAATAGCATGGTTAGTGCTTAAAGGTATCGCTTTCTTAACGGTTTCCAGCGCCATTTATGCCACCTCCACAGGAACCATTTCTATTGCTTTAACTGGGCACTCTTGGGCACACATACCGCAACCCTTACAAAAATCTGAGCTAACATCATAACTTACCTTGTATTTTCTATTCTTCTTTGTAGTATATTCTTTGTCTAATTCCAAGATAGCATTATCTGGACAAACATACCAGCATATTCTACATCTTGTGCATGTTTCTTGATTTATAACTGGTATTAATACCTTCCAATCTCCAGTTTTGTACTCTAGGCTATTTCCAGGATTTACAACAATGCCTCCTGGAGCCATATCTTTAAAGGAAACCAATTTTTCCATTTAAATCGCCTCCTGTAACTTCATAACTATTGTATTTTCAAATGCTTCTTGTACTGCCATAGCGTTAGCTTCCCCTATTTTTCCTGGGAACCTGCTTTTAATAACGTTAATTATTGTTTCAATTTTCAATAAATTTGTAGTTCTTATAACTGCTCCTAAAATAGCAGTATTTACTATATTAGCTTTAAGCCATTTTAATGCAATACTTGTTGCATCTACTGTTGAAACATTAAAACTGTTTGGTAAGTTAAGCTTTTTTATTAATTCATCAGGTTTTAGAGGAGTATTTGCAATAAAATAACCTCCAGGCTTTAAACCTTCAATATATTCATGCTTTAATAAACTTTTATCGAGAATAACAACTACATCAGGTTTTTCTATTGGTGTTCTGGGTATATTTGGATTATTTGTAACTCTTGTATATGCTCTAACAGGAGCACCTCTCCTTTCAGCTCCAAATTCAGGAAATGCTAATGCATATTTTCCTTCTATTATTGCAGCAGATGCTAATACTTCTCCAGCAGTAACTGCCCCTTGGCCACCTCTGCCGTGCCATCTTATTTCCAATGTATTCAATTGAACCGCCTCGTTTTATTAAATAGTGTTTAGGGATTAAATATTAAGCGATATAACTCATAAAATTATACGTAATAGTATACTAAAATTGATAAATGCTATTTTTGTTAGAAATATTTTTCATTTAATTTAACGGCGTTAAAGATATAAAGGGGGATCTATACTGTATATATTTGGGGGAACAGGTATGAGCCTGAATTCAACTAGGAGAATACAAAGATTGGGGGGTTCTAGCTTAATAGTTACTTTGCCAAAGCAATGGGCTAAAAAGCTTGGTTTAAAGGTAGGAGACGAATTAATGATATTAGAAGAGGGGGATCATTTAAAACTTATACCATCTGATAATAAAGCTGTTATTAAAGCGGAAACAGTATCAATAAAATACAATGGGATTGCAAAAATAGCTGGCCCAAAAATCATATCTGATTGTGCCTATATTCATGGGTACAAAAAACTAATAATAAATGTTAAGGGGTTGGATGAAGCGACATTCTCCCAATTGGTTAAGGGTTTAAATGAAAACGATAAGGTGGAAAACGTTACAGAAGGAATTGATTCATTAGAAGTAGATTTGCTAAGCCCTCAAGAAGAGGATTCAAACAAATTCATTAAGGAATTGAATTCTAGACTTCAAGATATGGTTGATATAGCTATGAATGAAGGAAATGCAAACAATGATTTAGAAAAGATAAGGAAAGAGGCAGAAGATATATCAATGACAATATTAAGAATATCAAAGAGAGAAGGAGAGCAATTAGATTCAATATCATATGGGTTAATAATTTCATTGCCTAACTTGGTATACAGTTATTTAGTTTCATCTAATAAGGAACAGATCAACAAAAATTCACAAACATTAAAGATTGTTTTAAGCGATCTATTAGGTGGAATTGCGTCTAACAGCGGAAGAAGAATATTAAACGCTGTTAAAATTGCCAGCGAAACAAAATCAACATTAAAGAATGAAGGATCTGATGGTATTTTAATTAGTTTGCTCTCAATAATAGAAAGCATTGGTACGAAGCTAATATGCCCAGCTATAGTTGAAGAGAGCGAAGTATCAAATTTTAGAGAAGAGTAACCTGTTTTTATATAGATTCTTATAGCAATTTATAAAAAATAAATTTGTTAAATATAAAAATATGTTAAACATTTTAATTTTTAAATTTTATTGACCAGTTAGTTTTTGTATTAGCAAATAAATTTTATTGCCTATAATTGATGAGCTTGGTATTAATACAATGCTATTGTCTTGTTTTCTAATTTTAGTGAACATAGCTCCTATATCTTCAACGATTCCATCTTCACCGAGTATGTTAACATGATCCCCTACTTTAAATGGCTTTGCCGCTAAGATAAAGATACCTGCTACTGCCTGGCCAGTTACTTGCTGTACTGCAAAACCTACTACTATGCCCAAAAATCCGCCTATTGTAAGACCTCCAATGCCTCCTACAGCTGCTCCTACAACAGCTGCTATTATTGCTACAATACCTATAATTCTCATCATGTTTTTGAAAGCAACTGCAGTAGGATGATCGTATTTAGATCTCATAGTCCAGTATACAAATTCTGCAAAATATAAAACTATATACCATCCAAAAGCTAACACGAGTACTGCGTTAACATATTTAAAATATGGCAACAAATTAAACAAAGTCATAACATATTGAATTCCGGCTGAAATTCCTATATATAATACAAGAAATACCACCATTTTAACCAATGAACTACTTGCCTTTTTAGCCGATTCCATAGGGGTAACTTGAGTTTCTTTTTGGAATTCCATTCTCTCTCACCATAATTTATTATTAATATATATGATATATAAATTTTTAATTTGAAAAATTTGTTGGTTTAAATGAAAATTTATAATTTACACATTTTTAAAAATAAAGTTTGTTATATGAAACGCTTTGTTATTGAATACTGTTTTCCTTAGAAAAAATTGATATAATTGGTTAGATATTTTGCTTTTATGTTTTTAAATAAGGGTTTATATTCTTAATTCTAAATAAATAAATCTTGGTGAAACTGTGGATTTAATAAAACAAATCGCTGAAAAACTAATAAAATCAAGTTTTGCTGTAGTATTAACAGGGGCTGGAATTAGTACAGGAAGCGGCATACCTGATTTTAGAGGACCCCAAGGAATATGGAAAGTTTTAGACCCTAACCTCTTTCACATATCTCATTTTTATTCTGATCCATTAAACACGTGGAAGCTTTTTATGAATGAAATGTATGAAAAAATTAAGGATTCAAAGCCTAATCGAGCTCATTATTCTTTAGCTAGACTTGAGGAACTTAATATAATAAAAGCAGTTATAACACAAAACATAGATAACCTTCATGAAAAAGCTGGTAGTAAAAATGTTATTGAGCTTCACGGAAACATGAAATATGCCATATGCACTCAATGTTACAGAAAGTATGATATAGAAAACGCCTTTAATGATGTTAAACAAAATAAAATCCCTATATGTCCATATTGTGGAGGTATTTTAAAACCAGACGTTGTATTTTTTGGTGAACCGCTACCTGAAAAAGAAATTAGGCAAGCATTTGATTTAGCATCTAAAAGTGATCTCTTCTTAGTTTTAGGCTCAAGTCTATCAGTTTCTCCAGCTAATCAATTACCGATTATAGCTAAGAGCAATGGAGCTGAATTAATAATAATAAACATGGGTGAAACAGAATTAGATTATTATGCTGATATAAAAGTTGATGAAAAGGTTGAAGAAGTTTTTCCAAAAATATGTAAAAAAGTTGAAGAAATGATTGCTTCATTAAGTAGCTGTAATTAAATTGCTTTCCAGACGTAAATATTTTTCATTTCAACCTTTTCTGCTTTATTAAGTACTTCCAATCTCTTTAGATGGGCTAGCGTTTCTCCCATAGCAAAAAATCTTTCAGCATATGGATATTCTTCCCAAGAATTATACGATGCTCTCCATTTAACCTTTTTCGCAATTTCATATCCAGTTAATGGAGTTTTACTAATTAATTTCAATATTTCATTAAGCCTTTCTTCATGATGCTTTATTATTTCATTCGCTCTTTTACTGGGATTTAATATGGGTTCTCTATGTCCAGAAAAAGCTAATTTAGCATTTAAAGAAGCAATTTTTTCTAAACTATTTATGTAATCTGTTAATGGGTCTGTGTTCTCATCTGTTAAAGTTATTTGAGGGGTTATTGGATCTATTATATGATCTCCTGTAAAAATTATACCTTCTTCTTTATTATAAAGGTTTATTTGTCCAGGCGTATGACCTGGGACTTCTAATACCTTAAACTTTAATCCTTGTATATCTATTTCGGAATCACTGCTTAAAGTAATCCATGGGATTTCTTGGAGATCATTTGTATATACATCGACTAATCTCATTGCCGGATGAGCTTTAGATATTTCATTTGCTTCGCCTGGCGGCATGCCATGATTTACATAGATTTTTAAAGCCTTGTTTATGAACTTATCGAAGCCTTTTTTTAAAACTTTTGCATCTTTTAAGCCTAGATAAAAATCTGATGCTCCTAATGAGTATAAAACTGGAGATAATGTTATATGATCAACATGAAAATGAGTCACAATAACAGATTCCATATCGCTAATTTTATATCCCAATTTTTTTATTTCCTTAGATAGTTCATGAAATGACCTCATATTATACATTCCTGCGTCTATTAAGCTAAAAGAAGTGTTATCTGTAATCATGTAAACGTTTATATATTTCAAGGATTCTATAGGAATGGGAACTTTTACTCTATGAATCCAACTCGGAATCTCAACTGATGTATTTTCCAACTTATACACCTAATATTCCGTTATTTGCAAAAGTTTAATATCTATCTTGTTTTCGGTCTATGGATCTCAACATTTTTAATTTTTAAATTCTTATTATAAATAAGGGATTAAAATAGATGGTAACAAACCTGCCTGCAGAAGCAATTGCTAAGCTAAATAAATACAGCGATGCTAAAACTGTTGAAGATAAAATAAAAGCTTTAGAGGAATTTATAAGTGCAGTTCCTAAGCATAAAGGTACTGAGAACTTACTTTATTGGGCGAGGAGTAGGTTAGCTGAGCTTAGGCAGGAGGAAGAAAAGGAGAGAAAAAAGAAAAGAGGTGGAGGAGGGCCAAGAGTTTTCGTTGAAAAAGCTGGAGCTGGCCAAATAGCTATAATTGGTCCTCCAAATTCAGGCAAAAGCAGTATAGTTTCAAGACTAACAAATGCTAAAGTTGTTATAAGTCCTAACCCTTTTTCAACTAGTGAACCAGTACCAGGTATGATGCAATTCGAAGATATACAGTTTCAATTAATTGATACACCGCCTTTAATTAGCAATGAGGGAGATTACATTAATACAAAGGTATTGGCAATAGCAAGGAATGCTGATGCAATAATAATAGTTGTTGGATTAGATAGTGATTATGAAAGGGATTTGAAAAAAATTTTTGAAACACTTGAGAAAAAAGGTATAATGACATCTATGCAAAAGGGTTACATAAGGATAGTAAAGCATAGGACTGGTAATGGAATAAATGTTGTATTTTACGGAAAGCCCAGTTTTACTGAAGATGATGTAAGGAAAGTCTTAAGCTCTTATAGGATATTTAATGCAACAGTAGAAGTTTATGGTGAGCCAAAGCTAGACGATATAGATGCTTCTTTAATCAATGCAATAACATATAAGCCTACCATTGTGCTTTTTAATAAAAAAGATCTAGTTAAGGAATTTAATATACCCTTGTTGCCGAAAGACATCTTATATAGGGTTGTTTCTGCGAAAACTGGTGAAGGCCTTAATGATCTTGGTAATGATATATTTAAAATTCTAAAAATAAAAAGGATTTATACGAAAAAACCGAATTCATTGCCTGATAAGGAGCCATTAATAATTAAGGAAAATGCAACAATTAAAGAAATAGCCGAAACTATAAATCCTAATTCAAATGTAAGGTATGCTAAAATTTGGGGAAAAGGGGTAAAATATAATGGACAAAGAGTTGGGCCAGATTTTATTCCAGTAGATAAAGACATAGTTGAAATGAGATTTTAAATTGTTAATAATTAGGATTTATTATTAAGAAATTTAATAAATTTTTAATAAATTTTTAATTTTTTTAGATAAATTTTATGTTTCTTAAATAAACCCTTTAATGAGTTTAATGTAAATAAAAAGGAATTCATAAGAAAAATTGTTGATTCTTCATTGGTTGAGAATCTATTGTGAGGAAAGCTGTTTTGCTTTTTCAATCAATTCCCTCATTAATTTAGACATTAAAAAATTCCTTCCTTTTTCCATTGCTTTTACTTTCATTTCTTCATATAAAGATTCATTTTGCATTATTTTATTTATTGCTTCTACTCCCCCTTCAATATCATCAGGTCCTCTTAGATGTATTCCATCAATTCCATTGGAGATAAGCCATTTTTGCCCATATACTGCGCTTGTAATAACTGGCACCCCTCCATACATGAACTCTATCTGAGTTAATCCTAAAGCTTCCATTTTTGACATTATTATATTTAAATAACTTGATTTTATTAAAGAAGCTTTTTGCTCAACTGTTAACTCCCCGGTTAACACAACATTTTTCAATTTTTTAGATTCCTTATACACCTTATCCCATTGATCTCCTGGTTTTCCAGCTATAACAAATACTATATCTTCATTGTTTTTGAAATGTTTTGCTATTTCTACAACAGCTAATGGATTTTTCCTTTCTTCTATTGTACCAAGATATGCTATTATTTTTTTGTTTTTATTTTCTTTTAAAAATTGTTCAATAAATAAATCTGGTTTTGCTTCATCTATAATTTTTGCTTCATCATCATCTAATCCTCCAGGAAATATATATATCTGTTTTGGATTTGCTCCTAGTGTTATCATATCTTCCCCTTCAATTCCTGTTACAACTAAAATAAGATCAGCTGCTTTGAATATAGAAGGTAATTCTGTCATATTCCATGCCATCCTATAGGTTCTCTCTATAGGATCGTATCTTCCAGGCTCTGGCGGCTGATAATGGGACATATGGCCATATACAATCTTTTTTTGGTTCACATTTATTGTTCCCATCAATTTTCTCCACATAATCCACTTAGCAGCATCTTCAGGACCATTCCAAAGAGTTGAATGGGTTACTATAAAATTTATGCCCAATTCCTCATCTATTTTATTTAATATATTAATAAAGTCTCTAAAAGTTATCCTTCTTGGGGGCCAATTTACTTTCCTGCTTAAAACCCTTACAGTAGGTAAATCAATTTTTGGATCTTTTTCAAATACCTGATAAGGTTTTTCTGATAACTCTAATTCTCTTTCTCTGATTATAGGCTCATTATCATGATATATGCTCGTTATTAAATATGATTTATATCCAAGCTTTATAGCCCACTTTACCATACGTTGTGCAACAAGCTCTTGACCTTTGCTTTTAGATGTTTGATACATAACTGAAAAAAAGTTGAATCCCATCTCATGCCCTCCTTAAGTATCTAGATAAAATTAAAGCAACAAATGCTATTGCTAATCCCCATGCTAATGGTTGAAGTAAAATCATTAATGGAGTTACATCAAGCTTTACTTCTCTCATAGCTAAAGTTATAACTGTTATGTAAAGAACTATTTTAATGTAAACTATTAGTATTTCAAGTTCTTGTCCTCCTCTTAATTTTGCTTCGCTTGTTATATAGCTATCGAAAACATCTATTAAAATGAAACCAATAATTATTGTAAATACGAAGAGAGCTGTATAACCTAGACCTATTGTGAGCAAGGTAGAGGCCAATTTTAATTCCTTTAGAACTTCATTAGAGATGAAGTCTATAGCTAATATAACTCCTGTTGCATACAGAAAGTAAGCTATTATGTTTCCAAAAAAGTCCCCGCCTGTCATACCAGCTCTTAAAGTTAATCTGCCCATGCTTATATGCTTAAACCAATCATTAAATCCAGTAATTTCTAATGATCTTTTTATTAAAAATTTTACTATTTTCCCTAAAAGATAAAAGCCTACTATTATTACTAGGAATATCGTTGCATATATAATGTAATTAATAATCTGCATATTTTCTTATCGCCTCCCATATTTTATCGAACTCAACTATTTCATTAATACCTGCATTCTTTAAATGTTCATTGTATTTGTTTAATACTAAAATTGATATATCTGATACTTTAAATGCAGGTAAATCGTTTTCACTGTCTCCGAAATATATGGTGATTTTAGGATTAAAAAGCGTTTTCAAAAATAAAACGGCATCTGATTTATTGGCTTTGCTAACTAAAATATCTATGAAAGGTTCATTTTCATATTTTATAACTTTTAGATTTAATTTTTTTGCCTGCTCAATTATTGATGGTAAACTTTTTGGATAATTAGAAAACCTCCAATCTATTGTTATGCCTGCAATTAAATTCGTTGTTGTTTTTTTTATATCTATTTTTGCCTTGCTCTCTTTTATATCTTTATCTTTTTTGATGAAGTCTATTAATGAAATAGCATCATCCTGATATTTTATTAAATCTGTATCAATACAAGACCTATTACCATAAATTATTTCTGCCCCAGCAATACATGCATATGCATCTGCTTTAACTCTGTTTATCAATAAATCGCAGCTCTTTGTTGATACAATAGCTACCTTGTTTCCTTTTTTTCTAGTATAATCAATAGATTCAATGACCTTTGCTGATGGATATGCTTTTTCTAAGCCCACATCTATAGGGCTTATTGTACCATCATAATCGAGCAATATTAATTTCATCTCCCTCACCTGATTACTCTCATAGGGTACTTGCTGTTCACTATAATATCTTTGGTTATAGGTTTTTTATATTGTTAAGATCTTAATAATATTAGATCTTCTCTATGTATTTCTATAGTATTATTCCCATTTTTAATTAAGGATAATCTCGATAAAACTAAAATCAATAATTTAACTTGTTCTAAAATGGTAGGATTCCTAAGGTTAATCAGAAAGAATTCGAGGTAATATAAAGGGAACATTCGATTTTCCCTATATGATTTATTAAAATCATTTTACTAGAAGTTTTAGTTTTCACGATAGTCTTTTGAACTCACTAAATTCTTTAAAAAAACTTCTAAATAAATTGTATAACAGCACCTTTGTGGAAGAGTTTAGTAAAACGGGAATTGTATGCAATACATTGTTTTCTCTAATTATTTTTATAATTGATTTTTTTAATATAAAAATAAACTTATTTTTACCTGTGGGATACTATGTTTAGCGGAAAAGGGGGTTAACCCTTAAATACCAGGTTAATACCAAATAGATATTAGCCAAAATAAGGTGTAAATATCATGAATTCGAAAACAAGATATGGGGCTATAGCCTTAATGGCTGTAGCTTTTGTTTTAGTAATGGCGTTAGGAGTAATACCAGTAACGCATGCTGCACCATCAACGGTAAATATACAAGCAGGTACTGGAGTTGCGTATCCAAGTGTTGTTAGTCCAGGAGGTCAAGTACAGCTAGTATTTAGCTTCAATGTAAGCACTACACTATCAGGTCCCTATGTTTTATATCTTTACTTTGCGGCTCCATCAACTTATGTAACACAACCAATTACAAGTTCATTCTTTTTAAAGTCAAACGCTCAATATCTAGTTGCAAACGTAACCTTAACTCAAAGTGAGTTATCAACATTTCTCAGCAATATAGAAAAAGTTGATCCTAATGTAAGCTCTGCAACAAATATAACAGTATTTGTCGCTTTATCAAGTCCATATACTCCAGTTTATACTACAACATCACCTACAATTGGAACAAATACCATTACTTTATTATTAAAACCAGCTTTAACAACAGTTTTAACTAACCTTGAAACTGGAAACCTTAGCTACTACGGCTTATATAATGTGAAGACAAACAGAACCTTAAGCATGATAGTTAACTTAACTCCTCTCGGTAAAAGCTTTGCCCAATACGCACCAAATAAAGCATATTGGGGATTACCAACAAGTAATACAAATGTTACTGCTTTCTTATATTTAATGAACAACTTTAATTACCCTGTACTCCTATTAGAGAACCAGACAGAATACGGTTCAGGTACATATTATAATTCTAGTACAAGCGAATTAATACAACCAACAAATTTAAAGCTTACTTCA
>NZ_JAGDXI010000002.1:27764-30550 GCF_023256325.1 Caldisphaera sp.
CGACTTATTACTACCAACTTCAGGGAGTACTTCAAGTAAAACCTACACGAATGGAACAATATTCTTATATGGTTCAATAAATAATGAATTTGCACTTCCAGCAGTAACCAATAATTTATCAGTAAGCAATGGTTTCACATACTCATATTTTGAAGGTAACACTTTATCTTTAAATGTTTATAACCATACATATATAAGCTTAACTGCAGGATCAAGTAATGTAATAGAAGTGATAAATTCTTCAGGAATAAGTACCGTAACCAAATTTACCGAGAATGTATCGTTATACAGTTTGACTAATGCAGGCGTATCAGGAATGCCATCGACAATACTTAACGTATTTCCAAGCATTGCTTTAGTTAATTTAAATGGCACAAAATTATATCCAGGAGAAAAAATATCATATAATATATCTTGGGCTAACTTCCCAACAAATAGTAACATAACTGGATTTGGGCTCTATTACATAAACCCAGTAACTAATATGGTCACAAACACAAGCGCTCATGTAGTTAAATTCGCACCATCATCATCACCATCATCAGAAACAACATCGCCATTATATGAAAAAATATCTGGTGGAAATACATCAGTTAAGGGTAATTTTACAGTTACATTACCTCTTAATGATCCATATTGGGGATCAATGCTATTTGCATTCGTTTCAACAAACACAAGCGTTACAACATATGGATATTCTCCATTAAATGCCAGGGTCTATCCTATATATAATGTAACGTCCATAGGGAAATATGGTAATATCTCATTTAGTACTCCACTTAATTCAACCTTGCTATTAGGTCAATATTTATTTGTATATGGTTACGGATTTTTACCTGGAATAAATGTGTCAAGTTTGTTCTATGAGACTAATAGCACAAGTAAACCAGTAGGTATGTCTTTAATGACCTTAGTAACACCAAATAAAGGATCAAATGTAAATGTTGTAAATGGAAGTGGAGTGTTCTATTTTGTGTCACAGATACCTACCACTGGTGTAATAGCTAATAATGCTGTGCAAGCTGGGAAAAAAGGCCAATCATATACAGTTTACTTTAATGTTAGTACTTTAAGCAAATATAGCGTACCAACATATAATTTCTTAAATAGTAATATGATGCCATCATCATCATTAGTAACAGATAAAACTGGTGACGCAATAGTATATGTAAACCCATACATAGAATTAACTACTCCCGGAGTTTATTATTATTTACCAGAAATAGTTTCAAATCCAAGTGTAGTTGTGCCTTATAATTCAACTCAACCATTTACGTTAATGATAGATGGTCAAAGTTTCAAATTCCCAGGAATAGCTCCAGTAAGTGCTGGGGAATTAACAGTACAAATAATAGGTGCAAATGCAAGCGCTATGTATTATACATTATATTTGCAGAACGGACCAACATATAGTTCGTCTACGGTTCAATTCTTAGTAGGTAATGTTACATTAACTAATGGTTATGGCGTCATTAATAATGTAAAAGTGCCAAATGCAAACGGATCTGCAGTACTTTATGCAAATATAACTTCATTTAGCAAGAATGGGGTTCAATCTTCATCACCAATCAATAATGTTTCAGTAGGCACAGCTTATGAAGTAATAGTTGGAAAGATGCCAATTTACGCGGCTTATGGATCAAATGTTGTTTCAGGTTTAGATAATACAACCTTCTTGGTCTTACAAAATGTACCAATAACAGTGGTAGGATGGGGATTCGTACCTACAACTGAACCAGGTCTAGTATTTGGTGTAAATGGAGCTGGATACAATGTATCAGCTATAGTAAATGGCTATGCTGAAGGAACTATATATGCGAATGCAACATATGGATTCTTCCAAACCGGTAAATTCTATAATGTAACATTATTATCTAAGAATGTAGAAGTATATGATAAAGTAAGCCCAGCAGTTCAAGAGGAATTATACTATATAAATGAAATAGTAGTGCCTGTGCAAGTGATATTCTCAGGCTCGACAGTATCAGTTGGAGAACCTTACGTAGCATATGTTGTCAACCCATTATTAACATTACAAACATATAATTCGCAATTAGAAACTTATGCCTATTTATTTGCAATGGGTCCAAGTCATACAACTGCATTTGTCTATAATGGAAATGTGCTATCAGGAAAAGTGATGCCAGCAAATAGTTTAGTACCAACACCTCCAACTATGAGTTCATTCTTAGTTTACCCACCAATGGTATCACAAGGTCAATTGATATTCGATTACAATGTATCATTAATATATTTACCATGGCCTTCTGTATCAGCTAATGCATATGGTATGGGAGAAGCTGGAATAGTATCAAATTCATCATTAGCTACTGCATCATCGTTAGCAAGTTCATTAAGCTCTGCTGTATCATCTGTTGAAAGAAATGTCACATCACAACTCTTATCATTAAGCAGCACAGTCTCATCAGATTACAATGCAATGTCCAAGATGTTATCTAATGTCAACTCCACATTAGAGTCACAGATATCATCTCTAAGCAATACCGTATCAAGCAACTACAAATCACTATCATCTTCGATAAGCAGTGTTAGCACATCATTAGAGAATGTCAACTCCACATTAGAGTCTGAACTCTTATCACTAAGCAATAAAGTCTCATCACTCAGCTCAAATGTTTCATCTCTAAGCAGCACAGTCTCATCAGATTACAATGCAATGTCCACGATGTTATCTAATGTCAACTCCACATTAGAGTCTGAACTCTTATCACTAAGCAATACCGTATCAAGCAACTACAAATCACTATCATCTTCGATAAGCAGTG
>NZ_JAGDXI010000042.1 GCF_023256325.1 Caldisphaera sp.
ATCACTTTTGAATAAGTTAAAAGCCTGTGAAACTTACGATCTAACTGCGGAAGCTACTCTACGGAGCATTTAAGGCCAAGAATTATGGGCATTCTTAGATGAGATTATCAACTTTTAGAGTAGTTATGCACAGGAATAAGGTTATTAAAAATGATATGAAAAGCTTTAAATATATATAGCTATTAAAAACAATATGAAAAGCACACAAAATTATACATTAGTAGCGTTATTAGTCGTTATTTTAATCTTATCGGCGGCTAATTTATTTTTTCTATTCTCTATAAATAATTCATTTGCATCAATAAGTAATTCACTTAATTCTATGAATAATTTATTAAACAAAGTGAATTCTAATGTCTTAAATAATTCAGTATCAGCTTATTTAAATCAACAAAAAAATGTAATTGTAAAAAATGGTACCACACAGGGTTTAAATCAACAGTTTTTTACGACGTACTTTGTTAATTCGACGGGGCCTAGTTACATTTCTGGAGGTTATCTAGCTTCTTCGCCAGTGGATTTTTATATAATGACACAGAACCAATTTGATCAATGGCAATATTTTTATAATCCCTACACTATAATTCCGTCAGGTACTGTATTTAATGGTTATTATATACAAGATGAACCATTCACATTAAAAGGCAATTATTCTTTTTCTATTTCGGGTAATTTTCAGTCAACGGCAGATGTAGACTTTTATATAATGACGCCAGAACAATATCAGAATCTGCTGTATAATAATACTATAAATTCTGTATACAGTTTAGGTCCAACTGTCTCAGGCAGCATTAATGCAAATATTCCTCCCGGAAACTACTACGCCGTGTTTTATCCTACGGCTAATGCAGTCAATACTGTAATACTTTTGAATTCGGATCTTAAAGCTATAGAGAATGCCCCAGCATTAGGTTATCCTTATTCGAGTGCTTCAGCAAGTGACAATTTTAATGTAAGTTTAGGAAAGGGGATCTATTACCTTGTCTGGTATAACCCATCGTTATCAGCCGCTCCAGATTTGACAATAACAAAATCAATTATTATTTCATATAGTTAAAATTTGAAAAAGAAGATTAAGATTCTTTTTTCTGGCATATAAGTAAAAATGTATAAAAAGAGCAGGCTAAATTATATTATATGACTATCCCTACTTATGTGCCAAATATAATTTATTTAATAATTGTTCTGGTAGTGATATTAATTGGGTACAATCTATATAAATTTTTAATAGATTATAAGAATATAAAGCAGACTAAAAATTCTAAAAATGAAAGCACTGAAAAAGAAGTAAAATTTAAAGATGAAATCCCTATTGAAGATAATAAAATTATAAATAAAGATTCTATAAAAGAAAATGACCTATCGCCGAATAAACCGGCAATTACACTAATATTAAATTTTTTACTAATCTCTTCATTAATACTAATTTTAATTAATTTATTGTTGCCTGTAGTCTCAATCTCGATTTTAGGGTCAGGTTTTGTAATCAATTTGTATCAGTTATATCAATTCGTTATAAATGGGCTGATAGGCCATTCATTCTCTTTACAGAGTATTATTGGATATTCGTCTAATCTCGGATCAATAATTAATACTACAACATCCTCATCCATTAGTACCAACTCTAAATCCATTACAATACCACCAATTCTGTTTTACTTTGCAATGTTTCTAACTTTTAGCTTTTTATTTTATATAATTTCTGTGATTTTGCTTTCATTAAATAGAAAATCTGAAAAATTAATGCTTACTGCCGGCGTAACAAGCATTCTATATAGCGTCTTTCTAATCATTGGTCTTGATATAATCTCAGGATCACTTTTATCAGGATTCACTTCATCAAGTAGTATTAGCTTGTCGATTCTTGGGTTTGGAGTATATCTCGGTATTATATCTGGTGTAATGATTATTACAGGTTACTATATGAAGAGAATATACAATATTTGAACTAAATTTTTTACAAAAAATCACTCTTTGTTAATAAACCTTCTAGTTTCCCATTAGAAACTACAAGAATTACTTGTATATTCCTTATCAATTGATGTGCCTTTTCTAAGTCAGTGTCTGGTTCTACAATTGTATAATTAAACTCAGCTGCTTCACTACAAAATTCAGCTTTTGGATTATCCAATATACTTTTTTCGGTTATTATACCGACAATTTTATTATCCTTGTCAATAATTGGTAACTGCGAGAAATCTCTCTTTTTCATGATCTCCTTGGCTTTTGATACCGGATCATTTGGACCAATACATATTGGATTTCTTATCATTTTACTGCTTACTTTAAGCGCTGGAGCTCTCTCAGATACTACCTGGTTCAATGCATTTAATACCCTATAAATCAAATCATAGCTCGGATTAAGATTGCCATTTTCCAATTTTGAAAGTGTTGATTTACTTATACCGCTTCTTTTTGCAAGTTCATAAGATTTTATATTGTTTCTATTCCTTTCGACACGAATTTCTTCTATTATATTCTTTAATTCAGGTATTATTACCATGTAATTTCCTAAATTGAAACTTTTGTCAATAAAGTTGATATACAATCAAGTATATAAATATATCTGTGGCGATAAAAACCCGCCAAAAATAAGGAGGTGGTTAAAATGAAAAAGGAAAAATTAATTAAAAATGTAAAGAAGGGTGGAAATTCACCCGATTCATTGGAGGAATATGACGAACTTGACGAAGATGAATCAGAACTTGACGAAGATGAATCAGAACTTGACAAAGATTATTTATATGATAAATATGGGCTGAATCAGTGGGATATAGAAGACTTCTTGAAGTATAATAAACCAAAAACCAAATTCCTTAAAAATAAAATATCAGAAGCGCATTTCAACAAAAAGAATGAGCTCAAATATATAATCGAATTATTCAGAGTAGAGGACTATGCCTTATCTGTGGTAGATAAAAAACATTCTCCATCATTAAATGCTTTTTATAGACTTGCGCACAATCCGGCTTATGGAATTTATAGCAAAGAGTACTATGAAATGCTAAAGGAGCTAAGTCACAACAATTTCCGTTTACTGGCATATGAATTTTTGAATAGAATTTATGATTTAGAATTAAAAGATCTTAGTAAAGAAGATAGGAAAAAGATATTATACTTCGAGAAAAAATTTAGAAATGAAGAAAAGAGAAGAAAGCAGAGACTTATCGAGAAGCGGAGAAAAATTGAAGAAGACCTACATAACTGGTGGATAAAAAATGGTGGAAAGTAGGTAATGGTTGTTTTTAAATCAAATTTAAATTTGATTTAATTGAACAATATCAAAAAATTTTATATTATTTTATCTGATTTTTGAATTTATAAAATTAAGTATTATAACTTCGTTTAAAAACTTTTTAAACTATTATCTGTTATTATAAAGTATGGTGATTACATGGTTAAATTTCATCCAATAAATAGAGTAATGACTGCAGGAAC
>NZ_JAGDXI010000032.1 GCF_023256325.1 Caldisphaera sp.
TACAATATAACAGTTAACTTCCCAATAATAGTATCAAGCGGTGATACTGTTGATTACACAGCAGCAGAGATGTGGGCGCAGGCATTACATGAAATAGATCCAAACATAAATGCACAACCTTTATACATGCCATTTGTAACTATGTATGCATATGATTCTGTGTATGGCCAAAACCCAATGCCTATATTTTATATGGGTTGGTCTCCAGGAACTCCTACGGCTTTAGAATTTGCCCAAGGAATGATTGAACAAGGAGGACCTTATGCTGCTCCTGATGGCTTTAATTCAACCTATTTAAAAGAAGTTAGTAGTTATTTTGCATCGCAAAACAATACATATTTATCAAATTTATTTGCAAATGAAAGCTATACTTACTCTTTACTAAATAATTTAACATTAAAAGCAATGGCTGCAGAGGTTGCAGGAAATACGAGTGAAGCACTAGACCTATATAAACAAGTAGACCAGCTTACAATAAACCTATATATGTATGTATATACAATACAACCTACTAACATGTGGGTACTGAAACCCTACATCCACGGCTATAACAATGAGATTTCATGGGAAGAAAATCCATTAACTAATGCGGCGGTTGACTCCGTATATTGGTGGTGGGAAAAGTAATTTACAATTTAATTACCTTTTTCAATAAATTATTATCTATTTTTTTATATCTTTCTAAGCTACCAACATCAATCCAATCATTATTATAAATATAGGCTTTTACTTTCATATTATTTTTTATCATATATGGTATTAAATCTCCCATTATGTCAAACTTTGTTCCAAGCTCTTTTTCTGCATTTTTTAGAACATTAATATTTAAAGATAAAATACCTATAGTTACTTTAACGTTTAACCATGGTTTTTCTTTAAGACTTAAAACATTATTATCATTATCTATTTCAGCTACACCCACAGGTATTTGATATTTATTTGCAACAACTAATACAGCATCCGAATTTTCTTTAAGTTGAAAATCTATTACATGCTTAGGATTAAGATTGGCTAATATATCTCCATACCATATCAATACAGGATTAGAGCTTATAAGATTGTTTTTATATGCTTTTAATAGAGAACCGCCAGTATTGCTATAATTTTCATCATCTATGCTATATCTTATATTCGTATTATACCTTTTTCCATCTTCAAAATAATTTTTAATATATTTCCATTTATAATTAACTAACAAGACTATTTCCTCAAATCCATTTTTTGTTAAATGATGAACAACATAATCTAATATAGGCTTTTCGTCATCCCCTAATGGAATCATAGGCTTTGGAACTATATCTGTATATGGCCTGAATCTTGAACCCTCTCCACCTGCTGGAATTACAGCTGTAAGATTCAAAACTTCCACCTAGCCTGATTATTTATTATTTAATCTAATATTTAAATATTATAATATAGCATAATTTGTAATTATTAATAAAAAATTATTTATTATTTATTGATCTTTATTTAAAATTGCTATTTAAGTTTTATATGATTTTATTTTCAATAAATATGCTATCTTTATGTAATAGCTGGGATTCGCGATAAATGTAGTAATTTGAACTATAAAGAATTAAATAACCGCCCCAAACTCCTTTTATTTCAAGTTCCTTGTTTTCTATGTTACCTTGTATATAATTAATCTTAGGTTGCTTTATTCTAAAAAATTCTGCTTCCCTAGAAATATCAAATTTTTTAGAAATTTTTTCAATATAATTTTTCATTCTAACCAAAGAATTATATAGACTTTCTGTTTGAATCCATTTATGTCTCCAGAGTTCATTAGCTAACTTGTTTTTTGATATATTAATTTCCATCAATCTTGCTTTATATAAGCTATCAGTTACATATATCTGCGTCGCTATTATATGAGGTTGTTCTGCTATTCTTTCTAATATTCTGAATTTCCTTGTAGTACCAACTTTTGGTAAATCTTCACCAAAGTCAACCAAATAAACTACATATTCTCCTCCTTTTATTTTATTATCAATTTCTTTGCATGCTTCTAAAGACTTCTCACCTCTATATGATAAGCATAAATTATATATTGCCCTTTCACTTCTTTTATGTTTGCTACAAAAACCTTCTGACATAACTGGACAATAAAACCTCTTTGAGGGATCATCTGCCTCTTCTAAAGGTCCATTATGCCATTCGCAATAACTATTTAAATCATTTTCAATAATTTTAATTTCACTAATATTTTTTAATGCTTTTTTGTGATCTTTTATACTCATATTTACCAAAGAATCTACGATTTCCATCGACACGGGAAGCCGATCCATAACTATGAAACCATCTGCATAGATTTGAATAGTAGTATTAACTGATTTAGATTTTAAAGCCGCATAATATGGCTTTAGGCCATCCTTCCAGTCTCTTTCTATCCTTTGTAAAATTAAGCGATGATATTCAACTTGGGTATGATCCTTAAAATAAGATTGTAATAATGGAGCTCCAGCTCTATACTCCCTAAGAAAATATTGTTCATAGTTTTCCTGTTTCCTAAGGAAACGGTAAATTGAAGTTGAACTTATTTCAATAGGTTAAATATTCATCTTGCGTATAAAATTCTTTATCGATTTCATAAGCGGGGAATTTAGCTTTTTTGTAAAACCGTAAAAAATCCCATATTCTGCATCAATACGATTGAATAAGACATCAGTTCCAAAAAGATTTATGAGATATTCTTCTGCAAGAGAAATGGAAAATTTGCCTTCGGAAATTTTCTTTGCATTGTATTTTTCAATAAATTCAGTTAGATCTTTGGAATATACTAAGGAAACAAATATTTCACTGAATGTTGATTCCCTTTTTAAAGAAAGATTTTTAAAGTCATCGATTAAAATAGTATTATTACTCATCAATATTAAATATTGTGTACTATTATATATGTTTTTCTTGTTTAAACTAATTATGGAGTTTGAAACTCTTTTTCTCTAAATTAGAGAAAGCCCGTTTCAAACTATACATATTGTATTCGATTTATGAACTGGGTTGTATATAGGCATGTAATGTCGGTGTATATCGATGTAACAAATATAGATGAATGGCTCAGCCATTTTTGGAGAACATTCAGAGGAATCCCACTTACTACAGCTTTCACAGCAAATGTATGCCTGAATTTGTGGGCATGGATTTTCATTAAAAAATTTATAATGCATCCAGATTTAGTGTCAAATTTCATGTAGTAAGCAACATAACGCCGCAAATAACCTATATTTTTTGAAAGTTCATAAAAAAATTATGAGGAAAAAACATTAAATTTAAAGCAGTAAATATAAAAAATTGATTTAGCGAATTGTATTAAAGCACTTTCAATTGACAAAGTTACGTTATAAATAATTTATGTTAATCTTTAAATATAGATATGTTTTTTCAGACATAACGGTGA
>NZ_JAGDXI010000013.1 GCF_023256325.1 Caldisphaera sp.
TGTAATTCAACGCTGAGTTTATACCATTCAGCAGTTGCAGATTCACCTTCAGACAAAATACCACCTTCTACATTTAATTGTATGCATTCAAAAATAAAAATATATCTTTTGGTATAATTAATTCATAATAAATTATATTAAAATAAAAATTATATAGAATAAGAGTTTACTATAGATTATTTTTCCAGTATGTTTCCATATTGTTCTCTAAGAACTCTTTTGTTTGCTTTACCAGTCGATGATAGAGGTATCTCATTTACAACAACAACTTTTTCTGGTAACCACCATTTTGACATGACTCCTTTGTTAACAAAATTTTGTATTAAGAAGTTATTTATTTCATCTGTCGTGATTTTATTTTCCCAACCTTTTTTGGGTACTATCAAAGCAACAGGTCTTTCGATCCATTTTTCATGTTTAGCAGCAATCACAGCAACCATCGACACACCTGGATGTTGACTAATAGCATCTTCAAGCCTCAGAGATGATATCCATTCTCCTCCGCTTTTTATAACATCTTTATCTCTGTCCATTATTAAAACGGATCCATCTTCATACCATACAGCTAAATCTCCAGTATGGAACCAATTACTAAACCAGGCTTTTTCAGTCTTTTCTGGATCTTTGTAGTATTCTGGAGCAACCCATGGAGATCTTACTACTATTTCTCCTATCGTTTTCCCATCTTTTGGAACTGGATTCATGTTTGCGTCTACAACTTTTAAATCAACTAAAGGTATAGGATAACCTGTCCTTAATTGTATTTTAAATAAATCATTATCATTCATTTTGTTGTAATACCTAGCAGGAGGAATAGCAAGAGTTAGAACTGGAGCTGTTTCGGTTAATCCATATCCTACAACTACCTTTATGCCTTTCTTAGTTGCTAAATAGGCTAATCCTTCAGGAATTGCAGAACCCCCATTTATAAACATTATATTGCTTAGATCATATTTGTCAATATCTGGATCAGTTAAAAGCATATAAAGAATTGTTGGTACGCCTGCAAAATAAGTGACTTTTTCATTTTTAATCAAATCTAGATATACCTTTGGGTTAAATCTTCCAGGATAAACCTGTTTTTGGCCTAATAGGGAAGATGTAAACGGTAACCCCCAACTATAAACATGATACATAGGTACAACATGAAGTATAATATCGTTAGATGTCATTTTTATTTGGCCAAATGATGCAAAATGAAGAGCTGAGGACATTGCATGAAGAACCATCGCTTTATGACTATGATAAACTCCTTTTGGCAAACCAGTAGTTCCACTTGTAAATCCCATGAATGCCGGTCTGTCCTCACTCAGTAATGGAAATTCATAGCGTCCTTTATGTTCTTTGATTAGATCTTCATAATGATATGCCGGTACACCTCCAATCTTTTGGGGTACCGAATCTGTATCAACAACTATTACTGATTTTATTGATTTAATTTTGGAAGCAATAGCTTCTGCTAATTGTAAGAAATCGGCATGAGTTATAAGTAGTTTATCCTCGGCTGTATTAAAGACATAAAGCAATTCATTAGGCGATAATCTTATATTAACAGGATGGAGTACAGATCCCATTAAAGGAACTCCAAAGTAAAGTTCAAAGTGCCAATGTGTATTCCAATCAAGTGTAGCTACCTTATCCAATTGTTTTATATCTAGACTGCTCAAAGCATTTGCCAAACTTTGAGTTCTATAAATGAAATCCGAATATGTATAATGAAAAATACCTTTGTTTGTTTTATATGCTATTTCAACATCTGGAAATAGGTTTTCCATTCTATCATAAATATACCTTAAGGTTACATCATAACCTGGCCTTTCAGGAACTTTTTCTGGCATGGACACAGCAATGCATCCCTCCTAATTTTATTATGTGAATGTCCTAATTTATATTTATATATTATTAATGAGAACATTTAAAATGAACTGATTTCAATAAGTTTAATAGGAATATTAAGTATGGCAATAACTAATGTGATAAAAAAACTAGGATACGAGTATTTAACTGAAAATTATGGAGTAAAAATCTATAAAAACAATAATGGTAAAGCTTCATATCTCATATTTCAAAATGATTATCCTATGTTATTGTTAAGCAAATTAAAAGAAAAATTTATAATTTATAATAGATTTTTTGATTTTAAAGAGAAACAGGAATATAATGGAGATATACTAGAGCCTACAAGTTTTAAAAGAATAGGTAGAATAAGCTTTTATGTTTCTAATGAAAAGAAAATAATTATAGAGAAAGTCGAAGGAAAAATTAATTTTACGTGGAACTTAATAGATTTACATGCTCCATTAAACATTGATCCAACTAAAGGGTTTATAGATTTGTTAAAAAGCTTTGGACCAACATTAGTAGGATTAGCAAACATTTACACGGATCCATTATCTCTTAATCTTTTAAGTTCTCATTCTTATTTTTTGCCTCCATTAATATATGGTTATAGTAGGCAAGACTTAATCAATAATTTTTATAATGGTTTAAAAATTAAGATTAAATATAATAATAATCCCATTTATTATTCTTTTCCAGAAAATAATGAATTAAGCGCTGCAATTAACATAATTAAAAAAATCGTAGATATAGGATTTTAATCCCTTATAGTCTCAAGCATAGAAAGGACCTGCCATATTCTCGTTCTAGCGTGAAATGGCATGTTAGGATCCTGAGAAATTTCATCTAAAGCAGATATAGCATTTGCTGCCTTTACACCTGCAGATAATTTAGGATCTCTCAGATAAGTCAAAGCATTGGCAGCAGCTCTTCTAATATTTCTTGGGACAGCTGTGTCATTAACTATCCCTGTCAAAATATTTATTGCCATCTTTAATTTTTCTTCTGTGCTAGCTTGGATTGACATTCTCTACCCCCCACATATTATTATTGTTCAGTGCTTAAAACTTAAACTGCACAGTTTTTATTTAGGATCCAGGATCATTACTATTTTGGTATAGGGAAAAGCTCAGTACTTTAGGGCCGAGAGGAGGTCTGTAATCCTATAACTTGTCTTTTAATTTTTTGTATTTATTCCACCTAATTATAATTATTATGGAGAAAGGTACTATTATTGCATCTAGACTTACGTTTAAAATAGAAAAGATATTAGGAAGTATTGTAAGAAATCTGTATACACCTAATGAAGCACCTATCGCAGGAACTACTGAACTGAGATGAGGTGAATATTTGTAGCCAATTATATATAGAAAGCCAATAATGAAATACAACAATCCGAAAACGGCCACAATAATAAGGGAGATATTTATTTTAAAAATAAATAATTGAGAAACGTGGGTAACAAAAGAGATTAATAATAGAAAAGCTGGAACAAATCTAAGTTTATCAGTTTTTGTAAAATCACTGCTCATTGTTTTCACCCTTCAGTTTCTTATTATTTTTGCTGCTATAAATTTAAATCTTTGGTATCTAAGAAAATATGAGGTGCCAAATATGGCGAGGATAAAAAAATTAATATTGGATACAGCGGAATTTCATCCACTTCATAAGATGTGGGTAAATTTAGCTCAAAATTTATCCAAAGAATATGGTTTTGATTTAGAAATTAAAACCGAAGACTATCTATTTGCTATTTCATATGGGGATAAGGATGATATAGGAATGGCTTGGTTGCCTCAAATGTTTGCTGAGCTTGATAATGGTAGGATATTATTGATTATGAGCCAATATCCTTTTGATCCAGCTACTACAAAGCCAAGCGAAGAGTTAGCAATAAGTGAGGCTAAGAAAAAAATAGAAGAAATACAAAAAAGCAACTAAAAATAATTTGCAGTTTAATATAGGTATTATTTAAAAACCTTTTATACTAGGCATGGTATGATTTTAATAGGCACTGATGGTGCTTAAAGGATTGGAGCATGACAAAAAATATTTAGAGTTATTATTAGTTTTTGGAGAAATATTAGTTGCCATTATAATAATTGTAACTGTAATAGTATCATCTTTTCAAACGCTTATCATGATAAGTGGCATGATTAAGATAGCTTATCCTAACAAATCTGATATTTTGGAACTGATAGATATGGCAATTCTGCTTCTTCTGGCATTGGACTTGTTAAGGACAGTTATTGTAGGTATAGCTGAAAGACAAATACCTGTGAAGAATATTATTGAGGCCGCAATGATAGTAATAGTTAGAGAAATGATAGTAAATACACTTATGAATGGTTCTCCTTTATACTTGATATATTTATCGATATCATTTCTTATGATATCCTTGGCATTTATATTCATTTCAAAATTCATAAAAGATTGAGTGTTTTGATAAATTGAAGATAATTCTTGCATATTTAAGTGTAGATAAGATTTTTAAGGTTCGTTGTAAAAATAAAAAGTAATCATTAAATGGGATATACTTCACGAAAAGTTAGATAAGCCTTTACTTCCTGCTAAAATCGAAAAACGTTGAGATATCTTCCTTAGATCAATTTTATATATGAGTAGCTAGAACTTTATTATACCTAAGGTATAAATAAATTAGTCCTCATTAAGGAAGCAACCCTTAAGATCTCAGGAATTCTCGCCCTTCAAGGCAAGTAAGAAGTCAGTACTTTAGAACTAGATAATTTCGAATTCTTTGCTGATGTCTCTCAATATTTTTGATACCTTTAGGAGTTCTTTTATGTTTTGTGGATTTTTTGGTAAAACCAATTCAATTACAGGTATTTTTAATATTCTAAAGAGATTTTCCAGTAAAGCTTCTATACCAGCATTACCATTATATAAGGAGTTTCTTATAGATGTCAAAAAACCGAATGCTAAGTCATAATTATACATAGCTAAAAGGTTTAACAGGTTTATAGCGTTAATCTTTAATTCAGAGCTTTCTATATTACCTATAATATAAACATAGAAAGCAAATCCTTTATTTGTAACATTACATTTATCTCCTAAAAATTTACAATCTATATAATCGACTGGTATATTATTATGACTGTATAGTTTTTCTGTTCTCAGTTCAGTTTTTAAATTGAATTCTATATTAGCGAATTTGTAAATAGGTATTTTTCCTAGTTTGGTGATTACTTTGGCTACTCTCCAATAATTTCTTTCTTGATATTCACTTAATCCAAATGATCTCAGTAATTTTGATGTTGCTAGGGGTGGATCCCTACACCTTATCTTGTATTCGATACAGTGTTTTAGTATAATGTCGGCACAGTTAACTGAAGTTTCAATGAAGCTATTTGGGATTTTCATAGTTGCACCAAAAAGTATAGCGTTTTTTGAATATTTTTATCTTTCTGATTCATTTATGAATAAAGTAAATAAGTTTTTATATTTGTGTTAAAAGTTAAAATTCCTACTATAATAGCTTCAACAGATTCTATACAGAAAGAAGACGTGTAACTCTAGCATATGATAATGCTAATATTTAGAGATTCTTTAATAATAAGGTGTCTAATAATTGTTAAATTTATTAAAAATATATTTTAATCCCTCGGGGCTTGCCGTTCATATCAATATTACTTGCAGAATCTTGCGGATTAAGTGAACCAAACATATAAGGTACGCTTCTGTAAAACAAGTCTAACAAACAATCTAACCCTTGATCAAACTAATGTATATTAGGAGCAATTTTCCTACGGTACCATAATACTATGAGAAGGAATCGAACAATATAGAGTATTATCCATAAAGTGAGATAAATTCCAGAGATCCAAGGGAAGACCCCCTTTATGCCAAGGAATGATCATATTTTCATGTGTTTATCTTTTCTAGGCAAGGCGAACAGATATGAGTGTTTTAAAATTAGGTACAATGCTTTTACTAAATTTAAAATAAAAAGGATTATTGGAGAAGCCAAATATAATATTTATTTTACGAAAGCTCAAGCCACAATAAGATCAATAAAATATACTAATTATTCTTTAGAATGAATAATCAGATTTTTAAATCTGTACATAAATTTTTAATTCTAAATTTCCTAAAAAGAGATAGGTGGTATTGTTGATAGATCCTGTTTGTGGTATGGAAGTTGATAATAAATCTAAATTCAAAACGTTATATAAGGGAAAAGTGTATTATTTCTGCAGTGAAAATTGTTTAAATTTATTTAAAAAAGATCCTGAAAAATATTTGAGAGAAGGTCCAAAAGGTATGTAGTTATTAGTGATATACAAATGGATAAGCAAAAAACAAATGGAGAAGATAAATTAAGAATAAAAAAAGAGCAGCAGATAAAAGTTATTGGAATGCATTGTGCAACATGTGTTTCTACTGTAACAAAAGCTGTAACTAAGGTTAATGGAGTAGAAGACGCTAAAGTAAATCTCGCGACAGGAGATGCAAGGATTTTTGGTTCTAATTTAAAGCTAAAAGAAATAGTTAAATCTATTAGAAACTCTGGATACGATGTTGCTACACAAAAACTTGTTGGAAAGATAAACATAAATCCCGAAGAAGTTTCAAAACTTAAGAATTATGTTGAGAGCATTGATGGTGTAATAGAGGCTAATATATCAGCAAATGGTTTGATTAAGGTAGAGTACAATCCATTAGCTTTATCATTAAATGATATAATAACTAAAATTAAGGAAAAAGGATATAATGTAAACATAATAGAAAAAGAAATTAAGGTTGAAGAATTAGAAAAAAAGGAGTTTTATAATATGCTTTATAGACTTATTGCAGGTATAATTTTTTCAGCATTAACGATTTATTTAGAGTTTACAGGTTTTTCCTTGTTTGCATTACTATCATCAATACCTGTTTTCTTTTACTCTGGATATAATTATCATAAAGGAGCAATAAGAGCAATAAGAAATAGAACAGGAAATATGGACGTTTTAGTATCTTTATCCTCATCAATAGCGTTCTTTTATAGCATATATGCAACGATTGTTGGTATACCAACAATAATAGATGTTACAGTTTTGCTTATAACATTTGTACTAGTAGGTAAAACTTTGGAGGCATATTTTAGATATAAGTTATCATTATCAATAAAGGGTAATGTTAATGCTAAGGTAAGAAAAATTATCAATAACGAAGAAAAAATTGTTGATGTTTCAGAAGTAAATGTTGGAGATATAATAGTATTGAAAAATGGAGATCAAATACATGTGGATGGAATAATAGACGAAGGAGTTGTAGAAGTAAATGAATCAGTAATAACTGGGGAACCTTTACCAATTAAAAAAGGAAAAGGGGATGCTTTAATTTCAGGCTCAACAATAGTTTCAGGATATGCTAAATTATATGTAACAAGGTCAGGGGAAAATGCTTATATCTCTCAAGTTGCTAAATCAATAAGGGAGGCTCAAGCCATAAAAGTTCCAATACAAAACTTTGTTGATAAGGTTTCATCAATATTTGTTCCAATAATTTTAATTGTATCTTTGTTTTCTTTTTTAATTTGGCATTTCATTTTGGGGAAAAGCGTTTTTGAAGCTTTACTATTTTCAATAGCAGTCTTGGCATCTGCATGTCCATGCGCATTAGGTCTAGCAACTCCAATGGCTGTTGTAGCTATGATAAATAAAGCAGTTAAAAAAGGTATAATTATAAGAAATGGGGAAATTTTGGGTAACCTAAAAAACGTTGATACAATAGTTTTTGATTTAACAGGAACTTTGACCGAAGGAAAAATATCCATAAAATCTTACAAGGAGTTTAGAAAAGATGCTTTAAAATACGCAGCGAGTGTTGAAAGCCTTAGTAATCATCCAATAGCTAAGGCTATTTCTGAATTAAGCAAAGAAAAAGTAAATGTAGATGAGTTTGAAGAATTTATCGGCGAAGGAGTATATGGAAGAATAAAGGACGATATTATAATTATTGGTAAAAAGGAATTTATTAAGCAGAATTGTGAGTTGAAAGACAAGGAAAATGAGGATGGTGATATATTTATTTGCATTAATAATGAAATTTCTGGTATAATAAATATCGAAGATAAGGTAAAAGATGGAGTATATAATTTATTAAATAAATTAAAGAGCCAAGGTATAAAAGTGATAATCGCAACTGGCAAGGATAAAGTTGAAGGTTTTAATGATATAGAGATTCATAATGGTTTAAAGCCGGAAGATAAAGTCGAGCTTATAAGGGAATTAAAAAATGAAAAACATTATGTTGCATTTGTTGGAGATGGAATTAACGATTCTCAAGCATTATCAGAAGCAAATATAGGTATTGCATTAAATTCTGGTAGCGATCTTGCAAAAGTTGCAGGCGATGTGGTTTTAAATGATATAAACTCGATTCCTGAGCTTTTCTCAATTTCTAATAAGCTAGAAAGTAAAATAAAACAAAATTTAGCATGGGCCTTTGGATATAACAGCGTTTTAGTTCCAGTTTCAGCTGGTATCTTATATCCGCTAGTTTACTTACCTCCACAATTTGCAGCCTTGGCAATGAGCATGAGCAGTGTCATAGTTTCTATGTGGTCTTATGTGTAACAAGTTCTTAAAACTTAAATATTATTAATTATGATTCATTATAGTGATATTTGTGGTAATTACTTTTAGCGAATCTAATACCTCTTATCCAGTTAGATTAAGAGATTATGGGTAAATTTCAATTATACTATACGCTAATAAGATCTAAATTGTAATTAAATGAATTATTAATTTTTGTTTTCTGTATTATTAGATGGCCACTATATGTAATATAGGAACAAAAGTGCAAGCATGGACTATATCAAGGTAACTGTAAGAGCAAGAGGAAATTAGATTTGAAAGTAATTTTTATAAATAATTTGAGTTCATTTTTTAAAATTAGTATTACTTTTAATACTAGATCTTGATATTATTACTCCTATAATCATTATAGTAAGTCCCAATATTTCCAATGATTTTGGTATGGTTTTATAAAGAGCGGCTTGTGTTATTGTTGTAGCCACTGGTATTATATAAGCAAGCATTGTTACTTTTCCAACTCTTTCAATTTTTAATAAATAATTCCATGATAAAAACTGAAAGGCACCACCAACAGTTGATATATAGACTATACTTTCTAATAATCCAAAGGATGGATCAAAATAAAACCCGCCTCTAATAGTAATCAGGTCAACTATCCCCATAAAGAATGATCCTAATATAAATTGTGTAGCATTTAGTGATATAACATCATATTTAGATAGTTTCCTATAATATATACTGAATAAAGCCCAAAAGATCGCATTTATTATTGTTAACATCATTCCTATTTTAGTTATACCTTTTAGCAAAGGAATTCCATAGATTCCAAGCCCACTAAAGCCTATTATTAAACCCAAAATTTCGTATTTGTTAGGTATCTCTTTTATTATTATTGTTGCTAAAATTATGCTAAATAAAGGCATAGTATAACTTAATACAGAAGATGCAGCAGGTGATACATATATAAGGCCATATCCCCAAAAAAGTGTGCTTGTTGTTGTAAATAAAGATAAAATCAAAACATTTTTATCTAATATAAATTTTCTTGAAATGGAAAACAAAATTAAACCCGCTATCAAATATCTAATCATCATTAATGTTGGAGGATTAGTATAAGATACTCCTATCTTTGCAAAGAAGTATAGAAAGATTGAAGCTATGGCATATAGTGTAAACATTATCGCAAATTCTTTCTTAATACCTTTTCACCATACTTTAATTTTAATAAAGGATTTATAAACCTTTTAATTTTAATAAAGATATTTATATTAATTAATAAATTAATTTTTGTAAAACCTTTTACTTCTTAAATTTTTTTAAGCTTTTGCTAAGAATCAATTATATGGTGATAATAATGTCAGAAATTATAATTGGGAATCCAAAGACTCCAAAATGGTCTTCCATACATAGTCACATATCTGGGTTAGGATTAGATGAAAATGGTAAAGCTAAGCCTGTAGCAGATGGTTTAGTTGGTCAGGTCCAGGCTAGAGAAGCTTGCGGTTTAATAGTTGATCTTATAAGGGAAGGGAAACTTGGAGGTAAAGGTATATTATTTGCAGGTCCCAGTGGAACTGGGAAAACTGCACTAGCGGTAGCTATTGCCAAAGAATTAGGCGAAGATACACCCTTTGTTTCGATAAATGCTAGCGAGATATTAAGTGCCAATAACAAAACAGAATTTATGACACAAGCGTTTAGAAGGGCTATAGGAATCAGGATGAGAGAAGTAAGAAAAATTATTAGCGGAGTTGTTACCGATATCAAATACCTTAAAAAATCATCCCCATTTTATCCTACTCCAATTTTAGGTGGAGCAAAAATAAAGCTTGAAACCAAAGATGATAGTAAAGACGTGAGCGTTGGTCCAGAAATCGCGTCTCAATTTCAATCAATTGGCATAAGAAAAGGAGATGTTATAATGATAGATGAAGAGACTGGAGAAGTAAGAAGGTTAGGTAGAGTTAAAGAGAAAAGTTCTATCGGATTTGATGTAGATACAGAAAAACAAATGGATATGCCTACAGGGAAGATACAATCAACTAAAGAGGTTGTTAGAACATTTACATTACATGATATAGATGTTTCAATAGCGGCTCAAAGAGTTGCTTTTTCAATTTTTGGTTTCTTATCTGAAGAAAGAGGAATAGACGATCAAGTTAGGAAGCAATCAGATGAAATGGTAAGAAAAATAACAAGTGAAAACAAAGCGCAGTTAATTCCTGGGGTTTTGTTTATAGATGATGCTCATATGCTCGATATAGAGGCATATAGTTTTTTGACAAAAGCTATGGAAAGTGAATATGCACCAATAATTATATTAGCAACAAATAGGGGTATAACAACTATTAGAGGTACAGACGAAAAAGCCCCGCATGGAATGCCAAGAGATTTATTAGATAGGCTCTTGATAATATTAACAAGACCTTATAATGAAGAAGAAATAACTAATATAGTTAAAATAAGGGCTGACGAACTTGACATACCTTTAACGGATGAGGCAGTTAAATTATTAACAAAAATTGGGACAGAAAGAAGCCTAAGGTATGCCTTACAACTATTAGATCCTGCTAAAGTTATATCAAGCAAAAGAAACTCTATTAAAGTTGACATCCAAGATATAGAGGCAGCTTCAAAGTTATTCTCAGACATAAAAGAAAGCACAGAATTTCTTGAAAAGTATAAAGATTTAATGTTAAAATAATTCTAATTTAAGCCAAATATCCGAACCTTCTTAAAAATTCTCCCATTGATTCTATTAATCCCTTATTAAAAAATGGCTCTATATTACTTGAGACCTTTAATAATGGTGCCCCCTCAATTTTATTTTTTATAAGAGATGATTTTAGTTCATTTAATAGATCATTGGTTAAGCCTAATGTATAAATTGTGTGCTTGCTCTCTTCTTTTCTCACTATATCATTTACCCCTTCTAAGTCAAGGCATTGAGATGCCGCGACTATCATGGTTGCAATTTTAGTTACAGGAACTCTTTTAAGGTACCCTTTTATTCCACCAGAAGCAATGTAATCCATAATAGACTTGTTATCCGGCAAAAATTTTACGCTTTCAACTTTTATTCCTTCTTTTTCAGCTTCGTTTTTTAGCCATTCTACCCTCTCATAACTGCTCTCGCTATTGCTTTTAGCTACTATTTCTATACTATTGCTTCCTAGAGAACCCCTATCAGGTAGATATAAAATATTTTCAGATATTATGCTTACTTCAGCCATTAAATTATTTTCTAATTCATCTATTATATTATCTGGTAATTTTGATGTAAGTCCAATAACTAAAAGACTTGGTATAATTGCTATTATACCTCTACCTTTATAATATGAATCAATAATAAACATAGATAGATTATCTGATCTATCTCCTTTAGGAATTTCAGCAACTCTTTCATATTCATATATTTCGTCAAAATTAAATGAATCGACTAACGTATTATATATTGGTATTTCATCAATGCTTGGTTCATGAATGCTTTTTAAAACTAGTGAAAGTCCATTAGGCTTTTTTAACGATGGTTCTACGTCATAAAATTTAATGTTTTCACTTATTATTCTTGATTTTAAGTAGAGCCTTTTTAATGTTGATGAGCATTCTTCTATAGTATCATTCAATTCGGGCACCTAATCCTCAATATCAGGTTCTTCAACCACCTTTTTACCAGTAATTACTTGGTCTATACTATGTATAACGCACCCTAGAGATTCTAATAGATCTTCTACCTTTTCAAACGATATATCTTGGCCTTCTATTGTTACATTGAGCGTAGCAGTTTCAACATCTAATTCTTTAACTGTTATATTGACACCTTCTATTCCATTTAGCGAAGCTATAGATTTAGCTACTTCTATTATAGACGGTCCTTTTATTGGTTTCATAACATCTAGGACTAATCTTCTCAAAGGTGCACTCAATTTGTCCCCCTATGTCTAATTATATGGAAGATTATTAAATTTTTAGAGAAAAATAAGATAATAAGTGAGGGAGAGAAATTGGTTCAAGGTAAAGCTGCCATGAGAAGCAGTGAAAGCATTGCAGCAAATTTATTACAACAAATGGGTTATAAAATAGTTGAAATGCACAAAAAAGTTACAATTAATAATGTGGAAATATCTGATGTTGATATTATTGCAGAAAAAAATGGTGTAAAATATGCTGTTGAAGTAAAAGCTGGACCTGCCGATGTTTCTTCTATTAGGCAAATATATGTAAACTCTAAAATATTAAATATGGTTCCAATTATAATATCCAGAGGCCTAGCCGATGAAAAAGCTGAAGAACTAGCAAAAGAACTTAGTGTAAATTTTATATCAGTTTCTGATCAGGTAATAACCAATTTAGATGAAATCTACGCTTCAGTAAAAGAAGCGTTGGTAGATTTTTTAGATGATTTTTTCAAGTTTTTAACTCGATGCAAGAATATAGATGAAAGAGATCTAAAAATTATAAACTCTCTTGCTATATCAGAAGATTTAATTGAGGCTGCAAAGAGTTCCAATATGTCTATAGAAGATTTTACTAAAGCAATTTCAAGTCTTCATAGCAGAGGTATATTACCTAGCGGTAAATATGAATACATATCTTTGATTTCAAAACTTATGATAATTTTTTGTAATACGAAGTCATAATTTGACAAATTAAATGGTAAACCTTGTCATTTAATACGATAATACTTTTAAGGTTTATTAAAAAGATAACGTTAACAATCAAATAGGATATCCTTTTCCAAAAAGTGAGATAAGCCTCTATTCCTTATCAAATTAAAATAAAGGCATTAATGTGTCTTTCTTAGATCAATTTTATATATGAGTAGCTAGAACTTTATTATACCTAAGGTATAAATAAATTAGCCCTCATTAAGGAAGTAACCCTTAAGATTTCAGGAATTCTTGTCCTTCAAGGCAAGAAAAGTGTCAGTTAAAATATAGTTGTTTCGTTATATTTTTGATTTTATATGGAATAGGTTTCACGAAAATTTATTTTTACGTTAATAACAATCACATAGAAAAATCAAATCAATTAATGTTAATATAAACAATTTATAATTTTGATTATATTTTGTTAATAGGGTGAGCGTATGAATACTTCGAAAATAAAAAAGCCTGAATTGTATAAAGAAGGCAATAAAAAAATTGAATTTGCAGAAATGCACATGCCAGTAGTTATGAAACTTAGAGAATTATATTTAAAGGAGAAGCCACTGGAAGGAATTAAAATATCAGCAGCTTTGCATGTAACAAAAGAGACTGCAGTCCTTATTAAAACACTTCAGTTATGGGGAGCTCAAATATTTCTGTCTCCTAGTAACCCTCTATCAACGCAAGATGATGTAGCTGCTTCTTTGGCAAACATTGATAACTTGATCGTAGAAGCTTGGAGAGGAATGACTAATGATGAGTATTTTATGGCTATAAAGGATGCTGCAAAGTTTAAACCAGATATAGTTATAGATGATGGCGCAGATCTTCATATAACGCTTCATGAAGAAATGCCAGGCGTAGCTGAGAAAATATTAGGAGGCAATGAAGAGACAACAACTGGTGTAATCAGATTAAAAGCACTAGAAAAAGAGAATAAATTATTATATCCAGTTATGGCTGTTAACAATGCTTTAACTAAGTTCATGTTCGATAATAGATACGGTACAGGACAAAGTTCAATAGATGGAGTATTGAGATCAACAAATATATTGATAGCAGGAAAAAAAGCTGTTGTTGCAGGTTATGGATGGGTGGGCAGAGGAATAGCCCAAAGACTTAAAGGACTTGGTGCAAGAGTTATTGTTACCGAAGTAGATCCCATAAAAGCCTTAGAGGCTGTTATGGATGGATTTGATGTAATGACTATGGAAGAAGCTTCAAAAATTGGAGACATATTTATTACTGCAACAGGAGATATTGACGTTATTAGAGCTGAACACATGTTAAATATGAAGGAAGGTGCTATATTGGCTAATGCTGGTCATTTTAATGTAGAAGTAAGTGTTAAAGACTTAGAAACTATAAGTGACTCTAAGGAAATAATTAGAGAAAACAATGTAAAATATACTTTAAGAAATGGCAAACATTTGTTCCTTTTAGGCGAAGGAAGGCTGGTAAACTTGGTTGCTGCAGAAGGCCATCCAAGTGAAGTAATGGATATGAGTTTTGCAAATCAAGCATTATCAGTTCTGTATTTAATAAAAAACAAAGGTAAGCTGGAAAAGAAGGTATACAATGTACCCTATGATCAAGATCAATATGTGGCAAAGCTTAAGCTTGAAACAATGAATATAAAGATAGACGAATTAACTCCGGAGCAAGAAAAATACCTAGAAAGCTATAAATGAGGTTAAAGAATTGCAAGATTGGTTAATAATTTTGATATCATTTATAATTTTTTGGGGATTTTTATATTTAATAGGAAAAATAATTAAAAATAAGAAGATAACCATCTATCCCTTTGTATTAATAGCAAAGACAGGTATAGGTATGGAGCCAATAAAAAGCAAAAATAGAGCTAAAATATTGTCGATTTTCGGCTATATATCTCTTGCCATATCAATAGGATTAATGGTATATTTTTATTATATAGTTATATCGACTTTTATAGCAAGATATTTTGTTCCTAACTCAAGCCAAACTGCAGGCTTTGTTCCATTAATTCCAGGAATAACGATAAGCTTAGATCAGCTAATCTATTTTTTATTGGCAATAGGGATTGCAGTTGTTTCTCACGAATTATTTCATGCTTTAATTGCTAGAGCAGAAGGTATACCTATTAAAGATGCAGGTTTCTTTCTTTTAGCATTTATACCAGCTGCATTTGTGGAGCCTGATGATAACAAAATGAAATCAGCGCCATTTAAATCAAGGTTAAAGGTATATTCTGCTGGAGTTACTATTAATTTAATTTTAGGCATAATATTTTTACTTCTGTTTGTTTATATTGCTCCAAAATTAATAGACGGTGTAAGTTTAGTTAGTGTACTCTCAAATTCTCCTGCATCGTTAGCAAACCTGAAGCCTGGGATGATAATAATATCAGTAAATGGTACCTCGACTTTATCTTTACAGTCTTTTATGAACATATTAAATAAATATGGAGCCGAAAGTAATTTGACAACGGCAAATCTAGTTTTAACTGTTAAATATAAAGGGGTTATAGAAAATATAACAGTTTTTAAGCCATACGGTATACCACATTTGGGCATATCTGTTGTACAGGCTTTTAAGATGTCTTGGCTAGTATCTATAGTATCAGCGCTATATTTAATAAATTTAGGTCTTGCCTTAGTTAATGCAGCCCCATTAGCTATACCTTTGCCTGGAGGGACAATACAGAGCGATGGTGGATATATTTTTATAGAATCCCTATCAAAAATAGGAAAAAAAGGATTGCAAGTAGGAATAACTTTCGAAGTAATAACATTGCTTATGATATTAAGCCTTTTGACAATCTCTCCTATAAGGTTGCCATAATTTTTATTTAATAAATCTTATTTTAAATAATTTTTTAATTTAAACATATATATCAAAAATACAAGGTAAAAAGATTTAGTTTTTAGAATAGAGAATAGGTTAAATTATTATTGAACAATAAGGGGTTACAAATTGATAATTGATTAAAGCTATTACTTTTTATTGTAGATAAAAATTAGATTAAGTAAACTCTTTTTATATCTGTGTTAGCAAACCTCTTTCTTGCCTCTATTAAGTATTTAAAAAGCAAAAGAATTAATCAAAAATAGTATTTTATTCTCTTATATGACCTAAGAGAAATCAATAAATTGCCCCATAGAATTTATAAGTTTTATTTTAAATGAAGGTATTTTAGAGAACTTATGCTTTCAATTATATGTTAATCTATGAGATTATAATAAATTCCTTTGGATTAAGACTTGCTTCTTCTAAATATGATAAAAAGATTAGAATAAATAATAGCATGCATAAGAATTATTAATTTCTTTATTTATATAAAATCGTGGTGAGGTATTTGGTCAATGGTGTTAAAGTAGCAGAGGCATCAGTACTTATAATTATAGCTATTATTGGATTTGGCTTATACTTATATGATGCAGCTCATTATTTAAATCCATTAATTTCTGGAGGCCAATATTTAAGGTCAAATCCATTAAAAATTCAGTTGGTATATAACGTATCTGAAAATATGATCGTCAATTCCTCTGTTGAGTCAGGCTGGATCCAAGTTATTGCTAGTATGTCAAAATATAATGATACATATGATGTATTAAGTTTTTCTGTGATTAATTTTGGCGGTAGCAATAGTATAGTTCAATCTCTTTATTTGTCAGCCGGAACAGGATTAGTCTCGAATTCAAATATACCATTTATAGCAAATAAGTCTTTATTGGTAAATTCAAGTAAGGAAATATTTTATAATAATACGAATCCAATACCGGTAGCAGTTCAAAATCTTAATTACATTTTAACTCAAAATGGAACTAAATATTATGTTAACTATGGTCAATATTATGATCTAAGCTCCGGTATATTAGTATATAGAACATTTAACTTAACAGCAAACAATACTTTAATTGCTAATGGGAGTATGATACTTCAAAAAGTTTATTACTTAAGCAGTAACAATTCATATATAAATCCATATATTTATGCAGCTATATTAGTGTTGTTAGGAATAGTTACAGCTGTAAGTTTGTTTGGAGCAGTCATTTTATTATCAAGCTAGCACAATTTCTTCCGGAAAGCTATCTTTTAATATCCATCCTTTAATACCGATTTTTGATATTATTATCCATGGAATAGGCCATAATTTCATACCTTCAATGTCTTTTAAGCTTGGTATCGGTGAACCATAGGGATGTGTATGATATAATGATACCACATTTAATCCATAATTTTCTGCTAATAAATGAGCAACAATCATATCATATGGATTTGCCAAAAATTCGACTTTGCTTTTTAATATATTTTCTACTGGCATTGCAATTTTTGTATAAATAACATCATCTTTTCTTTGTCCTATTAATACTCCTGTCTTTTCTTCTTCATATTTCAATAGATATTTCATAAATTGGACTAGGTTACCTAATAAAATTTTCAAATCTTATCACTCTACCTGTAGTATCTTTGCACTGAATGAAGGTACATTAATGATTGCGAAGGATGGATTGTTGAAAATTCCAGCGACTTCTCCAGGGCTTAATATTAAAACCCCGTTAACATAGTTTAAATATGGCTTATGGATATGCCCGAAAATAATTGAAGAATAAACTTTGGATTTTGCCAAAGAATTAGCTATGGCCAATGTCTTATCTAAATCTCCAAATCCATGGAACATAAATAAGCTGTGTCCATCTAGGTTCAATATTATTGGTTGTTCTTCTATTTGTATTTTATATATATCGGCAGTCCTTTTTAAATAAAGTTTATCCCCATCGTTATTACCATATATTGCATAGATTTTTTTATTTTTCAGTTTTTCTCCTAAAAATTTTAATGTAAAAGGAGAAATAATGTCTCCTAAATGAATTAATGCATCAATATTAAATTTAATTAATTGATTTACTACTTTTTCTAAGTTTTTAATGTTATCATGACTATCGCTTATAACACCTAAAATCATTGTTCCACCAATTAATTTTTCATATAAAAAGGTAATATTTTTATCGATTTAATATAAAATTTAACAAAATATTTTTTTGTATATATGTGTTATAACTGTTAATCTTATTATACATTGATAAACACAAAAACCTCAAACGCAATAACGTATACGGTGGAATGATTGAGTAATATATTACAAAAACCTGGAAGTAAAGTTTTGCTAATGGGGAACGAAGCAATAGCACGAGGATTTATAGAAGCAGGTGGAGGTTTTGCATCTGCATATCCAGGTACACCTTCTACAGAAATCGTGGAAACATTATCAGAAATTGCAAATTCATTAGGCATATATGTAGAATGGAGCGTTAATGAAAAGGTTGCATTAGAGTCAGCATATGGAGCTTCTATATCTAATGTAAGAGCATTAGCTGCTATGAAGCATGTGGGATTAAATGTCGCGGCCGATGCGTTGGCTAGCATATCTTATACAGGAGTAAAGTCAGGTTTAGTTATCGTTTCTGCAGAAGATCCTAGTATGTGGAGTTCTCAGAATGAGCAAGATAATAGATATTATGGGATGTTAACTTACGTGCCTGTTTTTGATCCTAGTGATCCTCAAGAAGCAAAAGATTTAACTAAGGCTGCTTTTGATTTAAGTGAAAAACTATCTCATCCTATTTTAATGACGCCTACAACCAGGGTTTCTCATACAAGATCTAATGTAATATTGGATGAAATTAAGCCTCCAAAGACAAAGGGATTTTTCTTAAAGGATAATTCCAGATTTGGCCTAGTTCCTGCTAATTCAAGAACTTTAAGGGACAAGCTTATTAATAAATGGAATTCAATTAAAGAAAGTTTAGAAAACTTTGAACCATATAATAGGATCGAAAACATTGAAAATGGAAAAGTTGCAATAATAGCATCAGGAGTTTCATATCAATATGCTAAAGAAGTGCTTAATGAAATAGGAAATTATAGGCTAATAAAAATATCAACTCCTTATCCTTTACCTAAAAAATTCATATTGAAAGGATTAGAGGATATTAAGAGGGCATTAGTTATTGAGGAACTTGAGCCTATAGTTGAAAATCAAATAAAGAACATAGTTAATGAAGAAGGATTAGATACAGAAATAGAAGGGAAGTCATATGTTGGCTACTCTGGAGAAATGAGTTTAGATAGAGCAAGGAAAGCAATAAAAGAATTTTTAGGCATTCATGTTAAACAAACCAATATAAAGAAGTTAAATCTTAGCATCCCAAATAGGCCTCCTTCTTTTTGTCCTGGCTGTCCACATAGAGGGACATTTTATTCTTTAAAGAGAGCTGTAAATTCCCTTATGATAAAACCAATATTTAGCGGAGATATTGGTTGTTATAGTTTGGGAATCAATTCTCCATATGATGAACAAGATATAATATTAGAAATGGGGGGAAGTATAGGAGTCGCAAATGGCCTTTCCCATGTTGCTGAAAATCAAGTTCCAATAGCTATAATAGGTGATTCTACCTTCTATCATGCAGGTATACCTGGACTTGTGAACGCAGTATATAATAAGTCACCCTTGCTTTTATTAGTTTTAGATAATATGACAACCGCTATGACCGGTGAGCAACCTGATCCAAGTTCTGGTATAACTGCTATGGGAGAAGAAACAAAAACAATAAACATAGCAAAAATTGCAGAAGGGATAGGAGTTGAAAAAGTTGTTGTATTTGATCCATTTAATATTAAAGAATCAACGGACAAATTAAAGGAAGTGCTTTCTTATGTTATAAAAGAGAAAAAACCAGCAGTAGCAATTGCTAAAAAAGCTTGTGCATTAAATGCAGTTAGGATTGCTAATAAAATTAAAGTTGAAATACCAATTTATCAGATTTTAGAAAACAAATGCACGGGTTGTGGCATTTGCTATAATGCGTTTGCATGTCCTGCTATATTTGTTAAAGATGATAGAAAAGCATGGATTGAGCCGAGTTTATGCACAGGTTGTGGTGTTTGTGTTCAAACATGTCCATATGATGCTATTAAACCAGTTAAAATTATTGATAAAAGGTGGGATAGTATATGGGAATAAATTCAAAAATAAATATAGTAATAGCTGGTGTAGGAGGTCAAGGAATAATAACATTGTCTAAAATAATTGGAGATGCCGCAGTAAAGGAAAATGTAAAAGTTCTTGTTGCTGAAACTCATGGTTTAAGCCAAAGAGGAGGTTCTGTAGAAGTTCATTTAAGGATAGGAGACGTTTACGCCCCATTAGTTCCTAAAGGAGAGGCTGATATATTATTATCTATGGAACTTATTGAAGCGGCAAGAAATATAGACTATTTAAATCAAAACGGTATAGTTATTACATCCGACGTTATATTAAGGCCCCCAATTCCTGGCGTAAAGCTTCCAAAAAAGGAAGAGATTGTATCTGAATTCGAAAGGAATAATATAAAATATTATATAATACCTACGAAAGATCTTTCAGAGAAAGCCGGAAGTTATTTATCAGAGAACATGGTTCTATTAGGTGCACTATATAAATTAGCTGATCTAGAAAAATTTATAAGCATCGATTCTATAAAGGAGTCGATAAAAACTATGAGAAATCCAGAAATAAACTTAAAGGCATTTGAATTAGGTAGCA
Organism: Caldisphaera sp.; assembly: GCF_023256325.1. Taxonomy (GTDB): domain Archaea; phylum Thermoproteota; class Thermoprotei_A; order Sulfolobales; family Acidilobaceae; genus Caldisphaera. The sequence continues at coordinate 20,601 of NZ_JAGDXI010000013.1, forward strand.
GCTTCATTACTGGCATATGAAAAGTTTGGTTCAACTTTTATTTCAAAACCATAATAGCTCGAGAAACCAGTAAGTTCTCTTAAATCATTTAATAAAATTTTTCTCATAGAATTCAATACAATTTTCTCTAGCTTAGATTCTTCATCATCTCCTAAGCTATAGTATCTTTTTTCAATATCACCTAATTTTTCTAATATTTCTTCAACATTTCTAGCAATAAGTTTATTTACGTGCAAATCTAATGTGCTTTCCAATCTGATGCACCATATAATTTAATTGTCATATTATATTAAAACCAGGTATAAGGAAGTATTACTATTTTAAAATTTTTGATTAAATATAATTTAAAATAAGTATAAGGTCTAGATTAAATTAATATGTAACAAAAACTTTAAGAATTTATAATCCAATTTCCAAAAGCTAATGCAGCCTTAGCTCTATGGGAATACTTATTCTTTTCTTGAATATCCATTTCCGCAAATGTTTTATTTGCATTATAAGGTATGAAAATCGGATCAAAACCAAATCCATTATATCCTCTAGGATTTTCGCTTATAACTCCTTCAATGGTACCCTCAAATACTTTAAATCCTTTTTCATAAACATAAACAAGGCTAGTTTTAAAAGTTGCACCCCTATCTTTAATTCCTTCCATTAATTTTAATATGCCTTTAATTCCTATCGTTTTGTAAACATAGCTTGTATATGGCCCTGGAAAATTTGATAAAGACTTAATATAGAGTGCGGAATCATCTACAATTAAAGGTATTTTTATTTCATTATATGCATTTATAGCTGCATATATTGCAATTTGTTTTATGTCATCATTTTGAATTTCTATCTTTTTTGCGTTGCATTTTTTAAGTTTTATTTTAAAATTATTTAGAACTTCTTGGATTTCATTTATCTTTTCTTGATTTTCTGAAACTATACAGATTTCAAGGTTTCCACACTGTTTTTCTTTCTCCAACGTAACGTCCCCTTAGCTCTATTTCTCTTGATCTTTTAATTATTTCTTCTCCTTTATCAGAGCCTAGATGGTCAATATATCCTTTCCGAAATTCATTGAATATAATAGACGAAATTCTAGCATGGGTACTCTCAACTGCTCTTTTGTAAAGATGAATATCAACAGCTCTATCTTCTATGTTTGCAGAGTATTCTGATAAACCGAAATCTATTATATAGACCTCTTGCTCCTTTATTATTATATTAGATGTTGTAAAATCGTTATGGACTATACCAGACTTGTGGATTTTTGCAAGTTCTTTTCCAGCCAAATATGAGAACTTTAATGATTCATCGTTACCATTAATTAACAGGTCTTTAAGTGTTATGCCATAAATATATTCCATCACTATTACCCCTATAGAAGGATAAACAGCGTAAATTCTAGGTACATTGACACCATTGGCGTATGCAATAGATAAAATCTTAGCTTCTTTTTTGGTCCTAGAGTATCTCAATTCTATATCAAGATCTTCTTCCATGTAATCTTTTTTGGTCCTAATTTTGTATATTGCTTTTACATCAGCAAAGCTACCTAGTCTTATTTCTGATTCAGCTCCTCTTTTTAGCAATTGAAATTTCAAAAAGCTCTCTAAGTTTATTAAATCGTTGAATAATACCAAGGAATATCAACCTCATCTATTCTCCATCTCTGGTTAATATATGCCTTTTCTGGGTCAATTTTTATTCCATATTTCAATTCGTACAAAGCTGTTAATGCTATCATAACTCCATTGTCTCCACTGTATTTAAAAGGTACTGGCATATAAGAGGCACCTTGTTTTAACGCCATCTTTGTTAGTTTTTCATTTAATAGTTTATTAGCGGCAACACCACCTGTAAGTATAATCTCTTTTTTATTCGTATGTGCAACGCATCTTTCAGTTACTTCAGATATTGATGAAAATGCTATTTCTCTTAATGTATAGCAGATATCATTTAAATTATAACCTTGTTTTTTCAACCTTATGGCATGAGTTAATAGTCCTGAATATGAAACATCTTGACCTTTGACAATATATGGGAAACCTTTCATAAATTTACCTTTATCTGCACACAAATCAACTACATGATTACCATTAACAATATAAGGGGGTCCTAGGTTTACTTCTCTGGCAAATGTATCTAATAAGTTTCCAAGTGCTATATCTAGTGTTTCTCCAAATACTCTATATCTGCCATCAACGTATGTTGTTACGATAGAATTACCTCCTGATACGTATAGGATTACAGGATCTCTCATCTTAGTTAAATATCTAGCAATTTCCAAGTGAGCAATACCATGGTTTACTGGAATCAATGGTTTATTATACTTAACTGATAAAGCTCTTGCTACAGAAGCGCCAACCCTGAGCTGAGGACCCATCCCAGGACCTAAGGCGACACCTATTCCATCTAAGTCATCTATGGAAATATTTGCTTTACTAATAGCTTCTTTTATAGCATTTCCCGCAACTTCAGAAAAAAATTGGGCAACTTCTCTAGGTAATATACCTCCCTTATTTGGGACATAGTTTTTTCTGGATTCTCCAACTATTCCTCTATTTTCGTCAAAAATTCCAACTCCAAAAGTATGGGCTGTTGATTCGATTCCAAGTACAATCAACTAGTTTCACTTTTTAATCACGAATTCTGTATATCCGCAATAGCCACATTGATATCTTTCAACTGGTTTTAAATGATGGGCCATTATATTGCCACATCTTGGACATTTCTTGTTCTTTAATACAACGCTGTTGCTTTTGTAATCAACTTGATATAGTGTATGTATGTACGCCTTTGGCTTTTCTTTTGCCATTTACCTCACCCCTCTAAAGTATAGCCTCCATTTCTTTCTACTATGTATTTCATTTCATACTTTTTAGCAAATTCAGGAGTATTATAAACATGTATATGTACATTGGAAAGTCCTTGACCATAGCTAGTCTGTATAGATTTAACAAATACAGATGAAATATCCTTATTATAAGCTTGAGAAACAGCTTTTCTAATAGCAATCCTAGACGGTGTTGATTTTAATTCGTGATAAACTAAGCCTCTGATTTCTATCCTTTCAAACAACTTATTTTCATTTTCTGATAATACTTCTAACCATATATTGTTATCAATACTGATCTTTTTTTGTGCCATTTTTAACACCTTGGATTAATATTCACCATAAATAGACTTGCTTTTTTAGCTTATAAGTCTTTTTGATAAAAGGCTATTTTAAATGACTTCAGCTTTATTTCCATGTTATTAGAATTATGATTTTATGTATTTGTAAACATTAAAATTAAACGTATTATCTAAAAAGGAAATATTATATTTGGGTGCTGGGTATGCCTAATATATGCGCTGGATTTATTAAGGAACCTCAAATTTTAAGCATTGAAGATATAAGAAGTTATGAAATTAATAACGTATATAATGGAATCCCCCTTTTGCTTTTGATGGAAAATGCTGGAAGAGCTGTTGCAGATGCTATAGAATGTAGAATAGGGGATTTGAAAAATAAAAGAGTTATAGTTTATGCAGGCAGAGGAGGCAATGGAGGAGATGCTTTAGTTGCTTCTAAGCATTTATCTCTTAGAGGAGCAGATGTAACAGTTTATATGCTATATGATTTTAACTTGATTGAACATCAAGATACTTTGGTTAATCTGAAGAGCCTAATTAATACCAAGCAATTAAAAATAATTCACTTACAAGATCCAAAAGAATATAAGCCACAGGACGCTGATGTTTTAATTGATGGAATACTAGGTATAGGAGTTAAAGGTAAATTAAGAGAGCCTATAGCGAGCGCATTAAAGGCATTTAATTCTTCAACAGGTTTAAGGGTTGCAATTGATGTACCTACAGGAGTTGATCCAGAAACAGGTAATGTCGCTGAGGGAGCGGCAATAGCCGATGTTACTATTACAATGCATTCATTAAAACCAGGACTAATTAAAGATGAAGCGAAACATTACGTTGGGGATATTATGGTTGCTGAAATAGGTATAATTAAAGACTCCGAAATATATAGTGGGCCTGGAGATGTATTATTTAGGATACCTAAAAGGCCAAAGGATGCAATTAAAGGTGGTAACGGAAAGGTTTTGACTATTGGAGGTTCATATCATTATTTTGGAGCACCGTATTATGCTTCATCTGCGGCACTTTTATCAGGAGCAGATCTATCATTTTTAGCTTCGCCGGAAAAAGTTGCAATCTCTGCAGCTCAAAATAATCCAGGTATAATTCCTTTTCCACTTGAGGGAGATTACCTTAATGAAAATCATATTAGTGAATTAGCTGAAGAAGCAAAAAGAGTTGATGTGGTCGCGATAGGTCCAGGGTTAGGTAATAAAGAAGAGACTAAAGAAGCAGTTATTAAATTGATTAATTTACTTAAAGGGAAGCCAATAGTTATAGATGCAGATGCATTAAAATCAATAGCTAATTCTGATATAAAGTTATGGGAAGAGGCAGTATTAACTCCTCATAGAGGAGAAGCCGCTTTATTAGCAGGAAGAACAGGAGATCCAGAAGAGCTGTCAATAGAAATTGCAAATAAATATAATGCAACAGTAATAGTAAAAGGTCCTGTGGATGTAATATGCTTACCTAAAGGTAAATGCAGATATAATAAAACAGGTCATCCAGCTATGGCAGTTGGAGGAACAGGTGATGTTTTAACTGGCATAATATCGGGATTTTTGTCTAGAAGAATTACTTTAATGAAAAACGCTAATACTTTGCATGTAGTTACTGCGGCAGCATATATATCTGGGAAAGCTGGAGAATTGGCTGTTAAAGAAAAAGGAGAAAATATAACCGCACTTGATGTTTTAAATAATATACAAAATGCGATTAAAGAAACAGAGGTATATACTCGTGGTTCAGGATGATGAAATAAAAACAAGATATGATTATACTTATGATGGTTATGATGAACTTTATGGTTTAGAGCAATGGAGAAAATATGATTTTTTGTTTTCAATAGTTTTACCTAATGGAATCGTAGCTGATATTGGTTGCGGAACCGGCTTATTAATTGAATATTTTTATAATAAAGGATTATTGGATAATGTTTCAAAATTTTATTGTTTAGATTATAGTGAAAACATGTTAAAAATTGCTCAGCGAAAAATTTTGAAATTATGTAAAAATAAGTGTATCGCGTTGCTTGGAAATGCGGAATTACTTCCTTTTAAAAATAAGAGCATAGATTTCTTATTTTCTATTTCAGTGATAAATTTAATTGACAACTATGAAAAAGCTATCAGTGAATTTAGAAGGGTTAGTAAAAATGCATTTGTTTCATCTATTAAAAAATTAAGGCAAGTGAATATTAATGGAAAATTGATAGGAGAGAATGATAAAGACTTATTTTATTGGTTATAGTTTTACTAGTTTCTTTGTTTGCATTCATTAAAAAACCATGGCGGAGATATATATAATGATGCGAATGGTCCTTTTTGTGAAAATAATGTAATTATATATGAATGACATAACTTGTTATCCTTTCTTGTGCAACATGCAAAACTAGGTTCTTGAGCTAGTTTATCAATATAAATATTAATATTTACCCCTGGGTAAATTTCCACCGTTATTATAGCATTATAACTTTTATTTTCTTTTTCTGTATATTTTAGCCAAGTCCTTGGGAGTCTCAAATTGATCTCCTATATTTTATTTGTAGAGAAAACCTTATATTGATTTATTATAACTTAATATAAAAATGCAATAAATTTAATATTAAAGTAAAACTATATTAAATATCTATTGTCTCTTCACTTATAATTGGTATTCTTGATCTTGTTGGATGAGATTCCAAAATTTTAACGCTGTATCCTTTATATAAATTCATATTTTTTGGATTAAACCTTATGATCTTATCATTTATATTGACTTCTCCCCATATAATAGTACCATATGATGTAATTTCTTCATACCATCTTTTATCATTTTTAGCTAATCTTATAAATCTATTTTTTGTTTGAACTGAATCTTTGAATGATGCTGGGCAAAAGTGAACATATATGTTGCTATTTAATTTAGCCCATTCTAAAACTTTCATAGCAGCTTCTATGGATCCTTTCGCTGTAAAAGGTCTTCTTTCATCTTCATTTAGACCTCTTGAAATTAAAGCAGAAGCATTGGGTTCAACAAACTCCATTTCATCCAAATTTACAAATGAACCTCCATATTTTTCTACGTCGTTAATAACTTTTATGGCCCAATTTTCTAAACCTTTAGCTATTGGTATTTCAGCACCAACCCTCATATTTGTTAATTTCGATGCGTATTCGATAGCTTTTTTGTATTCTTCCTTAACTGGGTGGAATCTAATTTCATCAAGGCCAGCTTTCCATAAAGATACCAATACATCCGGAGTAGCATATCTACCGCTTGTATATAGATGTATATGAAATTCTTTCCCAAATCTATCTTTTAGCATCTTAATAATTTTTAATGTTCTTGGAAATTTTGTTAAGGGATCTCCTCCAGTTAAACTAGCACCCATTGCTCCTTGTCTCTCAATCTCTAAAGTAACTTCTTCTAATGAACTAACTTTCTCTTCATTAATATAAATCAGATCTTTGCCAAACCTTTCTTTGCTTATTGGACAATAATAACAATTGTCTCCACATATGCCAGTAACAAATATTACAGCCTTTAATCCGGGAAAGCATAGTTCACAGCCTTTTTCCATTTTACCTATTACTAATGCTAATCTTTTGTCACCCTTTATTTCACTTCTGGAAATCATTTTTTTCACTTTCAAAGTTAGTTCTCTATTAATAATAAATTGAAGAAGTTTTAAATTATCGTATTATATAATATCATTATATTAATTTAATTGATTACTGATCTCTCTATTATTTATCTTTAATTAAAATTAATCTTCATGCTCTGTTAGTAATGAAATATATGTTTTAACTTAAATTACGAAATTAAATTGGATATTCCTTTATAAATTAAGTATTATAGGATCTACTCGGTTTTTTGAAAAATAATATAGATTAAAATATAAATTAAAGAATTTTTTTAATGTAAATACCTATAACGGAGCCAATTAGTATGTATATACCATTTAACAATAAAGAAATAATTATAAATAAAAGTCCCGGTATTCCAGCAACTTCACCTGCATAATAAGATATTTTAAGTATTGAACCCCCCATAACTATATTATAATTGGACAAACTGTGTATTTAGTATAGAATAACAAAATTTATACATTTTATCTATATATTTCGATTTATTTTAAAGGAATTTTATTATAAATTAAATATATCTCATTTGTTTGGTAGGAAATTGTTTTGTCCTAAATTCTACAGTTTTGTCCTAAATTCTACACAGGTCTCTTACAAAACATCATGAGTAATGATTTCCTGAGTCTCAAAGATTACACACTTTACTATTGTACTCTTCTTAAAATCATTATACGCTTATGTGCAGGAACTCCTTACGAAGATTTAATACATACAGATACTAATATATACGTAGAATAGTAAATAATTAATAGAATAATATGATGTGATTAGGTATGGGAATAATAGCTAGAAAAGTGCAGAGGTTGGGCGCATCTTCATATGTAATTACTCTTCCTCATTCATGGATAGAAGCTCATAATATAAAGCCAGGAGATACGGTTTATATTGTAGATGATGAGGATAAACTTTCTATAATTCCTTCACAAAAAGATGAAGAAAAAAGTAAAGCAGTTTACGAAATGGATTTAAGTAAAATTCCTATTCCTGAAATAGCTTCTCTAGCTATATATTGTTTGTATGTTCATAATTTAGGAGATACTATAATAAATTTAGGTCCATTAGGTAAAAAAGGTGTCGAATCAGCAAAGCAAGCCGCTCTATCTCTTTTAGGGCTTGATGTATTCGAATTAGGAGAATCAAAGATTATGATTAGACCTGTTATAGATGATTCTAAAATAGAAATAAAGCAAGTTATTAAAGGTTTAGGTATGATAGTTTCTGATATAGCTGGTATGCTCAAGGATGCCTTAATGGGACTAGATGTTACACAATCTTTACAATTAGGTCAGAAGGATTTGCTTAAATACCAGCATTTGGTTGAGAGACATGTTGTAGATACTATGCTTCATGGAAAGGGAGATGTGAGACTTCATGCATTAGTTTTAGGTAGTGGATTATTAGGAGTCGTTGGATATATTATATTAGATGCTGCAGACAAAGCTAACAAGTTAAAAATAAGATCAGATGAAATAGCTAGTTTGGTTCAAAACATAAAGGATATATTACCTCAATTGGGATCTATCGTAGCACAACCTAGTATAAAAAGAACTCAAGAACTTCTATTACAAACCATGGCGATAACAATGGATATAGAAGAGAGATCAATAAACTCAAAGGAATCAAGCCAAACTATAATATTAACTAAAATGGCAGACGCGCTTAAGCTCTTAGATGTTATTCTGTATGTGATAACCTGCAGCGCAGCTACTTCAGAAGAATATCTAAAAAAGGTTAATAATACTGGATTCAATGCTTGATTTTAGGTGAAGTTATTTTCCCCATTAAAGATTTTGCTATAACAAGTTTTTGTATTTCGTTTGTTCCATCACCTATTTCAATCATCTTTATG
>NZ_JAGDXI010000039.1 GCF_023256325.1 Caldisphaera sp.
TAAACGAATGGAGCGGGGTGGGTAATTCCCACTAGCAATGAAGTGATGAAAATGATGATGGTAAACCACAAACCTATGATGTCCCTGAGGGAACCCTCGCCCTTCAGGGCAGGGAGGAGGTCAGATTTAAATACTATTTAAATTTAACATTGTTAATTCGTGCGGACGTTACATTAAAATCAAATTTTAATAAATTTTTGCCTTATTTCCTGCGTATTTTCTCCTAATAACGGAACTGATTTATCAGATACAGGCTCTTTTCCATTTATTGTTACAGGCTCTTTTAATTGCTTAATTTTTCCAAAATTTTGATTCAATTCAAACAAAATATGCTCAGCATAAGGATCGTTAAAAACATCATCAATATCGTATACAGGCGATGATGGTATTTTTGCATTATCAAATAAAGATAACCAATAATCTCTGCTATTTCTTCTAAAAATTTCCTGCAGAATGCTCACCAATTGCTCTCTATTTTTAACTCTATCCTCATTTGTTTTAAACCTTTGATCGTTAGCTAATGAGTTAAGACCTATTACATCACACAATTTTTCCCATTGCCTATCATTGCTTACCGCAACTATAAACCATCTACCATAAGAATCCATAAATGCCTGATAAGGCACAATCCCGGGATGTGCTGAACCTAGTCTTTTAGGTTTTTCTCCAGCTATTAAGTACATCAACGGTATATAAGACATTGAAAATAACGCACTATCATATAAATATACTTCCGTATAAAATGGTCTTATTTTAGAATATAGGCCTGATATAGCGTATAGTGCTGCAAAGAGGCCTGTTATGATATCAAACAATGCAAAAGAAACTCTTATAGGCGGATCACCTTCTACGCCTGTTGTGAGCATTAAGCCACTCATGGCCTGTATTATTAAATCATAAGCAGGCTTATCATTATATTGACTATTAGGCCTAAATCCCTTTATGCTTATGTAAATTAAATCTTTGTTGATTCTAAACAAAGTCTCTGGATCTACACCAAGTTTTTCTCTAACTCCTGGCCTATAATTTTCTACAACTATATTACTTTCTTTTACCAAATTATATAGTAAATTTTTGTCATCATTGTTCTTCAAATCTAAGATTACACTTTTCTTTCCTCTATTAAACGAAGCAAAATAAGAACTTAGCCCATTTACTATAGGAGCAAATTTTCTAGCTTCATCTCCTTCTGGCGGCTCTATTTTGATTACTTCAGCACCTAAATCAGCCATAATAAGCGTTGAAAAAGGACCAGAAACCGTATGAGATAAATCCAGAACCCTTATCCCTTTTAAAGGTAAATAATCTTCATTCATAATTTATCATCACCTAATAATAATATGGTTAAGGCATCTTTATATTTCTTTAATCTTTTTATTTATTGGTTTTTATATGATACTAAGAGTAATAAATCAAAAACTGCTACCAATTCATTTCTCTGATTAAAAACTTCATGTTTTAATGTTAATAATCCACCTTTTCTTTTTTGCTCTTTTTTAATAACAGTTATTTTTGCTCTTATAGTATCTCCTATTTTTACAGGTGCAATAAAACGTAAATTATCAATACCATAAAGTGCTATCAAGCTTGCCTCAAAAACATTAGTTCTTAATCTTAAACCAGACACAACTGAAATTATAAGAAGCCCATGTGCAATTCTTGTGCCATAAATAGTTTTCTTTGCATACTCTTCATCTATATGAATTCTATTAAAGTCTCCACTAATCCCTGCAAAGTTTACAATATCTGCCTCAGTTATAGTTCTACCAGACGTTTCAAATACTTCTCCTACAACAAAATCTTCAAAAAATTTTTCCATTTTTATCCCCATATATATTAAATACAAAACCAAAAATTTAAAATTAAAAACTTAACAGAAATATTTATTAATTTTTAAAAAATGTTATTTTAAATGGTGGAATTACATGTCCTCAAGACCTACAGACATCATGATAAAATGCATGGGGAACTTCATAGAAGATAATGATTATGTTTATCATGGATTAAATAGCATATTGCCCCAACTTTCAATGGTTTATGCATCCTTGTACTTAAAGAAGGACTTTGTCTGGCATAGCGTTTCAGAATCTTTTATGCCAGATCCTTCTCAAGTAAAAGCTAATTTTTCAACGGGAGATCCATACTCTGAACCAAATAATATAGGGTTTGTAAGTGCAATTGAAGGCGATGATTTAGTAGCAAAAGGAAAGAGAGACCTTATGTTTTTTGGCGCAGCCCAAATAGATGAGAATGCAAATATAAATTTAACAGTAATTGGAACATATGAAACCCCAAAAGTAAAGTTACCTGGAGGAGCTGTGCTAGCATATCTTTATCCTTTAGTTAAAAAGATGGTAATATATGCAAAGCATGAACCTAGAGTATTAGTCAAGAAAGTAGACTTTATAACTGGGTATGGTAAAGCAAGGCTAGAAAAAGGATTAAAGACAGTTTTATGCACTAATAAGGCTCTAATCGAATTTACTAAAGATGGTCCTATGTTAAAAGCAGTTTTTCCAGGTGTAAGCATAAGTGAAGTGATCTCACTAACTTCAGGTATGCATATTAATATAAATAATAAAATAGATGTTCTGAAACCACTTAATTCTGAAGAACTCAAAATATTAAATAATGCAGATCCAGGTGGATTAAGATATGAAAAAGGATATGAATAGATATAGATATTGGAATCTGTGCAGAATTTATATTTGCATTTATTCTTATTACCTACATTAACGCCTTAAAGAAAAAGATTTATTTATATTTATAAATAATTAAAGTTAAATTTTTATAAAAAGTCTAAATTTCTATACTTTTATAATCAATAAAATGCAACTGTTTGTTAAAATGTTTAAAGTCTATTAATCGATAAATTAATTAAAAATACTTAAATAGTTTGGTGTGTTAACAGTTAAATTAGAGAGGTGTATGTAGTATTGAATAAAACTAGGTATAGGTCTGTTTCTACAGGAGTCATAGTTGCAATAGTAG
>NZ_JAGDXI010000027.1 GCF_023256325.1 Caldisphaera sp.
GGTAATAAACATAGATTCGGTCGAAAATTATTTCGAAAAGAAAAAATACAAACTCAAATTAGAAGATTACCTGATATTCAACTTGAGGGAAGCAAGGCTGAAGGCAAACGGATATAGAAATGTTCCATAAATATGGAACATTACTTTGATAGCGTTCTTTTAATCAAAAAATCTAACTATCCACTAGAATCGCTGTATTTCGCTTTATTTCGCTTTATTTGAACGATTTATTTTTTGGTGCAGAATTACTGGGTTTAGAAAATATCACAAAATAGGGCAAATATGAGCATTTATTTATATTTAGTAAATTCCATAAATATGGAATTTTTTGACTAAGCCTAATTATATAAAGGATGTCATATATACATCCTTTGTCTCATCTTCTTGTTAGTTGACCAAAAATCACAAAATTTGGGCAAAAATAGGTGTCTTTCGAGGGAAAAATTCCATAATTATGGAAAAATGGCAGTTTGCTATACATCTTTAAGGAAGGGATACATAATGGTTAATATACGATATGCTGTGAAAATAAAATTTTTGTCAACTAACAATATGGTGTATACAGCCTGTTATAGGGTATAACATAAGCTGTATCTTATACAGGATTATAATACATAGTTATAATTAACCTGTATGTATATGGTTTTATAATACAATAACATTAAATAAGGATTTGTATATAAAACCTTGTATATATAATCCCCAACATTATAATATACAGCTTTATATACAAATCCTATATACGGCTTATATTGCAAAGCATATAATAGTATATGAATAAAATAAAGCTTTATATTATACAACCAATTACATCCTTATCCGTGTTACTGTTAGTTGACAAAAAAATGTTGCCTAGCCCATTCGGTCTATTAATACTATTTATCATATATACCCTATATCCCAAACGATTAGTCTATTTTTTACGTCATTTACCGAATTTTTTGAAAGTGTGATTTCGTCTTTTAGCGAATATTCCATATTTATGGAATATTTTCCATATTTATGGAATTTAGTGCGAGCAATTTGTTCAACAGCACCTTAAAATTCCTAAATTTTAAATCAAAACTAAATAATTATATTATGTTTGGAATTAAAAATAGCGATCTGTTATTTTATTTTATAGCACTAATTGGCTTCATACTTGTATTTGGAGGAATTCCGTTTATGCCATATCGAGCATCTCAAGAAACCGCATTCAACATAATCATGATAGGTTATGCTATAATCTTTGCTGATGTTATTTGGTATGAAATCTATTTCTATAAAAATAAGCAACACCGAATTAGCGCGAAATAAATCAACCAGTTTTTACCATTTTTTCCAGCATATTTATTTTTTTCTCAATCTTGTTAAAAATTCTATTTAAATTTTTCTCAAAGTCTATATAGTCGAGTGTGTTAATCCATAACAAAATAAAAATGCTAGGGGCAATCATTGCCAACATTATGAAAAATTCAACGTCGCCTTTCAACAGAAAAGCCACGCCTCCAATAATATAAACAACTATAATGGAAAGTATAATTGTCGAAATTAGAATTTTTTCTTTGGAATAGGTCATAAATTCACCCTCAACTTTGATTTAATATGTTTGGGCATAGGAGTGTTTTGCCAGGTTGCAATTCTATAAGACAGGACTGGTTGTTTTCAGTTGGCGAGCATCCTGTTTTATTCATAATGTAGCCAGGTTGTTTTCCGTATGAATTAGCAAGATCTGTAGGGTTATGATTGTAAATTGTATAATACTTTTGAGTCGTGTAGTTAAGTACGTAATAACCGAAATATTCTATACATGCGGTTCCATTAGGTTGAACTTCTGGCATGAAAACAACCTGTGTTGAATTCATAAGCGACGGAATGCCATATATTGGAAACAGATTGGCTTCAATCTATTGTGTTGGAGCAATATTAGACACCTGTGGGCATTCCCTATAGGTAGAGTTATTTGAATAGTAAGCGAATAAATGATATAGAGCCATTATGTTAACAAATATAATTGCAGATACACCTAATACAACAAGAATATAACTAATTGTATTTTCCGTTTCTTTTTCCATATTATCGCAATAATAATATAAACATAAAAGTATATAAATGTTTCTATTACTTGTTTTGCTTTGAGTGTTCTTTTATAGCTTTATTCACACCAGATTTTATAGCTTCAATCCTTTGCCAAACATAGACATCATATGCTATTTTTCTAGTTTCAAGTTCTCTAATAAATTCATTTAGAATTTTCTTTGCTTTTTTTGGTTCTTTTTCAAAAAGAATTTTCGCATCTTCATAAGATCTTTTTTCATATTCAAGCAAGTCTTCTTTGCTGTTTGGAGTCATTGGATTCCATAAATTCTTAAATAGATTTTCATTTTTCATTTTAACACGATTTTATGTTTTATTGTCATATTTAAATATAATTATTAGTCTGTTTGTTGATCATATAGAAAATCTATCATGTTAGCTTTCATAATTTCTTTAGCTTCGTCTTCCGATAATTTTTTTATTGAAAATATTTTATGAACATTTCCTTTTTTAACCAAATAATAACAATTTGTTTTACTATCATAAATGATTAAATTATAGTTCCAGCCAATAACGAACCATTTAGTAACTATTTCAATATCTGGCATTTTTATTTTTTTATTAAAAAGATATTCAGCATAAAGGTAATATTTATAATCCTGGTCGTCTATATCAGAGGCTATATTAGCTTCTATTGCAGATTCTCCGTTTTTATATGCTTCATCTAACACTCCTCTAAAATAGGCATAAAAGTCTTCAAGCGCTTTGTTCATAAGCTCATCGAATTTTTTTATTTCTTTTCCCATAACATCACCTCATCTATTTTTTACAATCATCTCAACATTTTTTATAAATTCTTTTAGGTCGTGGGC
>NZ_JAGDXI010000026.1 GCF_023256325.1 Caldisphaera sp.
TGTAAAAACCTGATTCTTCCATTAATTGCTTTGCATAAGTTAAATTAAATGTTGGACAACCTGTGAAATCTGATGGAGGTATAGAATAATCAAGGCCTGGTATTAATATTCCGCACCATGGATTGCCAAGATTTACATGATATTTGGCATTTCCTAATACATCATTTATGTACTCTGAATAATTAAAAGCATAAGCAAATGCCTCTCTTACTAACGGGTTTGCAAAATAATATGATGGTATGCTGTAAGATGGATTGATTTGTTTTAATAATGGAACGCTTATATTTAAGTTAAACGCAAACCACCATTCATTCAAAGATGGTTCATTGTACATTTTTATTTTTCCTTGGCTTTGCAATTGTAATAAAGTGGGGAGGTAAGGAGCTGGACTGCTTTTTGGAAAAGTAACTATATCTGCTTGTCCACTTGCAAGCATATTTATTGCTGTTGTTGGGTCTTTAACCCAATCTACTATAACTGTTTCATTTGGTTTGGGGAAATATGTTACATTATTAGGCCAATACGGGTTAGGTTTTAAAACAACTGATTGTCCGGGAGTAAATGATGCTATATAATATGGTCCTGTAAATCCAGCATTTGGAGCTGGCCATTGAACGTTTGTATTATAATTACCAGCAATACAAGTCTGTTGATATTGATAAAATGATTGTGCTAATTGAGTATAATTGTTGTTATAATAGCCGGTTAAGTTTAATCCATCTCCAACTTGATTTAACCATTTAGCATCCATTACATAATCAAATGTTGTCATCATATTGAAGAAAAATATAGGTGTCACAGGTTGTATTAAATGAAAAGTTACTGTGTTAGTTTGGTTGTTATAAGATACTGACTCCATTATTTCCTTAGCGCCTAGAGAATCGTTGGGTGAAGTGACAATAAAAGTAAAGAGTGTATAATTTGGTACAGTAAAAGGCGCTAAGTTTGTACCTGAACCTGCCGGTATACCTCCAGCACATACTAATGCCCTTATCATACTATACCATACATCATATGCAGTTATAGGATCTCCATTGGATGCCTTTAAACCAGGTCTTATTTTGAAAATGTATACTGTATAATTGGGAGAAATTGCGCCATAAGTGTATCTAGCTGTTACGTTAGACCAATTGCCAACAGTGGGTATATATTCAGCTATCATTGGCACAAACTTGCTTATGCTTGATTGATAGTACCATAATAGGGCCCCATATACATTGTTTATTATTTCGTTGCTAACTGTATCTGGAAATAGGTCCGGATCAAATGTAAATGGACCACCTGGAACTACTTCTGCATCAACAATTACTCCTTGATTTGGCACTGAAACTTGAGGTGAATATAGATTAAATGGATAATTGCTTGAATAAACAGCAAAAGTTTTATATGTTGTATAATTATATGATTTTCCATTACTTACATTTTCAGTCACTATAGTTAAGCTAACTGGATATAATCCTGGCTTAGTGAATGTAATGTTTATTGGATTTTCTTGAGGGGCAAGGTATGTTGTATTTCCTGAGCCAGTTTTAACTATCTGTATTATGTAGCCAGTTGCATTAACTGATGGTATTGTTAAGACTGTTCCATTTCCTAAGTTCCAAACATATTCTTTTATAGTAATATTTTGTCCTGATGGGGGCTGTAAATATCCTGCGTTTAATGTAACAGTTTCTCCTACATTTATCACAGGACCTTTATTTGATGTTATCACAGGAACAGTAATTAGAGGAGCATACGATGAATTTACATTTGGAGCTACTATTATTTCTATTAAATTTGATAACGAGCTTCCTACATATGCTCCATTGCTGTTATATAAATTATAATAAATTAAATATTGTCCAGGATAATTGAATGTAACGTTTGTATATTGAGAAGTAACTTTATATTCATTTCCTGCCCCATCGAATAACATTGCATAATATCCATTTTGAACTTGGTTTATTTCAACCATTATAGGCACATTAGTTAAAGCAGAATAGCTTTCCGGTAGCGGTGGTGAAAGAGAATTTTCTATCGTACTAGTTGTACTACTAGAAGTTGATGTAGTTTGAGAAGTTGATGTAGTTTGAGGCTTTTTTGAAAGCATTAAAGCGACTGATATTCCCACTACAATAATTATTATTAAAACTACTACTAAGATACTTTTAGATACAGATTTATAATATTTCCCACTTAACATTTTCCCACCATTTTGGTCTAAAATATACATAATTGTTGCAGTTTTTAAATGTTTCGCTTTGAATTATAATATATTATATATATTTTAGGATAATAATTATAGCAAATAATAAAAATAAGGGTTAATAAACCTTAAAAATTATTTTTTAAGTTTTTCATTTATGAAAGAAAGCTTAATTTCATATCTTTTCTTTCTATGTCTTGGTTCCGCTTTTGTACTATGGCCATGACTTCCTTTTGTGAATAAAACAATTCTGCTTTCCTTATTATTCATGTAAAGAGATATATGCATAGCCAGTGATTGATCGATAAAGCATCTATAATCTTGATTGCTGTGTATCAATAAAACAGGTGTTGTTACGTTGTTTATATGATAGAATGGACTCTTCTTTATATATTCATTAAGATTTTCGTGAGGTGTTTTACCTATTTGATCTGGATCAAAGAAATATCCTATATCAGAAGCATAATAATCAGAAATCCAATCGGCAATACCATTTTCACTAACAGCCGCTTTAAATAAATTTGTCTTTGTTATAAATACATTAGTCATGTAACCTCCATAACTTATACCAGTGACTGCCATCCTATCTTTGTCAATGTTGTATTTTTTCATGATATAGTCTAGAAAATTCATTAATTCATTAAAATCTTCTTCACCATATTTTCCTCTTATATCTGCGAACTTTTCATCATAACCATCACTGCCTGTGGGATTTGCAAAGACAATTGCATAGCCATTAGATGCAAAAAGTTGCATTTCTGGGTAGAAATTATAACCGTACATACCCTTAGGCCCGCCATGTATATATAATATTAAAGGTTTCTTATCATTTCCTTCTGGCATAATTATCCAGCCGTCAATTTTTTTACCATTAACATTAACTTCTTCGTGTTTATGTTCATATAGATTTACATCATTTAAGAAATCATTATATGAAGTTAATTTTCGAACCCCTTTATTATCTAATTTATATACCTCCATGGCCTTAGTTGGTTCAGCATAAACATATACTAACGTATCTTTATTAGAGCTTCCTGCTAAAACAAAACCATTGCTTACTATTTCTTTAAAATTATCATTAAATAAAATTATTTTCGAAAATCCTTTATCGTAGATTTGCAGTGCAATGCCATTTGAATATTGGCCTATTATTGATTGTATGTTTCTATCAATTTTATTACACGTTAAACAATCAGCTTTATTATCATCAATTCTATAAAGTTTAAAATGGCTTGAAATACCTATTTCATTGTTATGTATCAATCCATATAAATTATTATTTATGCATGCAAGGCTCTCTATAAAATACCCTTGCAATAAAGTGCTCTCTTCACCACTTTCAGGATTAATTTTAACAAGCTTATGCTTATAAGGAAACCTTATATCAATAGGTGTAGAATAAAATATGTTTTTATTGCATGAGCATAAAGATGTAGGATATATATAATTTTCTTCTTTTTTTAGCTCTTTAACGTAACCTGAACTAATGTTAATAAAATAAAGAGTGTAGATATAGGTCCCAACGAATCCTGTATCATCCATCCAAAATGGTAGCCTATCTGTTGATATATAATCTCCATCATTGTCATAATATTTGTCGTTTTCTGGGACAATAGCTATCAAGTTTTCATTATCATACCATTCTAAAGTTAAGACTCCATTTTTAAACCAAGATATGTTTTTTGGCTCTCCTTCTAAATTATAAATATAAATCCCTTGACCTTTGCTGTTTTCATTTTCTCCCCTCTTACTTAAAAAAGCTAGAGTTTCTCCATTTGGAGACCATCTAGGTGAAGAATCTGATCCGCTAGTCAAAAAAATTTCTTTATTGTTATTTTTTATTATATGAATGTAATTATTATTTTTGTTTTTCTCTAAGTCGGATTTAGTATAAGATATAGCTATATTACCTGAGGAAGATATCTTAACTTCGTTAATGGAAGTTAGTTTAAGTATATCATCTATCGTAAAATTCCTTTTTTTGATCACACTATACACCCATATGTATAAATAAAGAATAAATTAAAAACTTTGGTATTGTAAACAATTATAATATTTATCAAATTAAGATATTCGCAATCATTCTCATTATGACAAACGAATGGTAAGCCATGTCCTTTAGGACGAGAGTAGGTTAGCTAATTATAAAATAAAATTAATTTAATTAATATCCTTGGTTAGAAAGTAAAATGTTTTTATTTTCTGAAATATCTTAATAACGTGTGGGTCAAATGATCAGAATTAATCTTCCTAAAACAGAAATAAATACATTTTACACTTTTTCAGATAAAGAATTGCCAGAAGAATATTGTAGGGGGTTATCTTGTTTTGTTAATAGGAGTGAAAAACCAAACTATTGGAATAAGGCAAAAGATCAATATCCAAGGACTTATTGTTTGGGTAAATGTTATTTATCACCTTCTTCTACTCATGAAGAATCTTATCCAATGATTGAAGTTCTATCGAGGGAGCCTATTCTAAGTAAATTTCTGAATAGTAAATTAGATACCCTGAATGATTACATAAAATTAGGAGGTATGAATTCATATACTTATGCTATTACATCTATGAACCAAATAGATGTAATAAATGAAGTAAAGAGATCAGGCCTTAGAGGTAGAGGAGGAGCCGGATTTCCTACAGGCATTAAATGGGAATCGGCTTATAATAAGAAAGAAAAGAAAAAATATCTAATTGTTAATGGAGATGAAGGTGATCCTGGAGCTTTCAGTGATAGATTTCTTATGGAATTTTCTCCATATTTAGTTATTGAAGGTGCATTAATAGCAGCTTACGCTATTGGAGCTGATGAGATTTATTTCTACATAAGGAGGGAATATCCCAAAAGTTTATATAGAATTAAAAGCGCTTTAATAGAAATAAAGAATTATTTTAAAAAGAAAAATGTTACAATTCCAAAAATTAATGTAGAAATAGGAAAAGGAAGCTATGTTGTAGGAGAGGAAACTGCGTTAATAAATGCCCTTATGGGCAGAAGGCCAGAACCTACTTCTAGACCTCCATATCCAACAGAAAAGGGTTTATTCGGAAAGCCTACAGTCGTCAATAATGTTGAAACGCTTTCAAATATCCCTTATATTATTAGTAATGGAGGAAGTAAATATTATGAATTTGGGTTCTCAAAAAGCAGAGGAACTAAACTTATATCGCTCAATTCTTTATTTAAAAAGCCGGGTCTATATGAAGTTGAATTTGGCATAACTTTAGAAGAAATAATTAAAAATGCAGGAGGTCTTAAAAGAGGTACATTAAAAGGATTATTGATAGGAGCACCATTATCTGGTATAATAATGCCAGATGAGCTTAATACTAGGCTAGGTTATGAAGAGCTTAGAGAAATTGGTTCTTCTTTAGGTCATGGAAACATAATAGCATTTAATGAGGAAACCAACATATCGGAATTGTTATATGAAATATTGGATTTTGCTTCATACGAATCTTGTGGCAAATGCACTCCATGCAGACTTGGAACTAAAAAATTAAGAGATTTAATATCTAAGGGGTTTTTTGATAAAAACGAATTAAATGATGTATATGACATTTTAGAATCTTTAAGGCGTACTAGTTTGTGCGGTCTAGGAATAGGAGCTGGAGAAGTGACATTTTCGATTTTAAATAAATATAATAATGAGGTGGTAAAATGAAAGTGAAAATTAATGGAGTTGAATATACTTATGATAAAAAAATCACAATATTAAATGCTTTAAAAGATAAAGGGTTTGATGTACCAACTCTATGCTATGATGAAAGGTTATCTCCGTTTGGTTCATGTAGGTTGTGTTTGGTAAAAGTTAAAGGCAAAGGTATAGTTACTTCTTGTAACAATTTTATAGAAGATGGTATTGAAATAGTTACTGACGATGATGAAATTGAAAAGCTAAGAAAAACGAATTTAAAATTATTAGCTGAAAATTATCCTAAAGGATATAAAGATAAATATCCTTATAAAAAATTTCATGAATTGATGAATAAATACGGTCTTGATGGTTACAAATATGAAGAAGATAAAAAACTTTATGATACAAGTCACCCTTATATTTATGTCAATATGAACAGATGTATTAATTGCTACAATTGTGTTAGGGTTTGTGAGGATGTTATAGGAAAATTAGTTTGGAGAAGCATTAACAGAGGCTTTAACACATTAATAGTTGCTGAAGGAGATAAACTAGGAAAAAGTTCTTGTATTAGCTGCAGAAGTTGTATAGACGTTTGCCCAACTGGGGCAATTGAGGATGCTTTTGTAATAAAATATGGCTATCCAAATGAATTTATTGATTCATCATGTACTCTTTGCTCAATCACTTGCCCCATTAAAGTTGGTGTATCTAATGGAAAACCTGTTATGATATATGGTAATGAATCAAAATTAAAGCTTTCAGCAAGCTGTATAGTAGGCAAATACCAATGGGAAAACCTTTATTATAGCAATGATAGAATATATTTTCCATTGCAAAGGTCTGAGAATGGTTGGAAAAAAATAAGTTACGATGAAGCACTAGACATTTTATCAAATAGAATTAAAGAAACAGTAAATAATTATGGACCAAACAGTGTTGGAATTATTCTAGCAAATAGAATTTCACTGGAAGAACATTATTTATTAAATCTAATCGCAAAAGATGTTATTAAAACTAATAATGTTTTCGATATTATTGAACTTAATTATGGTTACTCGGTTAGGAAATACTTATCTAATTTAAATAAAGAGAAAATAATAAAGGCTAATGATATACAAAGTTTAGGAACTATAATAGCTATAGGTGATATAGAAAAGCATCATCCTACAATTTCTTCAATTTTAATAGATAATATGGAGAAAGGAAAATTAAATTTAATTTCAATAGATGATGTAAATGATTATAGGTCCATCCATGAGCAATCCGACTTTTATTCAAGAGTTTCCCAAGAAAAAATGATAAATTTATTTAGGGCATTAGAATTTCTAATAATTTCCCAAGAAAATTACGATAAAAGATATTTAGAAGAACATTTTGAAAATTTTGATAATTTTTTGAATAAAATAAAATCATATAATTTAGATAATGAAATAAAAGAAATAGCTGAAAATATTTTAAAAATTATTAATAAGTTACCAGTGGCATTATTTTTCGAATTCAATAATTATATAGCAGAAGAACTTTTTAACTTATATTTAATAATGAAATCATTTTATGCAAAAGTTTATTTAATACCTTTGTTTAGCAATGGTAATGTAATAGAGCATCTATATTTAACAAATAAAGATGATCTAAATTTAAAAACAAATAATAAAATCATCGATATCATTAGAAATTTAAAAACTTTAATAATAATAGGAAATAATTTGATAGCGAATTCGATTAATAGAGACGAACTAATTAAATCATTAAGCAATGTAGATTTTATAACTGAAATAACACCTATTATAGATACGAGCGCAAAATATTATGCTAAATTAATTATACCATCACCAACATTTTTAGAAAAATCCGGTCATTATTTATCTTACGATTTTGATATAAGAGAAGTTAACAAAATAGTAAATAATGGATTAAAGCAAGAATTCGATATATTTAACGATTTAATAATAAGATTAGGCGGTAAAGTTGTGGATCAAAAAGAATCTTATAATAAAGTTATTACTAATATAAAATTTATTAATCCTTTATAATATATAACAATAAAAATTAGATAAATATCAGCATAGTAATAAGAGTTATATTTTCTGGTTATCTAAATTAAAATGGTGGTTTTGTTGGTAAAGATGCTAATGGCTATTCCTGATAGATGTACAGGATGTGGAAGATGCGAAGAAGCATGCTCATTTGAACATTTTAATATAATAGATCCTTCTTTATCAGCAATTCATGTCGTTAGGCTAGAAAATGAACCCTTAGATGCGCCAACATTTTGCATTGAATGCGGTCTTTGCGCTATGCCAGGTGTTTGTCCGGAAAACGCAATATATAGAGATCCTAATACATATGCTGTTATAATAGATAGAAATAAATGCGATGGTTGCACAAACTGCATTGTAGTATGCCCTTATGGGGTCATAACATTAGATCATATTGAAAAGAAAGCGGTTAAATGCGATCTTTGTGGAGGAGACCCACAATGCGTTAAGGCATGTCCTGAAGGAGCTTTGGCTTATCTAGAGGCAAATGATGCGGCATATTATAAAAGATATTTCTTTGCGGAATTACAAAAGAAAGGCATGGTGCCAATAGTCCCATATCCATCTCCAAGAACAAGGGAGGCGATATAAATGGACGAATGGTATGGATATACAGGAAAAATATTGAGGGTTGATTTAAGTAAAAATAAAATAATTATTGATGATTTGAAAAGAGAATGGGCAAAACTATATATTGGTGGTCTCGGATTTGCTGCAAAAATAATGTGGGATGAGCAAGTTCCATTAATAGATCCATTATCCCCTGATAATCTATTGATAGCAACCGCAGGACCTATGACAGGAACGCTCGCACCAGGAAGTGGAAATATATTTTGGGCATTTAAATCACCTCAAACTAACTTTTGGGGTGAAACGAGATCGGGAGGAAAATTTGGTCCCTTTTTAAAATTTAGTGGATTCGATATGATAATAGTTAAGGGAAAATCTGAGAAACCAGTTTACCTTTATTTAGAGGGAGGAAATGCAGAAATTAGAAATGCTACCCATTTATGGGGAATGACTGTACATCAAACCACAGATACATTAAAAAGGGAAGTAGGAGCGAAAGACATTTCTATAGCTACAATAGGCCCTGGTGGGGAAAATCTCGTAAAATATGCATCAATAATGAATGACTATGATAGGGCGGCAGGAAGAAGTGGTGGAGGTACTGTTATGGGATCAAAAAAATTAAAGGCTATTGTTGCAGCGGGTGGATATGGCGTAAGGGTATATGATCCAGAAAAATTTATTTCATTAAGCTATGAAGCGGAAAATGCAATAATAAGCGATCCGGGCAATAGAGCAATGGGAGCTCACGGAACTGTAGGGGGTTTAATGGGCTTAAATGCTATGGGTGGTCTCCCAACACAAAATTTTAGGACAGGTTATTTTGATAAAGCAAGAAAAATATCAGCAGATTATTTAGAAAACAATTATATGATAAAAAGGAGAGCTTGTTACAGCTGTACAATTGGATGTAGCAGATATTCGTACGTTGCAGCTGGTCCATTTGCAACACCACCAAACGAAGGTCCAGAATATGAAACTGTTGATATGAGTGGGGCCATGCCAATGATAGATAATATGGAAGCTATAATAAGGTATAATTATATGGCCAATAATTATGGTATTGATACTATTACTCTGGGGCATACGATATCATGGGCAATAGAAGCTTATGAGATGGGAATGATCACGGAAAAGGAAACAGGCGGAATTAAATTAAAATGGGGAGATGCAGAAACTTTCTTAACACTAGTTGACATGATAGCGTATAGAAAGGGTTTTGGCAATTTATTGGCAGAAGGAAGTTATTGGGCTGCAAAGAAAATTGGAAAAGGTTCAGAAGATCTTGTTAACCATGTTAAGGGACTTGAGTTTCCAGCGCACGATCCAAGAGTTGAATCTAAGTTTTTAGCTATACAATATTCTGTTGGACCAAGAGGAGCTTGCCATGAACATCCAATATATCCATCTTATGATATGATGGGAGTTGATAGTGGTTTAAGAGATGTAGGACTTCCTTGGCCGTTGCCAGATAGACTAGAAGAGGTAGGAGTTAATAGAGGAAAAGCATATAGGGTTATAGCTTTATATGGCGAAGTTATCAATAGTCTTGGATATTGTAATTTCTATGCAGCTACTAATGAAACAGGTTCTCTTTCACCTAAAAGGTTAGCAGCTCTTTATTCTTCATTAACAGGGTTTAA
Source organism: Caldisphaera sp. (assembly GCF_023256325.1). Lineage (GTDB taxonomy): Archaea > Thermoproteota > Thermoprotei_A > Sulfolobales > Acidilobaceae > Caldisphaera. Next base: position 10,082 of record NZ_JAGDXI010000026.1, read on the forward strand.
TTTAACACCATTACAAATTTTCGAAGCAGGAGAAAGATCATGGAATTTAAAAAGGGCTTTTAATTTGAGAGAAGGTCTTGAAAAGTCACACGATAAGCTACCGAAAAGGATGGAAATTCCGATATTATCTGGACCAGCCAAAGGGCTTAAGGTTGAAAAGCCTAATGAATTGTTGGAAGAAGCCTACGAAGGTTTTGGTTGGGACAAAGAGACTGGATATATTAAAGAGGAAACTTTAAAGAAGCTTGGTTTAGATGATGTGGCTGATTATTTGAGAAAAATTAACAAATTAAAATAATTAAACCTTTAAAGTTTTTATTATAGAAATTTATTCTTAAGGAAATTAATAACAAATTTTATATTGGTAATAATATAAACGGATATAATTTTGTTTTATATGTATTAACAATGTGATCAGCAATATTAATGGGATTTCAAGGTTTAAAGAGTTGGATAATAATGAGAAGAGATGAAAAATTACTGATTGCAGCAATGTCAGTTAATGGATTAATTTTTGGTTCTTCTCAGCTTGTAAATCCTTTATATCTTAAAGATCTCGGTTTAAATGCGGCACTTATAGGTTTATTGATAACAGGGCAAATGTTAATTGGATCATTTTTATCAATTATTTTTTCTACTCTAGGGGATGCTTTTGGTAGAAAAAAATTTGCTTTAATTAGTAGATCTATATCTATAGTAGGTTTTTTGCTTCTTTTTCTTAAATTTCCATATGGTTTATTAATAGTTAGCTTGATGAGTGGAGGCGGACTAACTGGGGCTTTATTAGCAGAAAAATCTCTAAATTTAGATAAAAATATGAGTTTATCTTATTCTATTAGCACTTTTCTTTCGGTAGTTGGTTCATTATTGCCTATGTTTATAAAATTAAGATATATAATACTTTTGAACTTATTTATTGTATTAATATCGTTGTCATTAATTTCTTTAATAAAAGAAGATTACAAAGGAGGTAAATTAGATTTTAGATTGAAATCATTTAAAAATGTAATGAAGTTGTCCTTTGAATCCTTAGTTGGATTAGGGGCAGGTTTAATACTGCCGATAATATCTTTATGGTTTTATTTAAAATTTGCTAAAACGGCAGCAGAAATAAGTCCAATATTTGCAATATCTAATGGAATATTAGCTGTATCAACGTTATTTTCCCCAAAGCTTTCAAAGCATTTAGGAAGAGTTAAAACAATCGTTTATACCCATATAATAGGTATAATTTTGTTAATATTACTTCCATTGGCTAACTCATTCTATCTTGCTTCATTAATATTCGTATTAAGGAACACATTTATGAACATGACAGGGCCTATATTTAGTTCTTTTGTTTTAAATTTAATACCTTATGATGAAAGGGCAAGAGGTCAAAGTCTAATAAACCTTATAGATTCTATACCTAGATCTTTTGGACCATTTATTGGGGGATATTTATTTTACTTAGGTAATTTAAATCTTCCGTTCTTTATTACAGCTGTTTTATATACTATATCCACAATAGGTTTTTATTTATTCTTTAAAGATGTTAAATGAGTTAATAAACCCAATTTTTATAATTAGGCTGTTTTATATATTTCTTTTTACATTTTATAATTGGAGGGAGGATTGAGGTGCATGATTTATTTAGACTCAGAGGTAGGGAAATTAAGAGAAGTAATGATGCATGTCCCTGGGAAAGAGCTGGAAATCGTAAATGAAGAGAATTATCGTAAATATTTATTTAATTCCACTGTTAATATTGAGGAGTTTAAAAAAGAAATAATAGATTTAATTGAAATATATAAAAACGAAGGTGTTAAGGTAAATATAGTTCAAGGTTTAGAAGATAAACCAAATGCTGTTTATGCTAGGGATCCATTTTTAATGATACCTTCAGGTGCAATAATTTCTAACTTTAAATACGATGTTAGAAGAGGAGAAGAAAGCGTATATGAGGAATCATTAAAGAAGTTAAATATTCCTATAGTGAAAAAAATGCAAAACAATGAAATCTTTGAAGGAGGAAATGCACTAATTATTAGAAATGATGTAGCATTGGTTGGAATTGGTGAAAGAAATAATAAAAGCGGTGTAGAAGCATTTATTTCATTATTGCAAAAAAATGGTTTTAAAAACATATTTGTTATACAAACCCCTATCAGTAGAATTCACATAGATGAATATGTGTCCCAAATTAATGAAGACACTCTTATTACTATTAAACAAATGTTCCCTTGGGAAGTTGCTGACGAATTAAAAAATCTTGGTTTTAATATAGTAACAGTAGAATATTCTGATGTTTCTAAAGATTTCAAAACAAGGTTATGTTTAAACACCGTTGCATTAGAGCCCAATAAAATACTTTTAGCAGAAGGGTGTGATGCTGTGAGAAAAATCCTAGAAGAAAATGCAATTGATGTAATAGAAGTTAAAATGGATGAAGTTGTCAAAGGGGGAGGAAGTATTCATTGTGTAACAGGTCAAATATCTAGAGACTTAGTTTATAATAAATAAATTTATTATTATTTCTTTGTATTCGATAAAGTATTTTATTTTTCTTTGTATACAATAAGATTGGTGAACTTTTGTGGGAAAAATTACAGGTGGAGAATTAATTAAAAGGATTTTGGTTAATGAAGGAGTAAAATATGTATTTGGTGTACCTGGAGATCAATTATATCCTTTATTAGATTCATTTTATAACGATGACAAGATTAAATTTATAACATTTCATCACGAAGCTGCCGCAGCGCATGCAGCTGATGGATATGCTAGAGTTACAAACAAACCTGGAGTTGTGATAGCAACTGTTGGCCCTGGAGCAGCTAATTTAATAGGTGGTGTTTATCCTGCATTCGCTGAAGGTATACCAATAATAATTATAACAGCTCAAAATCAATCATGGAAATCTTATCCAGATCATGGATCGATGCAAGCATTGGATCAAATTAATTTGTTAAAGCCTGTAACAAAATGGAACGCTTATATAAGTCAGTGGAATAGAATACCGGAATTGGTTCAATGGGCTTTTAGAAAAGCTCTAACTGGCAGACCGGGACCAGTTCATTTAGATGTAGCTGTGGATGTGCTATATCAAACAGGTGATGAAAGCAGTGTATCTTTGCTAAAACCAGATAATTATAGACCAATAGTACCTCCTGCAGGTAATCCTTTTTTAATAGATGAAGCAGCAAAATTATTAGCTAAGGCTAAAATGCCTTTGATTCACCTAGGAGGAGGTATTTTAAGAGCTAACGCAGTTGAAGAAGCTAAAGCGTTAGCTGATTATCTAAAAGCTATAGTAACTACATCGATTGGTGGAAGAGGTAGTATTTCTGAGGATTATCCTTCGTTACTATTACCTTCATTACCAGGAGCATTAGAAGCTCAAACAGAGGCTGATGTTATATTAATAGCAGGATCAAGGCTTGGAGATCTAGATTATTGGGGAAAGCCTCCTGCATGGGGTGATTTCAGTAATCAAAAAACAATTCACATAGATATCACAGGTGATGATATAGGATTAAATAGACCTGTTGATATAGGTATTATCGGTGATGTAAAAGTAGTTTTAAGCCAATTATTGGAAGCAATTAAAAAAATTATACCACCGAAGAAAGATTACCCAGAAAAGCTTGAAAAATATAAAGAATCCGAAAGAGAATATTTAAAAAATATGGAAGATCTTTCTTATTCTGATTCTATACCAATACATCCTTTAAGGGTTGTAAGAGAAGTAAGGGAGTTTTTCCCTAAAGATTCTATAGCAGTAATCGATGGCGGTAACACTACCGTATGGGCATCATATCTGAATAAGGTTTATTTACCTTATACTTATTTCAGCACTGCTAGTGGAGATTCAGGCCATCTTGGTTCTGGAATACCCTTCTCAATAGCTGCTAAGCTTGCAAATCCAGATAAACAAGTTTATGTAATATCAGGAGATGGAGCTTTTGGATTTCATATAGCTGATCTTGAAACTGCATGCAGAGAAAAATTACAAATCACTTTTATTGTATTAAATGATAGCGCATGGGGAATGATTAAAGCTGGTCAAACATTATATTATAGCAACAGACATGTAGGCGTTGATTTTTCTGAGATAAGATATGATTTAATAGCTGAAGCTGTTGGATGTCATGGAGAATATATTACAAAACCAGATGAAATAAAACCCGCATTGGAAAGATCTATAGAATCGAAGAAAGCATCTGTAATAAATGTGGTCGTAGATAAAAATGTAATACCACCACACTTTGAAATATTAGCTGGAATTTGGCTAGAAGGGGTCGAAATTCCTTCATAAGGTGTTTAAAATGGTGTCTCTTGTTTTACCAAGAAAGATTATTTATAATGCAGATTCCTTAGAAGAGCTTTTAAATTTATCTAGAAGCTATGGTTTAAAGAATATTCTAATAATAACTGATAAGGTAATAAGAAGTACAGATTACTTTAAAAAGATTGAAGAAGGATTAGCTAAAAATGGTATAAATGTAAGACTATATTATGATATAAGTCCGGAGCCTAATATAGAAACTGTTAATAATATTTATGAGTTTATTAAAGGAGAAAATATAGATCTTATTGTTGCTATTGGTGGAGGAAGCGTCATTGATGTATCTAAAGTTTTAAGGGTTAAATTACTGAGACCTGATTTAAAAAGCGAAGATATTTCTCCATTTGTTTCGTTAAACTTAGAAAATAAATTCCCATTACTAGTTACAATACCAACTACAGCCGGAACAGGAAGTGATGCTAGCTTTGCTTTTGTTTTGAAAATAAAAGAAAATAATTACGAAATTAAATACGCATCAGGTAATTATGATTTAGTTCCTTACGAGAGCATTTTAGACATAAATTTTTTAAAAACTTTACCGAAAAAGCAGCTAATTATAACCGCTATTGATGGATTGGCAAACGATATCGAAGGTATAGTATCAATTAATTCTAATCCATTATCAGAGGGAATAGCTATTCAATCTGCTAGAATGTTCTTTAAATACTTACCAAAAGTTGTAGAAAATAAGGATGATGAGGAATCGCTTAACTATCTTCACCTTGCTGCCACGTTATCTGGTATAGCATTTTCTAATTCAGGTGTAGGCTTAGTTCACGCTATAGCGCATCCTTTGGGATCATTATTTAATATTCCTCATGGTATGGCTGTAGCAATAGTAATGCCTTATGTAATAAATTTTAATTATAAAGATAAAAATGCAGGGAAAATGTATGATGAAATAAAAATTGCATTAGAACAGTTAGATGGATTTGAAATAAAAAAGAACTTGACAGAGCATTTAATAGACTTATATAATAAAATTGGACAACCTAAGAAATTAAGTGAAATAGCAATAGATGAAAAGACATATAAAAGTAGCATAGATAAGATTGCTGATTTAGCTTTAAGGGATCCTGATCTTGCTTTTAATCCAATTTCTCCTACAATAGATGAAATAAAAGATATATTAAATAAAATATATTAATTTATTTAGAAGCCTCTTGAGCTGATTTTACTAATTCAACTGCTGCTGAAGGAAATCTCATCACCGTTGCCATGGATCCTTTCTCTAATTTAAGTTTTCCTTGTAAAATTGCGGTAACAGGATTAAGTTCTCCTGTAAGTATTTTCATCCAGCTATCGAACGATGCTGTTAATATGAAATCAGCGTTCCCTTTTGTAGAATCTTCATAAAATTCGGCGCCTTTACATTGTCCTTCAAATAAATCTAACTTAATACCTATATTCCCACTGGGGAACTTTTTCAATAATTCATCAGATAAGCCTGTCACCTTAAACATCAGAGGCCACTTCCAACCTTTAGCAACGTTTCTATAGTTATTGTTTTCGTTAATTTTTTTACAAAAAATTTCTGCCCATTCTTTGCTAGGAAATTCTACATTTCCCACTTTTATCACCTATTTTATTATTACTTTCTCAAAAATAAAAACCTATCCTATTTTGCCTTAAAGATTAGGCTAAGGTAAATTTAGGTTTATTATTTTTTTAATAATCGTGATATTCAATGCAGAAAACACCAATGGCGCATGGATTAATGTCTTCTTTAATATTATCGTTAGTATTATCTCTTGGACTATCATCGAAAATTTCTATAATATCATTAATAGTTATAATTAATGCAATTATTGATATTTACTGCTTTAATTATTTAAGGTTAAGAATAAATAAAATTAAAGTAAAGGATATTGCTTTGGTTACAGTATTGTTAATACCATATATTATTCTAGTTAAATTAACATTATATTTGATTCTACCTGTATCTTTATTGATTATTTATTTAGCGTCTTCGTTAAGGAAAAAATACGTCTTAACTAACATTTCAGGTAGCAGTTTCTTGTCATCTATGTCATTAGTTTGGTTATCAATGATATCTTATGTGAAAACCTATCAATTTCTTATAATATTATCGTGGATTATGTTTACCTTAACTTTAGCTTCTATAGTTGAATATAAGCTACCTTTTAGGAAGATTGATAAAATTAAAATTATTGGTTACACATTATCTCTAATTGTAATAGCTATTGCATTGACTTATTTAATTTCTGGAAATTATTACTTGGTTACGCTGTATTTATTTCCTTTGATTGCTTTATCTCTTTCTGGTAATAAAATTATTAATATTAAAGAAATAAAGAAAATTGGAAGAATAGGTATGTATTCATCTATATTGTTCGTTTTAATTAGTATATTTATATATCATTTATTGATTTTATCAACACCTATTGCTCTCAATATCATCTTCATCCATAAGGCCTTGTTCTAAAAAGTAATTACTTAAGATTTTTTCTAATCCTCTTCTTAAAACGTCCTCAAGCGATGATGGTTTTACATTAAGCTTTTGGGCAACCTGAGTTAGCGTTGCTTTTCTATCCTTACAAAAATATCCCATTTTATATGCTGTTATAATTGCTTTAATTTGCTTTTCGCTTAAATCAATGTTTTCGTATCTCTCCTTACTTAATATCTCAACTTTTAGTCCATTATCTTTGATCTCTTTTATGGCATCGTTTAGTTGATCATTCTTTGCTAATACCGTATAAACTATACTGTTATTGTTACCAGGTTCTGCTGACAATATTAGTAGATTTACTAGAGACATAACTTTACAAGCACTGCAACTTTTTGTAATAGCTAATATGGTATTGCTATCGATTTGTGAAATGTTTCTGAGTCCCCTAATAGAATTTCTATCTATCGGGTTTTCAAATTTTATTATATGAATGCTCTCCTCATATCCGGGTCTAACTTTTAAATGTTTAAATTTAATTCCTCTTTCATAAATCTCATTAGTTACCTCGCAATCATCTCTGTAAATCTTTATTTGAGCCTTTACAAGCTTAACCAATTTAACCCCTACTAAAATTTTAATTACTAAAATTTATTTTTTTATTTAGATTTCCTAAAAGGTTAGGATCTTGCCTAAATATATTTAACCTTAATTATTAATTGGTGAACATAATGGAAAACGGAAGTACTAAAATTGTTTTAGTAGCAGTTATATTTGTGTTTATATTTGCTTTTGCCTTATATGCGTATACGTTTAGAAATTTCCCTCCAGTTCCGAATGAGGTAATATCACAAAACGGTACTGTCCTTTTTACTAAACAACAAATAATTATGGGAAAATACTACTTCCAAAAGTATGGACTTATGGATTACGGTAGCATTGAAGGTATGGGATCATATTTTGGTATAGATTTTACTGGTTATACCTTAAGGTTATTTCAAGATTATACAGCAAAGCAGCTATATTTAGATCCAATATCACAAGGCAATATGCCTTCAAATTATAACTCAACCGAACTTAATGAGATTAAAAATTATTTAGATCCAATATATTATAAAAATAATAATACAATAGTTGTTAGCAATGATTTTGCTAACGCTTATAATTATGCAATTAATTATTATTCTATATATTTAGGATCAAACTCATCTCAATATAGATTAAAACCCAATTTGATAACAAATAAAACTATAATAAAAGATTTGACCGCATACTTTACATGGTCTGCAATAATTTCAATTATGGGTTATACGAATGGTTTTCCTTATACAATAGGATTAACTACGCCGAGCAATAACGCTTATTTTTCTACATTTGCAATGATAGGTGCTATCTTTGCTGTTGGAATACCTCTTATAATCTATATAATTAAGGAATTAATTTCGCATTGGAATGATCCTATTGTAAAAATTGATTTACCTAAACCCAATAAAACCCAAAAATTAGCATTATGGGTCATGCTTATAGCTGCCTTGGGTTCTGGAGTACAAGGTCTATTAGGAGCATATGTTATGCATCTTTATTCTACGGGTGTATTATATGGTTTAAATCTTCTATCTATTTTACCGTTTAATGTTGCAAGGGGCTTACATATATGGTTGGCCATATATTGGATCTCATTAACATGGGTAATTTTTTCGCTATTCGTTTTGCCATACTTTGGATTAAATATATCTAGGAAAACAATGATTACCGTTATAATATTGGGTGTAGTAACTGCATTAGGTTCTTTGTTCGGATTATGGGCAAGCTATCTGCAGCTAATACCATCTCCATGGTGGTTTATATTTGGAGCACAAGGTAGGGATGTAATAGAAGTCGGTTCTTTCTGGTTATTGTTAATAACCGCTCTTTTAGGCTACGTCTCGTATTTATTTTATAAAGCGTCTAAATTGACAGTTGATCTTCTTAAGCCCTTCGCCAAAGTACTATCATACTTACTTGCTGGTGATGCAATAGGTATTTTTGTTGGAGCATTACCAATTGTAAAACCTTTTCCCTATTTTACAGAAGATGAGTTCTTCAGGTGGATATTTGTGCATGCAAATGTAGAAGGCTTCTGGCCAGGTATTGTAATAGCTGTACTTGCATTACTATTAGTTTTACAAGGTCTAATTCCAGCAGGTCTAGCAAAAACTGTTGTAACTATAGATGCAGTAACAGAAGTACTTACTGGCATGATCGGTACAGCTCATCATTATTATTGGACTGGATTTCCTGTTATATGGATGTACATAGGCGCTATACTAAGTGTTTTAGAGGCCATACCATTAGGAATGGCTATGGGTTACGTAATTTTAGCAGCTAGAAGAAACAAGGGCAACAATCTAAATCAGTTCCAAAAAACCTTGATAACGTTTGTTTTAGCTGCAGGAATAGGTGGAAGCGCTGGGGTAATAGTTTTTGGAGCTGGTTTGATTAATGCCCCTATAATTAATTATTTTACCCATGACTTACAATTTACGATGGCTCATGCTCACTTGGCATTTCCATTAGCCTATGGATTACCAACTATATTAATGTGGGTAGTCGCTTATACATTATCAGGAGGATTTACAGAAAGAGATTTAAAGTACTTAGGCATAGCATCAATAATTTATACTGTTGGATTTTACCTCCAGGCTTTAATCTCTTTGTTACCATTGGGAATTTTGCAGTGGATTTACGAGCTAAAGTATGGTTTTTGGTATATAAAAACAATTACAACACCAAATGGTAATATTGGGTTCTGGAATCTCCAGGTAGTTCAGAATTTAATTTGGTTGAGAATGATTGGCGATTTAGTTGCTGCATCTGCTATAGCTGTAATAATATTATTGATGTTGATCAGATTTCCTAAATCTCTCAAAAGCTAATTGGAGAATAAACAGATTTCTTTTTTAACATTTAGTTTTTTACAACTAGTTAGATGTTTGTGGGAAATTTGTATATAATATTTTTGATATAGTTAAATTTATATATTACATTAATTTTTTAATATTAGAGGTGAAACAAAAATGGGTGCATTAGCTAACACAGCTATGAATACTCTTTTTTGGGAAGCAGGAGTTATGACTTTAATAATAGGTTTTGTTAATATGGGTGTTGGTGGGACTAAAAATAATCCTAAGGATTTTGGTATAGTTATATTGAGTGGCGCAATAATGGAGACACTTGCATTGGCTTTTGTTATTCAAGACGCAGCTGTTTTTGATGCAACTGTTGCTGCTGCATTTGTTTTGTTACTATGGATGATATCAATAGCATTAATATTAGGTGGAACTAATATGTATATAATTCAACATGCTTTATGGTATACAGGCATAATTTTTGCTATGTTTGCAACATATACAGCTATACACGGTTTAATATTCATATCAATAATACTATACTTCTTAGTTCCAGTTACTGTGTTTCTATCAATTCATGGATATACTGGTAAGTCAACTTATGCAAAAATAGCAGGAATATTCTCGACTATAGATGGTTTCTTGTTTTTAATATTAGCTTTTGCTGGATCGATAGGTTACGTTCTACCATAATCTTTTTTTTTCTTATTGTTTTTATTTTTCAATTAAATATAAATTATTGACAATATTAATAAATTAATAAGAAATACCGAGTAAAAACTTTTTATAGATTGTTAGCAGCTTTTAATAAAAATTTATTATATAAAATTATAGAAAGATTTAAATTTCTAAAAATATTTTTATTCAATGGTGTACAACCATGAACAAAGAAAAAATATCTGGATATCTCATATTTATTGGTGTTGCTCAATTTTTCATATTTATGATGATTGCGGAATCATTATATCCAGGATATAGTATTTCAAAAAATTACATAAGTGATTTAGGTGTTGGCAGTACTGCCTATATATTCAACACATCAATAATTGTAATGGGTTTCTTGTTGATAATATCTGGGTTCTTGTTAGAAGGGAAAATCTTAAAGATATTTTTATTATTATCAGGAATAGGTGCTGCTGGAGTTGGTTTTTTCCCTGAAAATTCTCCTTATCATTTACATACTATAATGTCATTAATAGTTTTTCTTTTTGCTTCCTTATCATCTTATGCTGCTTTCAAATATAAATCAAACAAAAATTTGGCATGGCCAATAATGGGAAGCATAGGACTTGTATCTCTAATATTATATATATTTAATATTTATGGTCCATTTAATTATGGTGGCATGGAAAGATTAATAGTTTATCCAAATTTAATTTGGGCGATAGGATTTTCTGGCTTTTTGATAAGGACTAAATAAACTATATTTATAATCTTTTTTCTCTATAAATAATCTGAGGTAAATTAAATGCCAAGTGCTAGGAGATTATTTACAATAGGGATAGTTATTTTAGCAGTTGCAGTAGTTTTATTGTTTATTGTTTCTCCATATGCTCTGGAGTCTACTTTTTCCAATTCCCTTAAACAAGCTCAAAAACAAATCAATTCATCAACATATTTGCTGGCTCCTAATCAAAGCATATCTATATCCATAAGTCAAGGTAAATTACTTATTTACAATTCTTCAAATCCATTAAAAGTTCTAATAAATGGACAAAATGTATCACAGGCAGGAAGTAACAATATTTGGATAGCAGCTTCGACAACTAATGGAACAATTACAATAGCTAACAATTATACAGTTCCTATAAGAATTGGATATGCAATCGTGGGGATTGTTTTATGGCCTTCGTATCTATCAATATTTTTAAGCATTATATTAGGTATAGTTGGGGTTGTAATAATAGCCTATGGTACTATAATTTCTATAAGAAACAAAAGTAAATTAATGAAATAACCTAAATTAATTTTTTTGATTTAATGTAATATAAAGATAATAAGACCTGCGAAATTATCAATATATGCATTGTTGTACAATAAATACATATGGATCTTATAACGTATATTTCTAAGTAAACTAAATATGGTATGAAGCTTGCTCCTATTATAGACCAAATAAATTGTGCTATTACTGAATAATAAGTAAAAAGCATCATAAGTGAAAGTATAAGACTAACACTGAAATAAATTATTGCTAAAACATCAAAGTTTGCATTAACTTTTACTCCAAAATTTAACCTAAGAGAAGAATATGAACTTTTAAGTACGTTTAAACAGTTTAATTCAATACCACTACTCGTTATGTTTCCACTAAAATGACAAGCAGGTGGTGAAGTGTTAGCCATATAAACGTAATAATAAGATGTTAGTGCAGCACCAATTCCTGCTATTGACATTATAATGAAAATAATTGTAGGTATTAATTTCAACTTAATCACTACATTCATTAAATAGAGAAAGGTTTAAAAAGTTTCATATAGAAAAACTATATGATACATATTTATATATCTAAGCTACATATATATTTTGGTGGTAGTAATGAGTGAATACAATTCTTATGAAGAACTGTTTAAGCCAAGTAATTCTGCTTTGATTGTATGGGACGTCCAAAACATGTTAGTTCAAGGAATTTTTAATAAAGAGCAGTTCATGAACTCTTTAAACAATTTAATAAATTCTGCCAGGTCTCTAAATATTCCTATATTTTATACTAAAATAACGCCCTTACCAGAAAGGTTTGAATCGCCTGTAAGAAAATTTCTGTTATCAAGATGGGGAAGAAAAGCTTCATGGGGTAATGATCCTAACTTGTACGAATTGGCAATTAAACCAGAGAAAAATGAAATCGTAATAAATAAAAACACAGCAAGCATATTTGTTGGGACTAATTTTGAGCTTATGATTAGAAATGCAGGAATTACAACTTTAGTTTTTACCGGTATTGCAACTGAAATTGGAGTCGAATCTAGTGCAAGAGATGCATTTAACCTAGGTTTTTTACCTGTGATTGCTGAAGATGCTGTTTCATCCTCTGATAAAGAATCGCACGAAAGGTCTTTAGCTAATATGAAGAAAATGCTTATAGTTATGAAGTCTGAGGAAATAATAAGCTATTGGGAAAAAACTAAAGGCTTATGATTTTTGTTCCAATATCTTCTCCATTTAAAGCGTTATAGATTTTTTTGCCCGATACTATTCTTATGTTATTAGACTTTGAATTAAAAGCCTTATTTATTTTATTTATAATACCACCTGTAACATCAAAAACATTCCTATTTATAATATTTATATTTTGATCTCTCCTTAATTCTCTTATTAGGTTGCCTTTTTCATCTAAGATTCCTTCTACATCTGTCGCAAAAATTAAACAGTCAGAATTTATAATATTTGAAATTTGAACAGATAAATCATCTCCACTAATAATTTTCCCTTCTCCATCAAAAACAGCATCACCATAAGTAATTGGTATTAACCCGTTGTTTAAATCATTTATTATTGGATAATAATTACAATCTTTTGCATTGCTTTTACATATAGTATGTGCTGGATGTAGAGAGGCAGGAATTCCAGAGTTTATTAAAGATTTTAGTACTGCTAAAGCTAACGTTAACATAGATTCCTGAATTAAAGATGTTGAAAAAGAATCAATTACATTCCTGGTTTTCCTTATTTTATCAACTTCATAATGACCAAAACTCCCTCCTCCATGTACAAGAACTATTTTCGCATTACTTTCTTTATAATATTTATATATTTGTAAAATAGAATCATTTAATGAATCCCAATTTATAGTTCTTGGAGACGATTTGTCTGTAATTAGACTTCCTCCAAGTTTTATTACAACAGATTTGCACTTCAATTTTAATCCCTAATAAAATTCTAAATTAATTAAATATAAATGTTTTAGATGCATATCTTTTCAGCAGTATTAGGTAAACCAGGAACATAAAAACAATTTTCATTGCTGTCTAATCCCCACATTATTTTTGATATTGCATCAGTTATTGGCCTAAATATATTAAAAACTTCTCTAAAGTTGTTTGATTCTCTAAGCCTAATAGATGCTTCTAATACTGAAATTCCCATGAGATGAGTTAATGATCCATAAACATCGTTTCCCAATAAATCCCTCGTTAATTTTTGATTTAATGTAATCATGCTTCTAAACTCTATTGGGAATATAACTTTCGTTAATGATGAGTTCTCTTCATCGTTCCTATATACTACTGATTTTCCTGTTAAAGATGAAAATCTCAACGAATCTAGAACTGAACTCCATGAAGGATCTTTAACATTATCAGTTATCCTAGTAAGCTCTATTATTTCATCCTCTTCTAAAATTTCATTGTTATATTTTCCTAAAGAATACAAGAGCAAAGAGGTTGTAACTGCATACAATCCAGAATATGTAGAGCCTTTGAGATTTTCTTCCAAATTAACCTTTGCACATAAATTTTCGTTTAATCCTTCATTTAATTTTTTCCAATAATTTAATATATACTCTTTTACTTCGTTAGGAAAATTATCAAATAATACAATTGGTTTGTTGCATTTTTCTATATTTATATTAAACACTAGTTCTTTTGTAGGAACAGCAATAAAAGGGTTAGATGTATCTGGTATTGGAAAACCCAAAATAACTGCCGATGAGTAAGATTTGAGCTTCATTGCATATCATCTTCATATAAAATATAATCTGATTTCAATTTAAATTTTCATCTGAAGATATTTTTATGAATTTATAACTTTTGCTGCTGCATATCCAACGACCCAATCCTTCTCTCCAGTAATGTCACCAGATGTAGCGTGTTTTAATATTTGAACCTTAGAGTTCATCTTTTTTCCTAAATACAGTAATGCTCCAACGGGCCCAGGACCACACATAGTTATGTTGTTTTCATCTAATACTTTAAATAATCCATTTGTATCTAATTCCTCAATCTTCTTTAATGCCATCTCATCCTTTTTATAAGTAACATCATAGGGTTCGTAGTGATTCATATCACTACTAGCTATATAGATTAAGTCTACCCCATTTTCTGTTATTATTTTGTACAAAGCATTAGCTAGGTCTAAAGAAACTTCTTCATTTTGTAGCTTAATTACAACTGGAACTATTTTTACATTTTCAAATAGTTGCTGTAAAAAAGGTATCTGGACTTCTACAGAGTGCTCATATAGGTGAGCTTCCTCATCAAAAGAAAAATATTTTGAATAAGAAACTATAAGCTTTGAGATTTCACTATCTATTTCAACATCACCCAGAGGAGTTTCCCAAAGTCCTTCTTTCCATATAGATGCATTTTCTCCAAGACCTGTATGGTTAGGTCCTGCTATCACAAATACTTTTGGTTTTCCTTCAGCTGCTATATTAAAATAGCTGTGAGCTGCAATTGGTCCGCTGTATATGTAGCCTGCATGAGGAACCATGTAACCAATACTTTGTCTTTTTCTTTCTCCTACCTTTGGTAAATTTCCTGGACCAAGTTTATGTAAATAGCTATTTTCTATTGATTTAATAAGCTCATCTTTATTTAATGGATAAAACGATCCTGCATGTGAAGCTTGTCTTTTTAATACCAATTATATCACCAATTAATAAATGCAAACAAGCTTTTATTTCCTTTTCTGAAAAACGTTTTATCTATTAAATAAAGTATTAAATTCACTAAGCCCTGTTTGCTTTTCAACACATCTTATATAATTTTATAATTCAAAGTTGTTGATTTGGCTTTACATTAAAATATAAGAGTTTTTATTATAAAATTAATTATTATAATATTATATATTAAATTGGTACATTTACAATTATCCTTTTATAATTAAAATCTATATCGCTTTTTAAATTTTTTAGTTTTAGACGAAAAATTGTGGAACCTATGATGTATAGAA
>NZ_JAGDXI010000029.1 GCF_023256325.1 Caldisphaera sp.
ATGATACTAATATTATAGGAAAGATAGAAAATATTATAGATTATTTAAAGAGCTTTAATATTAAAATGAAATTTGTTGAAACTGAAAATTTACATATTACATTAAGGTTTCTAGGAGAGATAAGCGAATCTGATGTAGAGATTATTAAAGAAAATATAATAAATAAATTAAAATGTAATTCTTTTAATATAGATTTAAAGGGTGTTGGAGCATTCCCTAGCCCAGAAAATCCAAGAGTGATATGGGTAGGTATAGTAAATGGATTTGAAATGCTTAAAAGTATAAAAAAAGAGATAGATGAGATGCTCATTAAAAATGGATTTAAAATAAATTATGAGGAATTCATACCACATTTAACTATTGCAAGAATAAAGTTTGGGAAATCAAATTCTTTATCAAAGTTTTTAAATGAATATAAAGATATTGATATTGGGTCTATTAATATTAATTCTATAAAGCTTAAGAAAAGTACCTTAACAAAAAATGGTCCAATTTATAACAATTTGGCTGAGGCGCTTTGTAAATGAATTGTAATAGAACAGAGCTGGAAAAGCATGTACTAGATAAAATTAAACCAAGTAATTTTCAAGTTAATGTTTTAGAAAAATTTTCAAACTTGATTAAGCATAAGCTCTATAATTGTATAGAAAGGAAAGGCCTAGAAATTGAAATTGAAGAAGTCGGCAGTTTTGCCAAAAATACATTATTAAATGATAAGTGGGAATTAGACATATTTGTTTTATTAAAAAATAAAGATGATAATTGGATCAATAATAATGGTAAGGATCTTTTATTGTCATGTTTGGGAGATTTTCCTACTATAATAAAATATAGCCAGCATCCTTATGTAACTGTTTCATATATGGGGCTAGAAGCTGATGTTGTTCCTACAGTCTATGTAGAAAAACCAAGAAAAAAAGGAATGGGAGTCGAAAGGACTCCTTTTCACACAAATTATATAAATTCCAAACTTAATCAATGTCAAAAAGATGATGTAAAATTATTAAAATCTTTTCTAAAAGGTCTATCCATATATGGAGCTGAGAGCCATATAGAAGGATTTTCTGGATATCTTTCAGAATTACTAATAGCATACTATGGATCTTTTTATAACACATTAATAAATGCATCAAAATGGAAGGATATTGTTTATATAGACATAGAAAATAATGGAGATAAAGATTATTTACTTAAAAAATACCCTAAGTCTAGGTTAATAGTTGTAGATCCCATCGATCCTTATAGAAATGTTGCAGCTGCAGTTAGTACGAAAAGTTTATCGACATTCATATTAGCATCAAAGCTTTATCTGAATAATCCTAATGCAGCATTTTTCCATAAATTCACATACAATATTAAATCGAAAATAAATGCGCCCTTATTACTAATATTACTTCATGGAGATTATTTCAATTATCCTCCCACAGATGTTTGGGGTAAATTAAAAAAGATTTCAGAAAACTTAGAAAATTTTATAGAAAATTTTGGAATTAAAGTGCTTAGGGGATCCTATTATACAGATGAGTCAAAGTTAGGTGCTATAGGTTTTTTAATAGATAATATTATTATACCCAAGGTAGATATTCTAGAAGGACCATCAGTCTATGATGATATCAACAGCATAAAATCTTTTATAAAAAAAAGAATTAGTGAAGGAGGTTTATCGTTTATTAAGTATAATAAATTATATGGAGGCAGGGATAAGAAAGTCAAAGATCTTCATGATTTTATAAGAAATGCAATATCTGAGTCAGGATTAAAATATACTGAAAAAATAGAAGTAGAGGTTTTCGAGAATTATGAAAAATTGAGAGTCAATGGTGATATCAAAGAATGGGTGAAGAATTCTCTTTATTCAATTCCTGCATGGATAGCAAATATATAGAAGATGAAATTTCAGTAAACCTGTTTTGTTACCCATATCATCAAAAATGTGATATATATTATAGATTAAATCAAGCAAGACTTTTAGGGATAGAAAAGATTTGCAATTACGGAGATTTTGTTATTTATGGTAATAAATATAATAATTTTCGCATATTGGGAAAAGGTCATTCGAGTTTAGTTTTTTTAGGATATATTAGGAAATTAGGAATTAAAGCAATTAAAGTTCGGAGGGTTGATAGTAAAAGAACAAGCCTTATAAATGAAGGAAAAATTATAGAGAAAATATCTGTATATGGTATAACTCCGAAGGTATATGAGTATTCGAATGATTTTTTGGTTATGGATTATATAGGCAAGGTTAGTTTGGGATACTTAATACAAAGAGAAAACAAATCTAACCTTACAAATTATATAATAGAAGGTCTTAGATCTACAAAAATTATGGATTATACAGGTATATTACATAATGAAATAAACAGACCATGGAAAAATATTTATTTCCCTAGTTATCCAAGAGCCTTTCCAGCTCTTATAATAGACCTAGAATCTTTTTCAACGGGATGCGGTAATATAAATAAATATATTGGAGGTATAATTGGCAAATTTAATCTTATCAAGCATTCAGACAATATGAAAAAATTGCTCTATCAATATAAGGCAAAAAACTGTGATCCATCAGTTTTTGATCGTATAAAGGAAGAATTAATAAGAATCATCAACTCCAGCTTTATTTGATGTGTTTACATTAGATTTTCCACTTATACCTTCTGAAACATTCTTTGTATTTTCAACCAGCGCATAACCATTATCGGAATATAGCCTGCTAAACATAGATATTGTGAAAAATTTAATGCTTTTAGGTTTCATGTTTAGAGGTTCACCACAAACTGGACAAGTATGTCCATCAAAACCACTTAAAGCTTTTTTTGGTATTGGTGGGCCATTAAATTTATTTTTATCTTTTTTATCACCTATAGCATACCTATATAGAATCGTTCCACATTTTTTGCATACAATTAATATTTTTCCTTCACTTGAAACTTGGTTCAATTTAGATCACCAATAATATTGTAATCCTCAGTATTACTAGTTTTCCCAAATATATTAATAAGTAACCTCTTTACTTAATTTTAGATGTTGTAATTTATTAGGTTACTAAAAAATAGAACATAATTGAAAGTATACAAAAATTTAATTAAAAAGTGTGAGCATTGCTGAATTGAAAATTTAGGTAAACGTAACACAGATTTAATAATTAAATAAAAAAATTTCATGGATTCGTTTTTAAATATAAATAAAACTAAAAACAAAAATTAAGTACTAATTATAAAAATTAGAATATGCGTTAGAATTTTTAATCTCATAATGTGTATCTAGATAATGGAAGGGGCCGTCGTCTAGCTTGGTAGGATGCCAGCCTGGGGAGCATTTCCCTATCCACCAGAGATGCCTAGATCGCTGGTGGTCCGGGGTTCAAATCCCCGCGGCCCCATTAGGGTGAGAAAATGAGTTCCAATATAATAAGGGTTGGAAATAAGCAGATAGAGATAAATGATGAAGTACTGTTGAAAATAAGGAAATATGCCAATACAGAAATGACTTTAGACGAACTGTCTAAGCAGCTCGGTCTAGATGGATGGGAGGAAGCCTATGAATTTGTTAAAAAAGTTCCGGCTTGGTTGCTTAGAAGTTACAGCAAAAGTTTAGTTAAGGGAAGTTAAAATTTAATCTAGCTGCATTAAAATAGAAGTTTAAGCTTAATAGAATTTTTATGAATTTATATTCAATTCTTATACCTTGGGCTTCTCCAAGGTCACAGTGCATAATTTCTTTTTTCATCCTTCTCTTCCTCTTTAGCGGGATAACCCTAACTCATATACGTGGAATTCCACGTATATGGGAAAACCTGCATATCTTGAGGCAAATTTTTAATGATGTTCTCAACTATTTATCTAGAGTGAATCCATATTTCTCACACCTAAAATTCCTTAACCTACTTTTCGGTAAACCCGTCTAGATGGGACTTAGATGTAAAACGTAGGCCTACCTCCTTATGTCTTAGAATCTCTTAGTATGATAAATGTTGTATTTAAGATATATAAGCTTCACGGTTTATTGAACTGTTGCCAATGGCTTTAATGATAAAATTTTATTTTGCAGTTCTCTTCTAATATATTTGCTTATATTTACCAATGCAGCACCTTTATTAGGTATTCCATATATTACTAAAGAATTATCAGGAGCACACGAAAGTATTGGCATCGCTAAAATATCTTCCTCGCCATCTACATAAATCAATATTTTTATGTTTTCATTTGCCATTTTGCATAAGATATCTAAATTATCATATGTTAATAAACCTGCTGGATTTTTTATATTTATAAAAGAATATTGTTTAAGTTCATTAGAATTTAATGAAAATCCTTCTTTGCTTCTAAGAGTTTTGCCATCAATTATAATTATGTCCGGTTTTCGTTTAGCCTTTAGGCAATAATAAGTAACAACATCACCCACGCATATAATTTTTTTCCAATCGTATGAATCTATATATTGACTCAATTCTCCATAAACTAATTTCCCCCTAGGTTGTGAAAAATCAAACCTAACTTTTTGAGGTATTGATAATCCAATTAATTTCATAATTAATATCCTCTTTATTTTATTGTGTAAGAGCCAGAGACTTTAATTGCGAATATTCCTTTTTTATTGAATTTCAATTCTTTGGCTATTTCTGATTCATTGCTTATAACAACAAATAAGCCTTCCCAATCTTCAGTAAAGCTATTTCCTCCACAAATAGGGCATACGTTTGCATCTCTTGGAACTAAATAACCACAGTTCTTGCATGCTTTCATGGCTATTTTCTTGGTAGGTGCTTTTCTTGGCATAGCAATCACCCATTTTTTAATTAAAAATAAAATTAATATGCTTTTATTAGATCCCGTAGTTTTTATAATAAATTATTAAAATTTATAATAAATTATTAAATAGCATATGTTCAAGTAAGTTTATAAAACAATAATTAAGCTAATATATTATAAAATTGTATTAACAGACAGTAAAATATCTATTCCTAATTTCTATTGAAAATAGGTCTAATAGAGGTTGAGAACATGCCTAGAAAGGAAGAAGAGGAAGAGGAAGAAGAATCAAGCGAAGAAGAATTCTAAAATTAAGTTATTGCAGTATAATTTTTTTAATGTTGCTATATTTTATATTTTATAGGATTTTTTGTTTAATTATTTTATAAAATTTTAAAAATTTTTTAAAAATTAAATATAAATATATAAAAGCACTGCTATGATAATAATTAGCGGAAGAATAGAGAGCGTTTAAACTATGTCTGAGAACCAAGATAATTGGCATATTCAGAATGAGAGTAAAAATAATCTTTTTGAAATAGCAGATACATCAAAGAATGTTAAATTAATGGTCTTTAGGTTACTTGGTGCTCTAAAATATTTTTATTCTTTTAAAGAATTAGAAGAAAGGTTAAATGTACCTGCTCAGATATTATGGAGATATGTAACGCTAAGAACAGTGCCAGAAAGAACAACTGCAGAGAAAATCTTAAATAAGATACGTTCAACTCATATAATAGATGACATTTTAGCTAAATATTACATAGAGAATGAGGAACTTTGGTCCCTTTTAAGTAATCCAGGAATTATGACATTGGCTGGCCTAAGAGCGTTAGATGATTTAAAAGATGAAAAGATTAATGTAGTTGTTACAGCTCCAGATAGTTATGCAGCAGCGTTGGGAGCTACATTTTCGTCATTATTTCATGCTAAGTTATGTGCAGCATCTCATAGCCCTTACTCTAAACACATAATATCTAAAAACTATAAGTTAACATCAGAATTTTTTGATGTTCTTCTATTGCCTAGAGAATGCGTGGCAAGAAAAAGTAAAATAATAATTATAATGATTGATGGAAATAAAACAGCTCTATTAAGCTCAATGCTAGATTTAGCAATAACAAGACAAGCTCATGTAGAAGGGATAGTAGCTGTAATAGGTTCTAAAAGTAAAATAGATGAGCTTTCTAAATCTAAACTTAAGTATAATACAAAATCTATTGTATTGATTAACACTGATGATATAAAAGAAACTAGACATAAAGAACAAAATATAAAAATTGATTTCAAGTAACAAATATTTTTGTAATTATTAAATTAAAAATACAAATATTTTTGTAAATTTTATACAATTTATAAATTTAAAATTCCAAAAGGAGATTTAAAATTAATTTGTATAACTTTAATTTATTTTTTTAATTTTAGAAAAATTATGCAATTATTAATTAAAAAATTTTTGATAGCTTTTACATTGATAAATTTCGTTTTATAGATTTCATATTTTACTTAATGCTTGACTTAGGTCATTTATTAGATCATCAACATCTTCTAGCCCTACAGATAACCTAATTAATTTTTCCGAAATACCTAGCTCCTTTTTGTCATTATCACTGATATATCTTGAGGCTGTTATTGAGGGCAAGGTGATGAGGCTTTCAGTTCCGCCTAAACTTGGTGAAGGTTTTATTAACTTCAGATTTTTTATAAAATCTTTGGTTTCATTAATATTGCCCTTGATTTCAAACGATAAAACTCCTCCAAAATAAGGTTTTTCAAAAAGCCTTTTGGCTATGCTATTGTAGGGATTATCTTTTAATCCTGGATATAAAACCCTCAAAATTTTACTGTTATCTTGTAAGAATTCAGATATAGCTTGTGCATTTTCTGATTGTTGTTTAATCCTTACAGGTAAGGTTTTTATTCCACGCAAAGTTAAATAAGCCTCAAATGGTTGTTGCATATTTCCTAATAGTCTTCTCCATTCCCATAAATCATTAATTAAACTGGATTTTCCTGATATAGAGCCTCCCATACTATCATTATGGCCGGATATATATTTTGTTGTACTGTTTAATATTAAATTGAAGTTAAATTTAGACGGTTTTAACAATATGGGAGAAGCAAATGTATTATCAATTACTATATTTGAGTTTATTTTTCTTATAATCTTTCCGATTTCAGAAATATCTAAAACTTTTAGAGTTGGGTTTGTTATAGATTCTATTAGTATTAAATCATAGTTATTGCGTTCTATTTCGTTAATAATATTTTCATGATCAGGATAAACCTTTTTTATTGTGATCCCATACTTATCCGAAAGATTTTCAAAAAATTGTATTGTAGATCCGTACATTTCCTTTAAAAGCAATACTTTTGATCCCTTATTTAAAAAATTCATTCCTACGGTTGAAATAGCGGCCATACCGCTACTAAAAACTAACGCGTCTTCAGCTTCTTCTAAAGAAGCAATAACTTTTTCAAGAACTCTTAAAGATGGATTTTCTTCTCTGTAGTATTTTATTACTATATTTCTATCACTTTTTTTAGATAACTCTTCATCTATATATCTATAAACAGAACCTAAATATATAGGAGGAATAATTGAACCAAATTCATCGGCATAACTATTATCTATGGATTTTGTTTTATCTCCCATTTTAATCCCCTCGGCATTTTAAAGTTAAGAATTTAATTAAAAAACGTTTGTAGTATATATTTTGAATTTTTTAATATGTTTTGTTTGATGAGTAAATATTATAAGTCTAAATCTATATAAAATGGTTTGATCTTTATAAAGTGAACTTATAAACTTTTGAAAAGCAATTTACATGGGTAAAAATGATATTCAATGAAAAACTTAAAATATTAAATAGGTTGCCAGTCTTAGCATATGAAAAAGAAAGCATAGCTATAATTAGTGATATACATCTTGGGTATGAAGAAGCGATGGCGTCTCAAGGCGTTTATTTACCTAAACTCCAATTGAAAAGGGCAAAAACTATTATAAATGAAATAAATAAATATAATTTTAAAAAAATTGTAATAGCAGGGGACTTAAAGCATGTATTTGAAAAGCTTACAAGGCAAGAAAGAGCAGAAATACTGGAATTTATGGGCAGTATAGCTAAATTAAATATTAAAGAAATTATATTGGTTAAAGGAAATCATGATACGTATGTATCAAATTTACTAAAGGATCTAGGTATACAAGTTGAAGAAAATTACTTAGATTTAGGTGAAGGATTAGCTGTAACTCATGGCCATAAAATTATTGATAATATAGATAAATATCAAATTATTATAATGGGTCATGAACATCCAAGCGTAGAAATCAATTTATCTGGTAGTAAAATAAGGTTACAAGCATTATTGAAGATGCCTCTAAAAAATGGGTCTATAGCATTAGTATTACCTCCTATAGGTTTATATCAAACAGGTACAGTAGTTAATTTGGATAAAAACTCGTACTTATCTCCAATATCAAGGGAATTAGGTGATATAGAAAATATTGTACCAATTATAGTTGATAGAGAAATAGGGGTCATAGAATTACCTAGGTTAGGAAATATATTTAGAAAACAAGAAGAGTTTTAAAAATAGATTGATTCGAATTTTTAACATAAATAGATGTTAAAGGAGCAAAGAATTTATCAATAAAGAAAGTAATGTATAGTTTTCATATAGAAGGTTTTTTATTAAAGGACTATAAAGTTCATCGGAATTTTTAGATCCAAGTAATTAAGATTGTGGGTAAACTCTATAACTTTTTCTTATATTAAAATACAGTATAGCTCCGTTCTATATTATGCTATGATTCTATAAATATTTTATCGAATTAAAGCATATGTTTTACTTGCTTAAAATAAATTAATAGACAATTTTATAATAAATTTAACTGTTTTTTGAGAATTTTATAATTGTAAAGGCGATTAAAATGAGCTTAGTTAAAATCGAAAGGCTTGCAACAGGAGTAATAGGTTTCGATAAATTAGTTTCTGGAGGTATACCAAGAGGTTTCTTTGTAGCTGTAGTAGGAGAACCAGGAACCGGAAAAACTATTTTTGGAATACATTATGCGTGGCAAGGGATAAAAGAAAATGATAAAATAATATACGTTACTACAGAAGAGAGCAGAGAAAGCATAATTAGGCAAGCGAAAATGTTCGGGATGAATTTGGAT
This sequence comes from Caldisphaera sp., assembly GCF_023256325.1. Taxonomy (GTDB): domain Archaea; phylum Thermoproteota; class Thermoprotei_A; order Sulfolobales; family Acidilobaceae; genus Caldisphaera. The sequence continues at coordinate 8,929 of NZ_JAGDXI010000029.1, forward strand.
GAAGCTGTTGACAATAACAAAATGATAATTATAGATGCCCTTATGAAGTCAACTAATGATGAGTGGACGCTTGCAGAAACTGATGTGGATGAACTCGTTAAGAAAATAATAGATGCAAAAAGAAAATTAGGTTATGGTAGGGCAAGGCTTGTAATAGATAGCATGTCAACATTTTGGCTAGATAAGCCAGCAATGGCAAGAGTTTATAGTTATAATATAAAAAGGGTTCTATATAAGTGGGATTTTACTGCATTATTAACAAGCCAGTATGCAATAACTACTTCGAGTGCGTTTGGATGGGGAGTAGAGCATGTAGCTGATGGAATTATTAGGTTTGGAAGGAGAATAGTTAATGGAGAACTAAGAAGATATGTCCTTGTTGAGAAAATGAGACAAACTCCTCATGATTTAAGAGTCCATTACATTACTATAGAAGATAAAGTTGGCATGAGAATAGAAGAACCTACAAGTTTAAGGCAAGAAGATGTATCTATGCCAGATAAACTAAAAAAGAAGATACAAGATCGTAAAGATAATTTTTAGGCTATAATAAAATAAACGGTAAACCTTGCTCTTTAAGATAGCAGCTGTCTTAAGGTTTGTTGTAAAAATATTAGATAATGCCATCAATTAAATGAGATGTGCATCACGAAAAATTAGAAAACATCTATATCATTACTAAATTAAAAAAGGAGGGTTGATACACATATCATTAGGTTCAACTTTATTTGTGAGGAGTTAATGTGACTTTACTCCCACATAGGAGGAATTAGGGTAGCTTAATTAAGAGAATAGCCATCAATACCTTAACAACACTCTGCTGCTCTTCAAAGCGGGAAAGAGATCATAAAAACTATCTTAATATTTAGGGATAGATGTTATTAATATAGTTTCCTCAAAAATTTATTTAGAAAATTAATTATGTTTCTTCTTATTCCTTTGTCAATTAAAAATATTATTAAATAAAATATCAGAGCTTGTATCAAACCGGGAATAGCTAAGTATTTTATATCAATTAAAAGTCTGCCTGAAGGGGTCCCCATAGGCCTTATTGCGTAAGATAAAATTGATGATATTAATATATATAATAATAATTTTGGAGTTAATTGTATTATAATACTTTTGTTAATATTTTTTGGTATAAAATACCAGGAAGTTATTATTACTGATAATAAATATCTTATGAAATATACTAAACCCCATATTAATAAAAGATCCTGGAGACCCATTTTTCTAAATAATATAAATGCGAAAGATAGTAGGCCAATATAAACAATTGATGGCAATGCGCCAAGCAGGTTCATCTTTGTAAAACCTTTGGCTGCCTTTATTCCACTTTCCCTTATACTTCCTGAAGCTATTTGTGATACGCCATTGTTAATTATTTCAATAATGGCAGTTATTAAGAAAAGCGAAACTGCTATTGATGCCCAAGAGTAAATAGGATTATATATGTATATTACATATTTAGGATACATAATACCATAAACCAATAGTGGTAAAACCAAGGTTAACGAGATCTCTAAATTTCTGATAGCAGTTTTAAAATCTCCTGTTCTTAGAACATATGAATGTAAATATCTAAGGCCAACATTTGTCGAATCTCTCAATAATGTAGATACAGAAGAAGAAACAAAAAATGCCGCTACGATTAATGATCCTACAAGGGGGTATGCAATCATAGCGTCTAAAGAAGGTATTAATCCAAATCCAACTCCTAAAGCTGTTGCGTGAGATCCGATTGTCCATTCTTTAAGTGTATTTTTTATGTTTTTTGTATTGTCTTTTGATATTCTTTCTTTGATCCAATATAAACCTATTATAGAACTAATAATAAATGATACTAAAGTTGATAAAAAAGCAAGCAATAAAGAATTTGATATAAGATATAGCGTTATAAAGATAAGAGTACTGTACGATGATCTATAAAATAATTCTAAGAGAGAAAGCCTCACAGGCCTTGCTGCATCTATAGCTGTTCTTATGACATAGTAAAAAGATTGAAATGATATTGATAAGGCTGCTATGATTAGCGTTAATAGACTAATCTTTGAATAAAATACAAGGAATACGATTCCAACTATTAATGTAAAAATCCATTGAATAAACGCAAATACTACGCTTGAAATGTATGCTCCGCTTTGATTTTCTACAATGTATCTGTATATCCATAGAGAAAATAAGCTCAAAGGTATTGTAGCATAAGAAATTATTCTTTTCGTTGCCAATTGATAGATAGCATAATCTGTTGGGATTAGCTTTCTGGCCAAAACTATTGTGGCTATGAGGTTTATTAAAATAGATATAAAATAAATTATTGTCCTAGACGTAGAAATTCTTATAGCTTCTAATCTTTGTGATTCGTTTTGTTCCTGTACTGCTTCATATTTCAAATAAATTCCCCTAGGTTGTGTAAGGAAGTTGTGATAAAACATATTTTCTAATTTCATTCAATGATGGTAAAGTTTCTACAAGTTTCCCATTATCTATATACTTTTTCATTAAATTTATCGGCTTATCTTCTTTATTAATACAGTTTGGAAGCTCATTGTCATTCCAGTATTTGATGTAATATTCAAGCGGTTTACAAGAATATACTTTTTTAGCTCCTGGGAGTTTCCCTCTTTTTGTATAAGGCTCCCAGCCCTTTCCTCTATCTATTTCGACTATATCCATGCTAAGATCAACGCTTGGGGCCATGGCTATAGAAGTTCCTACTCCGAATCCATCAACTATATCTCTAAGATTGGCAATGCTACTTTCATCCAAACCTCCACTGACAATTATCTTTACATGCTTGAAGCCATTGAGATCTAAGGTCCATCTTATTTCTTCAACTATATCTCTCATGTTACCTCTTCTGCTAGCTGGAGTATCTAACCTTATTCCCCAAAGTTTATCACCCAATAATTGTGCCGCCATTAGTGCTTCTTTTCTTTCATCATCCAATGTATCTGTTAATGCAACAAGATTTATTTTTCCTTCATATACCTTAGCAAACCACTTCCATGCTTCTTTTTGATCTCCAAAAACTAGAATTAAGGCATGCGGCATTGTGCCTTGGGGCTTTAAGCCAAGATATTTTTCTGACAAAACACCACTTATTGAGTCTGCACCTCCAATATAGGCTGCTCTATCAGCGGCTGGGAAAACTGCTGGATGGAGAGCTCTTATACCAAAAAACAGTAAAAGTTTGTCTCCGATTACTTTTTTTAGGCTAGCTGCTTTTGTTGCAATACTAGAAGAAAATCTTAAAAGTCCTAAAAGAGGAGCCTCGAGCAATACAAAATCTAGGTATTTGCCCTCTACAATCATTAAAGGCATCTTTCTAGTAAATATAGTACCTTCAGGTACAGAATATAATGTAAAAGGTTTGTCTTTTAGAAGAGCTATAGCCTCTTCTAGGCCTGCATAAACTGCCCAATCTCTTCCTTCTGGGGGTTTGCCATAAAGATGAACTTCCATTCTGACCTTTACATCAGTTAGTCCAGCTTTTTCTAAAACTTCTTTAGTTCTTTTGAAGTAAATATCAGTTGCTTCTCCACTCATGATTTCTTCTAAATTTGCCATGTATATCCTAGGTTCTTTGTTCTCATACATAATTCTACCCCGCTATTTAAATTATTTAAAAGTTATTTAAAATCTTTGACTTTCTTGCTATATTATGCTAAGATATTGAATTGTTAGAGCTTAAAATAATAAAGCTATATTTATTATGGTTAATGATAAATAAAGACTATAAAATCAGTGTATCTGATCCTTTTATGTCCTGCGAATATATTTAGAGAAATCTATTATAACTCTCTAATCAAATGAAAATGGTTTTTCACATTACCGATTTTTTATCAAATCGAAAATAATCATAGTCAATTGTGAAAATTATGAGATACTTTACTAAGAACTGTTTATTTGAAGAGGAAATCATATTGATTTAATGTATGAAGATATTTTTTCTTCCAGTTTTTCTTTGCTTGTTTGCCCTACTATAGAGTCTACGACTTCATTATTTATTATTATAATAATTGATGGTATATGCTTTACTTTATACTTATCTGCAATAGAATAACTGGAATCTACATCAACTTTACCATATAAAACTCCGGGGCTAATATGCTGAGAAGCAACCTCTTTAAATGTTTGCAGGAATGTTATACAAGGTCCACACCATTCAGCTGTAAAATATAAAAATGCTAATTTATTATTCCTTAGTAATTCATTAATATTTTCCGACTTTACTTCTATAACAATTTCTTTAAGCGAGTCTTCTAATTTTTTTGCTCTTAAAATTAGTAACTTTGAGAGCTCTTTTCCCAAATCTTCCATATTTTCCTGTGTCATTTTTAATCCTATTAGTATATTAATATCCAAGAATAAATAGATTCTTCTTATATGAAAATAATTTTCTGAATATTTAATTTCGTTTTTCTAATTTTTAATTAAAGTGGAGAGCGCCGGGGGAGGGACTCGAACCCTCGACCGCCCGGTTAACAGCCGGGCGCTCTACCTGCTGAGCTACCCCGGCTTGCCAAAATTATTGTACAATGCTTGGGTTTAAAGACTTTGCTAATTTAAACAGAATAATAAAATTTTTATACAACTTATAATTCTAAGTGTTCTATTAAAATTTAGAAAATTTGTTTAGATCTCTTAAAATAATTAATATTCTACTTCAACTTAAGATTTTTTCAACTTTTCCTAATATTTGAGCCTTACCTCCAGTTGGTTTTATAAGTAAGGCTCCGCATGATAAGCATCTTGCTGAAAAAGAAGAATGGCTAAAAACTATTTGTTTATGGCCACAATTTGGGCATTCTACTATAAGGAACCTGCTTCTTGGTTGAGGAACAAGAATTTTATTTCTTGAGAGGCTCGATTTCATTTGCTTCACCTTGTTGGTTCTACTAATTCTATTTTCTTTAGCCTAATGCCTAATATTGTTCTCTTGAAACCACACTTGCTACATGTAATTAGCAAACTAACTTTCTTCGTCGTCTTGGCAAATCTTTTTTGCTCGGGCTTTCTTTTACTTCCATAACCTTTATTTTTTCTTAAATATCTTCTTTGGCCTTCAGATAATGTCCTTCTTTTTCCTGATTTGTAAATTGCAACGCTATGCTCAGTGTGTTCATTACACCTAGGGCAATATGTTCTTATCTTTTTTGGGAACTTCATTTTAAACTCACTCTCACTTTCCCATATTGGCTTATACAAAGCTCCTTATTAATCTTTCTTCTCCATACTATTAATAATTTTATATGAAAGAGTTTTTACTAATTCAACGTAATTGAGTGATGATAGTAATAGAGCTTCTTCCATAGGTATTAAAGATACATCGTTTTTTTCCATAAATTTTCCATTTAATAATGTTAAGTCTCTGTTAAATTTAACTAAAATAAATTCTCCGAATGATATAACGCTTCCTGATAAATATAGAGAGTAATTATTTCTAATATATTCCATTATATTGAGGAATTCCTTATCAATCCCTTGATAATTTTTAGCATCTATATCTTCAAGTCTCGCTTCTGAAATAAGTTTTGTCATGCTTATTACTACATTATAAAATCTTTTGCACAATTCTAGATCATTTGAACAATAAGTTCCCCAGAGTTTTCTTGAATCTTTAATATCATCAGCATTAATTTGCTCATGAATTCCAATTGCAGCCTTGTATGGGCCACCAGCCGGTATTCTTTCTGACAACTATTTTCCCTCCTATTATAGTTAAGTAACCTTTTGTGGCTAAATAAATAGCCTGCTGAGATGGTAGGCTTAGTTCTTCATTCTTATTAAATTGTATATTGCTTCCTAAAATCTTTATGTTACTTAAATCCATTTTAGCTTTTACTTCAACTTCTCCATAAAAAGGCGAAACCCACTTACCTAATTTAAACTCTCCACAAACTGGTAATACAAGCAAAGAAGATTTTCCATTTAGCGTCCCAGGTATTCTAGTTAATCTGCTTGGATCTTGGGTAACCATAGAATCAATTTCAACTTTTATATTTTGAATAGCGTTATTAATATCCTCTCTGCTAACTTCCTTAATTCCAAAACTAGCTATTAATCCTCTCCATCCAGGATCCTTTGTAGTGGGCAAAGCTGGTTTTTTTCCTTTGCTACTTTTGGGAAATATCATATCTATATCTAAATCTTGAGCCATAATGAACTTTGCAATTTCGCTTCTTTCTTCCTTTCCAAGTTGTTTACATAACTCGCAAAATCCCCTTACATGATAGCCTCTATTTCCTGTGAAATAAATTTGATACGATCCACCAAAATAATTATTAATTATATGGGCAATTGTTTCGGCATATTTTAACCCTTTTTCTATACATGAATCATCAGCTATATCATTTTGCATTATACAATCTTTTTCATGATCTAAATCAATGTCAAATAATAAATCTGATCCTTTCCATCCTTTTTCTTCCATAGATCCTGCTTCAGGAAGATCATAAATGGCGATAGAATAATAAGCATGTCTCGGAGTGTTTTTAATCAAATAATCGTAAAGCTTTTTTGGATTATCAAATGAAAGATGCCTTACATAAGACTGTTTTTCAAAAGGCTGAAATGCAAATTCTCTTCTCTCAATATCTTTTGGTATTATCAGTGGTGGATTTAAAGAATAATATTCTCTATATAGATATTTTAGTGTTTGATCATAGTTCCATCCTTTTATTTTAATTTCCTTTTCTTCTTCGGTCATTTTAATTTCCTTCTATAATAGATAATTAATTTGAAAATTTATAGATATTTTGTTTTTAGGGCTGAATCCTTTTTCATTTTAATAAAAATCTTTTTATATTCAAATGTGCTTAGTTTTTACTGATAAAGGATAATCCCCGCACCGATGTGGACTATGTCAAAAAGGTGAAAGAATTGCAAAGATGTAAGTCCTGTGACGTTGGGCTCGAAGGAGATCCATGACCCTCCTGCATTTAAGCTTAAGAGCAGGTGGTTGAGGGCTAAGTTCCCACGCTCTATCATGAATAAAGGTAAGATGATTGAAATGAAAGTGTAGGGGAAACGGTTATATAAGTAATCTAAAATAACTATTTGTTATAAATAAGTTTTAGTCTATTCTCGGTGAAACATAGAAAGTTATTTTGCCACCATTTTGGTATTCCATTTCGACTTTTATAGGAGCGTCTTGAGAGTACATCAAAGTTATTAAATCGGCTTCTTTTGCTGCCATTAGCATGTCAGAAAAATATTCAATGCTATATGTAGATGAATCGGGAGAATCTACACTAAGTTCTATTATATTTTGTTTTTCTAGAGAAAGTTCTATTTCAGCGCTTTCTATATCGCCTTTTCCAGTTATTATTAGCTTGTTTTCTTTGTCATCTGCATTTATAGTTAATGAATCACTAATAGCTTCTATATCGTTTATTATATCAATAAAAGAATTATTTGTAAGCTTAGCTTTAACCGTAAAAGTTATTTTTGGTTCAGGTAGCTTATCCTGACTTAAACTAAGTTGTGGTATTTTAAAGATTCTTTCCCCTTTACCAATGTATTTTAATGTTACGTTGTTTTCATCAGTTATAAGTTCAAGTTCGTCATCTTTTTCAGCTCTTTTTAATACATCAGACAAAACTGAAAAAGATACTCCTATACTTTCTTCATTATTTATTTCAAATTCATCAAATGAAGATTTTGGGTAGATAAAGTCAACCATAACAATTCTGCTTGTATCTAATGCTCTGAAATGAAGTCCATTATCGTTTGCCGTAAAAACGCCTTCATCTATGATTTTTTCTATTGATCCTATTATATATCTCCAAGTTCTTGGCTCTTTAAATTTTAATTTCACAATTTTCCCCCATCTATATTAATAATGTAACCAATATTTTAGTTTTTTTATGCCGGTATATTTGCATAAAGGTTATGTTTCATTAGTGTTTACCTGTGGTGTAACTCTTTTTTCGATTATTTATGTTAGAAATAAAATTAGGTTAGCATCGAAAATTATGGTATTTTTGCTAAATAATGATATTTATTTATCTTATGCTTATAAATAGTTTAAAAAGATTTATATAGCTCAAATTGGTTTTAAAATATACGAGTTTAAAAAGCAGGTGAAGATTTTGGAGAATGAAGATAAAGAAGATGAATTTTTTGAAGAAGAAAATGTAGGTGAAAAAGAAGAGTCGGGAAAACCTACAGTTAAGATAGAAAATATAGTTGCAACAGTAATATTAGATACTGCATTAGATTTGAACTTAATCGAAACAAGGATACCCGATGTAGATTACAACCCAGATCAATTCCCAGGATTAGTTTATAGGTTGCAGAGCCCTAAAATAACAGCTCTCATATTTAAATCTGGAAAAATGGTTGTCACAGGTGCAAAAAGTGTAAAGCAATTAGTATGGGCAGTAAAAACAATATTGAAAAAACTCATGATCAAAGGGGTTCCAATGCAAGGCAAACCTCAAATACAAATACAAAACATTGTTGCATCGGCGAATCTAAATGTAGTTGTCGATTTAGAAAAGGCAGCATTTACTTTACCAAAGAGTATGTATGAACCAGAACAATTCCCAGGATTGATATATAGAATGGAAAAACCGAGAGTTGTTCTTTTAATATTTAGCAGTGGGAAAATGGTTATAACAGGAGCTAAGAGAGAAAGTGAGGTTGAAGATGCTGTAAACGGGATATATGATATATTAAAAAGCAATAAATGTATAAAAGAAGAAGGTAGCCTTTAAATTATAGCATGTTTTTATTTGAACTATATTTAAAATTTTCTCTTATTAGAGATATAGCCAAATTCATTAGACAGATTTATTAATCTAGCAATAGTATACACCTTTGGGTGCAATAAAAATTGACATATCACGAAACGGTCTTATCTGAAAAAAGGAAGATGTGTTATTGGATTTATTTGAATAGACCTGAAAAATTAAATGCTTTAGACACTAGGACTTGGGAAAGATTAATATATGAATTAAACAGAGCATGTGAATCTGACAGCGTTGCGATTGTTTTAACTGGTAAAGGTAGAGCTTTCAGTACAGGAGACGATATAGAAAACATGCTTAGACTTAATACTAAGCAAGACGCTCTTAATTTTTTTAATGGGATTAAACAATCCTTAAATACAATGATATCGTGTAAGAAACCTATTATTGCTTTAGTTAATGGATTGGCTGTTGGCGGAGGCGCAGAACTTCTTTTAGCAGCAGATATAGTAATCGCCGCTGAAAATTCTTGGTTCAGCTTTCCAGAAATTAGTTTAGGAGTTATACCTCCAATATTAATAAGCGCAGGGGGAGGGGTCGTTGGGTTTAGAAGAGCGAAATATTTAGCTTTAACTGGTACTAGGTTCTCCGCTCAAGAGGCCAGAAATATGGGTTTAGTTGATGAAATAGTTCCTCAGTCAGACTTAGAAAAAGAGGCTTTTGCGATTGCAGATACCTTATCAAATTATACGCAAGAATCGATTAGATCAATTAAAAAAATAGTTTATGAAATTTATTGGAAAGATATAGAAAAGGCAATAGATGAATTAACAAATTTGGTGATAACTGAAGATGCAAAATATAGAATGGAAAGTTTTGAATCTCACAAGCTAAAGCCCGTTAAAAATCATGGTATAATTAGCAATAAATAATATGGATTTTTGAAATATAATTAAAAACCCTATTAGCCAATAGTAGAAATGTGCCGGGGTGCCCGAGCGGTCCAAGGGGACGGGCTTGAGACCCGTTGTCCCATGCGGGACGCGTGGGTTCAAATCCCACCCCCGGCGTTCCCGTCCCCACGATTTTTGTATTTTCCTGAACTTTTCCAGGCCTTAGGATAAATCCCTCTTTCCATAACTATTCTTGTAGGTTGAAATGCAAGCCCTTTGTTATTTTGTTTTATTTCGTTAGAATTCATTAATGCTTTGGCTAATCCGATCAACTCTCCTTTTAATGTTAATAACGCAACTATATCTCCTCTATTTATGCCATCATTAAAATATGATATTCCAGGTATTGCAAGGGGAGAACCGTTTATCACACTCTCTACTGCTGTATCTCTAACTAAAATTTTTTCTAACTCACATACACTATATTCTCCAGGAATAATAACTTTCCTAAGCAGATCCTCCTTGCCTGTTGTTTTATATTGATACACAGCTTCGGAGATCTGTTGTAATGTTACTGCGTTATCTTCATTAAAAGGACCTGTTTTTATCCTTCTTAATTCTCTCATATGAGCCCCTGTTCCTAAAACTAAACCTATATCCCAACATAATTTTCTCATATATGTTCCAGCTTCTGATTCTATTGTTAAAAGGACCTTTCTATTATTTATTTCATTTATTTCTATATTAAATATTTTTTTAATTCTAAGAATTCTTTTTACATGGCTTCTTACTGGAGGTCTTTGATATATTTCTCCTATGAATTCATTTATTACATTATTGATTAATTTGAAATCTATATCTTTATGAAGTTGCATTAAGCATACATAAGCTTTTTTTGAATGAGTTACAAATCCTATAATCTTTGTCATAGATCCGAGAGCTATAGGCAGGACACCTGTTACTTTAGGATATCCCTGCTTTACTCTTAAGAGTAAAGCTCTAGGGTTCCTCCATGTCCTGCTTTATCTATATTTAACAGTTTTTTTACCCATGCAACCACTTCATGGCTTGTCGGACCGGGTGGTTTATCCAAAATTATAATACCGTAATTAAGATACTTCATAAGAGGTCTTTCTAATGGATAATAGCCATAGTTATCATCAGTATTTTCTGGAAATTTTTCCAAAAATGGTTTTGTATTATTACATATTTGATTTATTTCATTAATGAATTTAAAACCTTTTTCAGGCATTCCTAGCAAAATATTCACCATATTATTACGGATTGGTTTAGGCTAATACGATTTTTTCTCTGGCCTTCATATAGTCAATTAAGTTAGAATTTTTCAATTGAGCTAGCACTTCTTCATCGCTTGCCCCTTTCTGTATGTTTACTAATTTATCCAACGGCATTAAGTGCTTAATATTCACTCTTCTTCTCTTGATGCCACTAACTGATTTAGGTCCTGTTACTAATACAAAATTTTGGTCAATAATATCTACTACAACACATTTTCTCCCTGATTCCTTCCCAACAATTTTTGTGCAAACTCTTCCTATTTCGATTGCAGGCATTCCTATCACCTAATATTTATCTTTATATGTGTTCCTTTTTAAAACTTTAATTTATAATACTAACGAAATATTCATATTGTTATTTATTAAATTGGCTAATATTTAAAATTTATATGATTTAAATTACGGTGCGTTTAAAGCGCAAGTTTTAAAATCTTAAAATTTGAATTTGCTCGTTTCATCGGCTTTAATTTGGTTTTCGCCGAGTATGAAATACTTTCCGCTCTCTCTATATTCTTGTTTCCATATAGGAGCTTCATGCTTTACTTCATTTACTATTTCTTCTATTGCTGGAAAAACATTTTTTCTAGATTCTCCAGAAACAGCTACAATCATAGTTAAATCTCCAGGTTTTCTTTCACCAACATAATGATATATTGAGACTGAAAATAATTTGAATTTATTTATCCCTCTAATAGCGATTTCTTTAAGCTTTTCTTCTATTAGTTCTTCAGAATGTTCATATAATAATTTCTTCACTTTTTCGTTTTTGTTTATTTTTCTAACTATACCTACGAATATGGCAATAGCTCCAACATTTTCATCTATGTATAATTTTTTTATTAGATCGTTTAAATCAATATGCTCACTAGTTAAAATTTTTATGTCAATAATGCCACCAGATGAAGGAGGCAGCAAATATATTATATCAACACTATTTGGTATAATTTCATCCTTGGCTAATGGTTTCCCGTTAGCTACAAACTGAATGGAATTAAATAATTGGTTTAATTGAGTTGAATTGTTATTAATTTTCTTTGTTAATGTTTCTAATACATCATTGACAGTAATGTTTTCATGCTTAAATTCTACAATTATTTCATTACTACCAAAAATTTCCCTTAATATGGAATATAGCTTAATCTTTAGTAATCTCATGAGATCACCTTTTTAGCTTGTTTTTGCTTTTCTTCTCTTATTTTTACTAATTCTTTTATAAGATCTTTGCTACTTTTTTCAAAACAAGATTCATCTAATCTTTCTGCTAATAGCTTAAAGAAGGACGTTGCACATTTACTACTATGAAATTCTAGCTTTAACGATCCTTTATTTATAATTATTCCTTGGCCATTACTGAACTTCTTTCCACATACTATACATTCGTGTTCTAGTTTTGCCATATTTATCTCCAAAATGAAATAGAAACGGAGAGTTAATAAGAACTGACTGCTAACTTTTCTTAGGTTAACCAGGTGTGGCTAGACATAAAATGGTAGATGTAAAATGGAAGAAGTTCAACAATCAATAGCTGATAGGTTGCATCCAAAAGTAAGGCAATTAATTGAAGAGAGAGGATGGAAAAGACTTACTGAAATACAGGAACAATCGATACCTTATGTATTAGAAGGGTATAATACATTAATTATGGCGCCGACAGGGGAAGGGAAGACAGAAGCTGCATTATTGCCATTACTGTCAAAACTTCTAAGCGAAAAGCAAGAACCAGTGGATATATTATATATAACCCCTATGAAGGCTTTAATAAATGATATATATAAAAGGATCTCTTGGTGGGCTGAGAAACTAGGTTTTAGAGTTTCTAAAAAGCATGGTGATACTCCAGCAAGTGAAAGGACGAAGAGAGTTAAGCAAGTACCTAATATATTAATAACAACGCCTGAAAGTCTAGAAATTGATTTAGATTGGGCACCAAAATTCAGACAATATTATAAAAACGTTAAATATGTAATAATAGATGAACTTCATGAATTGCTCAGCTCAAAGAGAGGGGTTCAATTATTATTATTACTTGAAAGATTGAAATATTTATCTGGCTATGACTTTCAAAGAATAGGTCTTTCGGCAACAATAGGTTCTCCTAAAAAAGCTATAGAACTCTTGAGCGGCAGTAGTAAAAGAGAAAGGCAGATTACCTCAGTTGATTTTTCAAAGGAGTACAAATTTGAAGTAAAATATATTAGTGACAGTAATGAAGATCCTTGGCTAGACTTGGCTAAATCTTTAACACAGACTATAGAAAAACCAAGTCTAGTTTTCGTAAATAGTAGATATATTGCTGAAAGAGTCAAACATTCTTTAGAAACTATTGGGGCTAAGGATATATTTGTTCACCATTCTAGCGTGTCTGCACAACTAAGAGAAGAAGCAGAAAATAAACTAAAGCAAGGCCAACTCTCAGCAATAGTATGCACAAAAACTCTCGAATTAGGGATTGATGTAGGATCAGTAAGAAAAGTCATACAAATCAAATCTCCAGGAAAAGTTTCTAGTCTTATACAGAGGGTTGGAAGGAGCGGGCATATTTCAGGAGGATTATCTATAGGGGATATAATATCTATAGGGCCTATAGATTTCGCCGAAGCTATAACAGAAGCTAGCCTAGCTAAGCATAGCTTTGTAGAAGACGAGATAATCGATGAAGCTCCTATAGATGTAATAGCAAAGGAAATAATAGGATTTACTCTAGGAGAAGGTCAAACTAATTTAAATATAATATATGATATATTTTCTCAATCGCCTATATTTAAGATGGATAATGAAAAGTTTATGGAATTAATAAATTATATGGAGCAAAATGGTTTAATAAAAAATGAGGATGATATAATTTCTCCGGGAAATACTTTCTATAAGATATGGAAATTTAAATCAAAGGATCAAATGAAGGTTTGGTGGTCTAGGAGTTTTTCAGAATTCTTTACTACAATACCTGAAAAGGATGTTTTCGTTGTTAAAAATGGAGATAATACCATAGGTTATGTTGACTCTCTTTACGTTTACAGAAATCTAAGAATCGGGGATGTGATAAGGCTTGCTGGAAGTTCTTGGGAAATTAAAAGAATAGATGATATGAATGGGAGAATAGATGTAATAAAAGCTTCTGGAATAGCTGAAATACCATTATGGAAGGGAGAAGGGGTAAAGAGGAGCCAAAGCATATCTAGACAATTCATAAAAATAATAGTAGGAAATATACCAAATGATATCACTATTGATAATGAAGGCTTAATGGAGCTTGAAAAAATTAGGCAAAAATACCTAGAAAGAAAAATAATTCCTGATGAGAATAAAGTAATTTATGAGCAGCATAATGGAGAACATATATTTATTTATCCTATAGGCAGTGGAGCAGCAGAAACTATAGCGCTTATATTAACCAATATGGCTTCAAAAATTGAAGGTTTAAATGTATATTATAGACCATCATTTTTCGGATTTAGTGTTAACGTTGGTAATATTAATCCCTTTGAATTGCTTGAAAGCATTGACATAGAAAATTTGCAAAATGAACTATACGAAGCATTAAATAAGAGCCCATATTTATATCAAACTCTTAGAGAAATACAATTGCATTTAGGTAAAATAGGTTCAATTGATGAAGAAAATGATTCATTCTTAATCGAAGAAGCTAAAAAACAGGTTATAAGGGAATATTTTGATATAGAAGGGGCTAAGAGATTTTTAAAGTTGTTAAAATCAAAAAGCATACAAATTGTAAATCTAAGCGGTCCCGAACTTACTCCTCTAGCAAAAGGCATTTTAGAATTACCAACTATAAGACCATGGATACAAGACCTAGCCATTAAAATAGGAAGATTACTAGAAAATAACGGATTGACTACATTTGAAATAGCAGATATATTAGAATTAGCCGAAAAAACTGTGGAAAATAAGCTTAAGGATATGAGAAAGCCTGAATATGAAGATATGAGAGTAATTAGATTTTTAGATATAGATGAAGATGAATATAGGTGGACCTTATTAAAATCTTTAGATAATATAATTAAATCAGACGAATTCAAGTCATACTTTATGCCAAAGAAATTGAATGAACCTATGAGAGTTCATATAAGAATATCCCAACAAGCGAAGCCAAAGGAGTATATAATAACTCCTAAGTTTTTGATAGAGCAATGGAATGATTTAGAGAAATTATTGCCAGAAGAAATATATGAAGTAAGAATAACTTCAGCTTACGAATATGGAACTAGAGAAGATAGTAATATATTGCATTATTTTGTAAATATTAAGTCTTTAAAGTCATTAATTCTTAATGCTGCAACATATATAGAGAAAAAGCAAATTAGAAAATTCTTTTAGTTAAATTTTTAGAGATTTATTTTATATTTTATGGTAAGTTTAAATAAGAAAATATTATATCTTAAGGGCAACTTATATTTACAAAAAAGGTTTCATTTTTGCAATAATAATTAATAATTCTAGACTATATTATTATTGTGGTGCTAGCTTTGACGAAAGAGTGTGCTGACAAATTACAAAACTTATATTTTTCTAATGCGTTGATTTATGAAAAGACTGATGAATGGGAATATTTAAAAGCAAAATTAAATGATGCAATAAGGCTTTCTGAAAAATATTGCTATAATGAAGTTTTAGATGACAATGTTATTGATGATCTCAGTAAAAATTTATTACAATCAATAAAAAATAATGATTTATTTAATGCAAATAAATATATTCTTGATATAATAAATTTTCTTCAAAAGAAATCTAGAAAATATATCATAAATACGTCGTTTAAAATATTAAGGCTCACCATATCGCTTTCTCTGATTTTGTCATCTCTTATAATATTGCTTTTTTCTACAATTAACATATATCAATGGTTGATAAATTTACTTCTCCTTGGAGCATCGGTGGCATCAGCTGCGTTAATTTCATATGGTGTAACACAAAATCTTCTTTTATTGATTTCACTTTTTCAATCAGTCAATGTTTATTTCTTTAATAACATTTTGTTGTTTGTTAGCCAAATTACTATAACTATAATAAGTTTATTTAATTTGATCTTAAATAGGAAAATAAAAGTAAAATAATTTATAAAACTTGATGCAAATCTTTTTGTTTACTAATATAAAGGATTATTTACTGAGATTTAAAACATAAATATTTAATTTATAAATTAAGATGTACAGTAAAATTTTTTCAGCAACAAAGATTTACATAAAAAGAAAGCCTCGCCCCTGGAAGGGGCGGGGATGAAGAATATTTAAATGCCTCTTCAT
>NZ_JAGDXI010000040.1:0-15837 GCF_023256325.1 Caldisphaera sp.
ATATTATTTATAGATTTATATATTGGTGTGAAAATGTCTAAGAAAAATCAAAAAGAAACAAAAATGGTAAGAAGAGTTCAAGTAACGGGAGGATCAACATATATAATTTCTATACCAAAGGAATGGGCCGATGAATTAGGTATAGATAAAGGGTTAGAAGTTGTTATGGAATTAACAAGAGATAATGCATTAAAAATTTATTCATCCAAACATAAAGAAAAACCTATGGAGATTCAGAAGGAGATTTATATAAATGAAAATTTATTAGATTCTGCTATTATTATGGAAGTAATCTCGGCTTATTTAGCAGGATATACTTCGATAAAACTAGTTTTTTCACCTTTAATGTTAAATAGAGTAGATCAAATAATGAATAGTGTGAGAAATAAAGTAGTTGGGCTTGAAGTTTTAGAAGAAAGCGAGAACAGCGTAACGCTGCGCGTTGTTGTAGATTTGAGTTCAATACCTACAACTCTTGCAATAGAAAATATGAGGAAGACATTTAAGTCTATGCTAGAGGATTTTGGAAATGCAATAAAAAATAGAGATATAGAGATCTTTAATAGCATAATAAAAAGAGATGATGTAATGGATAAACTTTATTTATATATCTATAAGCAAATCAATCTTGCACTTCAGGAAACTGTTAAGCTTGAGGATCTAGGCATTTATAACTCGACTGAAGCGATTAATCTTTATACAACTATAAAAAGCATTGAAAGGATAGCGGATCACATAGTTTTTATGTCTACATGGATGATAGAAAATATAAATGATATCCAAATACCAGATATGCTTGATAATCTTATAAATGATGTATCAAAAGAAGTTATATCTATAGTTGATAATATAGGAACAAGTCAAAATGCTAATGAATTGCTAAATGTATATTCTAGAATTCATGAATTAATTGATAAGGAACTTGAATTAATCAAATCATTAAAGGGGTCTAAGCAATTTTATGAAATCTATCCAATACTCGATGGATTAAGAAGGGCTATGGCATATTCAATAGATGTAATTGAGGCTCAAGTCGGACTAAATATGGAAAGAGAGATCAATGGGAACAAAAAATATAATAAGATGCATTAGTAAGACACAAAAAGTGGGCAGACTTGAGTAAAAAATGTGATAAAGATATAATAAATGAATTATTGGATCTATCGAGACTTAATTTTACTGAAGAAGAGCTTGAAAAGCTTTGTAAAGATATTGATGAAATTAGAAGCTTATTAAATCAAGTCTCATCATTGAGCTCACTTAACGTTAAGCCTCTTTATAACGTTTGGGATAGCGAATTGAATCCACCATATAGTGTGAATATAGAAAAAGTAAACATATACGATTTAATACCAAATGAAAGGGTCGCCCAAAATAAAATTAAAATACCGTGGAGAGGAGAATAATGAAAGAAACTGCTGTTTCTATATTAGAAAACATAAGAAAAGGAAGCTTAGAAATGGAAGATTATGTTTTTAAAAAATTGGAATTGATTAGGAAAAAAGATAATATTATAAATGCATATATATCAATTGATTCTGAAGATTTTATTTTAGATAGGATAAATGAAATAAAGAGAAATATTGCATCTGGCAAGAAAATGAAGATACCAGGTTTAGTTGTTAGCATTAAGGATAACATTTCAACTAATTTTTTACCCACAACTGCTGGCTCTAAGATATTGGAAAACTACATTCCTCCATATAATGCAACAGTTGTTGAAAAAATATTAGAAGAAGGGGGAATTATAATAGGAAAAACTAACTTAGATGAATTTGCAATGGGTTCTACAACAGAGTTCAGCGCGTATGGTTTAACAAGAAACCCATGGGATATAACAAGGGTTCCTGGGGGTAGTAGTGGTGGAAGCGCTGCTAGCCTAGCTTATGGGAGTTGTGACCTTTCATTAGGGAGCGATACTGGGGGATCCGTAAGATTACCTGCATCATATACTGCTACCGTTGGATTAAAACCTACTTATGGAACTGTGAGTAGATATGGGTTAATTCCATATGCTAATAGTTTGGAGCAAATAAGCCCTATGGCAAGAAGCGTAAAAGATTTAGCTTTAATTTGGGATGTTATAAAAGGTTATGATGAAAAAGATGCAACTAGTGTTAATAATAATTACAAAAGTGATAATAAATTTAAAATTTGCATTCCTAAAGAATTTATAGAAGAATCGGAACCTCCTATAAAATCAACTATTTATAAGTTACTGGAAAAAATAGAAAATGAGGGGGTAGCTATTGAATACGAAGGTAAATTTGAAAATTTAAAATACGCTCTACCCACTTATTATACTATAGCTTTTGCAGAAGCTGCAAGCAATTTAGCCAGATATGATGGAAAACTATATCCAATTTCTTCTGAAGGTTTAAGTTATAAAGAAATGAGTGAGAATACAAGAAGATATTATTTCGGATTTGAAGTTAAGAAAAGAATCTTAATGGGAGTATTGGCATTAAGTGAAGGTTTCATAAATGATTATTATATTGCTGCTACAAAGGGAAGGAGAATTATAAGAGATGAGATTTTAAATATGACAAAAAATTGTATTGTTGCCAGTTCTGTTTCACCCATATTACCTCCTAAAATAGGCGAAAGAATTAAAGATCCATTAAAATTATATGCAATGGATATATACACAGTTGTTGCAAACTTAGCAGGTGTTCCAGCATTAGCTATGCCTGCAGGTTTTTACAATAATTTACCTATAGGGATTCAATTTATGGCTGGTCCATTTGAAGAGGAAAAATTGATATCTCTAGGATCTTTGGTTGAAGAAATAACAGGTTTATACAATTTGATAGCAGGCGATTAAAATGAAATATAAAATAGGACTTGAAATACATACTCAATTAAGTGAAGCAGGAACAAAGCTATTTTGTGATTGTGATTCAAATTACAGAAAATATGAGCCAAACACAAATGTTTGCCCGGTTTGTTTAGGATTACCTGGAGCACTTCCAGTTCCAAGAAGAAATCCATTAAAATTGGCTTTATTAGTTTCAAAATCATTTAACTGCGAAATACCTGAATTTATGGTGTTTACTAGAAAACACTATTTTTATCCGGATTTGCCTAAAAATTACCAAATAACTCAATATGAAAAGGCAGGAGGTATACCAGTTTGTTTAAAAGGTATTTTGAAGTATTTTGATTCAGATCACCTGACATGGAAAAGCGTTACATTAAGAAGGATGAACATAGAGGAGGATCCGGGAAAAACTGAATATAGTGGAGGCAATATTTTGTTAAGTGAATATGCTTATTTGGATTATAATAGAAGCGGAGTTCCGCTATTGGAAGTTGTAACAGAACCTGAAATACCTACGCCAAGAGATGCAAGAAAAGCTGTTGAATACCTTTTATTAACTATGGAATATATTGGTGCAATTAATCCAAGGTTAGAAGGATCTTTTAGAGTGGATGCAAATGTAAGTGTTGAAGGAGGAGAAAGGGTAGAAGTTAAGAACATAGGTAGTACATTAGATTTAGAAAAGGCATTAAAATATGAAATTTTCAGACAAAGTAAAATAGTTGAAGAAGGAGGTAAAATAAAAAGAGAGACAAGACATTGGGATTCAATAAGAGGAGTAACAAAGCCTTTGAGGAGTAAGGAAACAGAAGAAGAGTACTTGTATTTTCCAGACCCAGATATACCCTCAATAAAGACCGAGCCATTATTAAAAGAAGCATTATCTAGTAATTTTATGACTCCAGAGAACTTTATGAATAGAATAACTATGTATGGCGTATCCCAAAGAATAGCTTGGAGTTTAATAACCGTTAAACCAGCAGCAGAGCTATTTTTAGAGTCAGTTAGGATTGGTTCGGATCCGAAGATAACGGCAAGAATCTTGGCTATAGATTATAAAGGTTTATTGAAAAAATCTGGCAAAAATATTTATGAAAAAAGTAATTGGCCAAACAAGCAGATATTGAAACTTTTGAGCACTCTGGTTTCCAATAAATTATACACATACGACGAATTAAAATATAATATATTACCAAAATTGCTTGAAAATGGTAATGATATGAACTTAGTTTTACCAGAAAAAGTAGAACCTACTAATTTAATAATTTCAGTAATAAATGAAGAGAAGAAAGCAGTAGAAGACTTTATTTCAGGTAAGAGGGAGGCATTGGATTATTTAGTAGGGAAAGTTTTAAAGAAGGCTAAAGGGAAAGCAATAGATCCGAAAACAATAAGAAAAATGATAGAAATAACATTAACTAAACATTAGCTACTTTTTCTTAATTAATGGGAATTCAGAAATTTTTGCTTCTCCTGACCTACCTTTACCATCGCTTATTGTAATAGGCTCTCCTACAATTGAATATCTAGTATCTATATATCCCATCCCTATTCCTTTTTCTAAAATAGGACTATATGTTCCGCTTGTTACCCAACCCACTTCTATATCATCAATTAATATTTTGTATCCATGTCTTGGTATAAAGCGGGCAAAATTTTTCTTCATTTCAATTCCTATTCTAATCCATCTTAAACCTTCTTTACGGCATGATCTAAGACTTTCCTCTCCAATATATCCAGTTTTTTCCCAATCTATTGCACCCATGCCGTATTTTAGGCTTAATGCACATGGGTATTTTAATGGATCTTCTCCATATTCATTCCCGCCTAAAACAAATCCCATTTCAATTCTTAATGTATCTCTTGCCGCTATTCCTATGGGCTTAACGCCTTCTTTTAATATGTAATTGTATAATTTTTCAGCATCCTTAGGAGTTGCCCATATTTCAAAACCGTCTTCTCCTGTCCATCCGCTCCTACTTATAAGAAAAACGTTTGAGTCTCTTATATTTTCATTTAATCTAAATTCTAATGGTTTTAAGCCAGATGTCCACGATGCACCAAGTTTATCCATAATATTTTGGCTTTCAGGACCTTGTAATGCTAATAGGACATAATCAAATGTTAAATCCTTTATTTCAACATTATATTTATTTTTTTCAGAAATTTGCTTAAAATGATTTATCATTCTTTCTCTTGTTGCTGCATTTGGCACTGCTAACCATTCTTCATCATTAATTTTATACCACATTTCATCATCAATAACCCTTGCATACTCGTTTAATGCAAGAGTTGGTCCACTCATGAAATTCTCTTTTGTTTTAGATATTTTCTTCGTAAAAGCTTTTTCTAATAAATTTAAAGAATCCTTTCCTGTTATTTTAAGTCTTCCCATATGGCTTATATCAAAAATACCGACGGATTTTCTTACAGCCACATGTTCTTCCATAGTAGAACTGTATATCATAGGTACGTTCCAACCAGCAAATTCACCGAAGCTAGCATTTAATTTTTGGTGAAGATCATGTAACGGTACATTATACATAAAATCACCGCTGGTTTAAAATTTAATAAAATCTTTGCCAAAAGCTGCGCATATTGGACATCTATTTGGAGGTTCCTTAGCAATTAGTGTATGCCCACAAACAGGACAAATCCATATAAATCCATCAATAGGCATATCTTTCCCTTCATCAACATATTTTTTTGCCTCCATAAATAGTTTAGCATGTATTTTTTCAGCCTCTAATGCATATCTAAATGAAATTTCAGCCTCTTTATCTTTTTGGAACTTGGCCATTTCAATATATGTTGGATACATTTCGTTTACTTCAAACTCTTCACCCATTATTGCAAGCTCTAGATTTTTAGATGTGTTTCCAGGTCCAAACGGTGCATCAGCAACTACTTTTTTACCTTCCTTTAATTTGCCTAATCTTTGGAAATGATTTCTAGCATGTACTTGTTCGGCAAATGCAATAGCTCTAAATAATCTTGCAACATTTTTAAATCCTTCTTTTTCAGCAATATCAGCGAAAATCAAGTACCTCATATGCGCCATAGATTCTCCTCCATAACTAGATTCTAATGCTCCTTCTGTCATAGCAGGATGATCTGATTGAGACAACATTCTCACCTTTTATTATATTGTCTTTAGCATATTAATAAGTTTTAAGGTTAGTATTAGGTCATTAATCTTTACTTGGTTAAGAATTTCATATTTCATCAGCCTAGGTCTAGGTGAATGTAGAATTTTTATAAAAAATCATAAATATGCTGTTTATTAGTCTCTTATAGAAAAAACTTTTTCTCTTAAAACCTTTATAAGCTAAAAAAGTTTAAAAATTAACATATGTAAATTTAATCGATTTACTCATTTCATCGATTTTTCTCCAGTCGCTATAGCTCAATCTCCAGCCTACGCTACCTGCGTTTTCAATTGCTTGTTCTTTGCTCTTTGCCCCAGGTATTGGAACGATGTTTTTGCTATAAGATAACAGCCAATTTAATGCTACTTGAGATGGAGTTTTATCATACTTTCTAGCAATTTCCTTAATAAGATCAGCTAGTTTTATTATTTGTTTATAATTTTCAGGGAAAAATACTGCATCATTTCTTCTTACATCCTTGAAATTATTTATCTCATCTAAGCTGTATTTTCCTAGTATAGCTGCTTTTGCTAACGGGCTCCATGCAAGCATTGTCATTTCAGAAGACTCAACGTATGGTATAATTTCCTTTTCTGCTTGCCTTTCAACCAAATTATATCTTATTTCCATTATTTGTAGGTCGTTTTTAGATAAGCAATACCTAGCGGATTCAGCAAGTTCAGGTGGATAATCACTCAATCCCAGATATCTTATTTTTCCTAGTTCAACAAGTCTTTCAAACGCCTTCATATATTCGCATGTTGGATGATTATGCCAAACTGGTGGCCAGTGTGCTAACAACGCATCTATATAATCAGTTTGTAATCTTTCAAGAGATCTATCTACCGCTTTAAATACATCGTCATACGATAGGAATTCTCCAGGAATTTTCGTAACTATGAAAACGCTACTTCTCTCAATATTAAGCTCCTTTAAAGCCTTTCCTAAAAATGACTCGCTCATACCTCTGCCGTATACCATGGCAGTATCAATCAAATTTATGCCAAGCTCTATTGAAGATGATACTACTTGTTTAGCAATGTTATATTCTGTAACCCCCCATGCATCACTAAACTGCCATGCACCTAAACCAATTTTAGAAATTTTTTCATTAGTTTTTCCTAAAGTTGTAAACTCCAATTCATTTCACCATAAATAAGTTAAATATAGAAAATTTAAGCATATGTATAGAAACAAAACTATTAGTGAGGTTTATGTTTAATGAAGAAAATTTAAAGAAACTTAAAACAATCACAAATGAATACATAAAAAAAGCTTATATGCTAGATGAGTTCGTTAACAGAAGTTTAAGATCAATGAGATGGGAAGGTATAGGAATTCTTATGGTTTTGGACGCATCATTTACTAGTGTTGGCTTAAATTATTTTAACGCTGTCATACCTGCAGTTATTGAATTCAAAGAG
This sequence comes from Caldisphaera sp., assembly GCF_023256325.1. Lineage (GTDB taxonomy): Archaea > Thermoproteota > Thermoprotei_A > Sulfolobales > Acidilobaceae > Caldisphaera. The sequence goes on from NZ_JAGDXI010000040.1 coordinate 7,395, forward strand.
AAATTTTACGATACAAATGAGATAAGATCATTTAATGATATTATTAACTATGATATCGAAAAGCTAAGAAGTGTTTGGAAAAATGAAAGATCTTGGAAGGCAGCAAAAGGAATATCAAGAGTTTTATCTTTTTATAATGGAAACACAGACAGAGAAAAGCTTAGAAATTGGGCCTCTTCAAACAGTTTAGATAATTTTAAGCGTGAAGATTTAAGTAAAGTTAAGGGTATAGGTATAATTACTTATCAATATTTAAGAATCATGGGGGGTATTGATACATTAATGCCTGATAAAATAGTCATAAAGTTAGTTAATGAGTTGACAAGTAAATCAGGTATAATATTAAAAAGCTCGCATAAAGATTACATAAATTATATTAAGGAAACTGAGAATATTTTTAGGCTTATTGGTGTTGAGCCAATTAAAATAACTTGGATGTCATGGCTAATAGATTCTGAAGCAAGAAAAATATTATCTGGAAAATTTAACTCTGTTTTGCATCTTATTTGAAATTATGATTGTGAGAATATAAATTAAAACTTTTGTGTATTAAAGCTATAAAGTAATTGGTGGATAGCGATGGAAAACAAAATTAAAATAAAATATTTAGGGTATTTAACTGATCTATCTGGAAAACAATATGAAGAGAGAGAAGTAAATGGAGAAGAAACCATCGAAGATTTATTACCATTTTTAAAAAAGCTTAGAAGTGATGATTATATAATTGTTGTTAATGGGAGAGGAGCAGATTTAAAGAGTAAAGTTAAGGGAGGAGATATCATAGTTTTATTGCCTCAAACTGGGGGAGGGTAATTTTAAATAATAAAGAACATGCTTGATAAAGATTTTTAATAAATTCAATAATCGATAAAATTATTCTTATCAACCTTTTTAAAAATCCATTTTAAACTTAAAATTAAAGAACTAATTATCAATATCAATATGATAACAATTAAACTAATTAAATAATAGTTCATTTTAATCACCAGACACACTATTCATTAAATAGCGGAGTTAATTTATATACTAAATCTTTATATTAAGAATTCGAATTTTTTTAAATGAAGAAAATAAAATAACAATATAAGAAAAATGTTATTTACAAGCAAAGTAAAGAGAGATAAACAAAATATTCATATTATACGGAATTTGGATATTTTAGGCTTAATATTGCATATAATTTAAATATGGTGTATCTATTAATAAAAACAACTTCCTAGTTAGATTTATGGTTTTAACCTAAGAGAGGTGATATACAATTGGTATAAGAAATTTATATTGTGAAAATTCCTAGAAATTCTAGAACGCTTTCAATTAAGTTGTTCACATTTTAGCTTGATATTAATCTAGCGCCACTTTGGCTTATCTTTATTCTGCTAGCCCATTTAACGCAACATTTTACTCTATCGATTATATTTTCAATCTTGTTCGATGGTGCCAGTATTATTACAGATCCTCCTCTACCTGCTCCCGTTAATTTAGCTCCTATAGCCCCTGCAAGTCTGCTTCTATAGATAATTTCTTCTAATTCTATTGATGAGACCCCAATAGAATTTAAAAGGCCTTGGTTTATGTTCATAAGAGTTCCTAAAGTTTCATAATCTCCATTGCTTATTGCTTCATTACCTAAATCAATAATTTTATCCGCTGCATCATAAATTAATGATATTGCAGGCCATAATTTTTCGGATAATATTAAAACATCTCTAACAGGAACTGAAGTGCTTCTTTTTATACCAGAATCAGCTATTATTAAAGAATATTTATCTGAAAAGAGAGTGTTTAGTTTTGAAATTATGCCTACGTCTTTTTTGAAAATTAATATGCCGCCATAAGTCACTGCTGCACTATCAACACCACTTGGGTTTCCATGAGTTACTTTTTCTGCCTCATTAGAAAGTGTAAATAATTCTTTATCGTTAAGTTTGTATCCTAACATATTTGTATATGACAAGCTAAATGCAGCAGCGCTTGCAGCGCTTGACCCTAAACCAGCTGACATAGGTATTTCGCTAGATATCCTTGCCTTAAATCCAGAAAGCTGAAAGCCCCAGGATTTTAATACACTTAAAATTTTAGCAAACGGTTCTAGCTCTTTTGAACCAATTACTTTAAGATCTGCAGTAATTTTACCTCTTATTTCGGTTCCTTCGCTAATAATTTCTGAAGGCCAGCTTGATTCTTCTATTTCAGCCTTGGCATATAAATCTATTGCAGCAACAAGGGCCTTAGATCCTCTAACCACAAAGTGTTCTCCAAACAATATTACCTTTCCAGGTGATATCGATATAGATTTAGTCACCGTTATCGCCTTTCCATGGTGGAACTATTATTGGTTCATCTTGAACGTAGGTCTTGCCCAATTTTAAAGCTATTTCGGCTTTTGACAATTCATATCCCAAGTATGCAGCATGATCTGGAGTTATATTAATTCTTTTAACTAATTCCCTTGCTATGCTCATAGCATGCTTTCCTTCTAAAGCTGCCAATATCTCATTGTTTCTCTTATATAAAACCTTTATTTTTTTCATATTATAATCAACTGTAATTTGTATGTAATCATTAAAATTATAGTTAGGAGGTATATAGTTTACTTCATCATATTTCACCTGATCGCTTATACTTATTGGCTTATCCCCTTGCTTTATTACTAATAGTTTGCTGAATAAGCCTCTAGGACTCGATTTTAATGAATAAGCAGTTTCTGCAATTCTAATCGCTTCTTTTGCCTCAGATACTCCCCTTATTGATTTATATGTCTCTTCAACAACCAAGTAAAGAGATGCACCTAATTCTATTGATATCATAGCTAGTAATCCGTGTACTCCTATAGTATCCGCCTCGATTTCTTCCGTTGCATCCGCTGCTGAGAATAATATTGGTGCATTTAGACTTTTAGCAATATTTATATATCTTTTCATGCTATTAACAAAATCAATACCGGGTATACCTAATACTGGATCTACTATAACTTTGTAACCTTTATTAATTAAATCGTTTCCAATTCTTTTAAGTTTTTTCATATTTCTATCTCCTATAATTATTACTAAATCTTTTGATATTTCGTCTACATTTTCTTGTATAAAATTAGTAGAAGCACTAATGCCTACAATTCCTAGATCTTGATGACTCTTTAATAGAGAAATATCGTTTAGTTCAACAATAACAGGAGCATACTTATTAGCTATCTTGATTTTTTCCACTATAGTTTCAGGATTAAGATCGTTTTTTGAACCAACTATGAGGAGTTTAGCACCATCATTAACAAATCTTTTTGCCGTCTCATCAACTTCTTCAATCTTCACATCAGGATGTATTTCGGCTATTATTATTGTGGGAGGTCCTCTTAATGGAATATCTATGTTATTTATTTTAAAAGCTGTTTTATAAATTATTTTCGGGATAATTGATCCCATAACTTCATCAGCACTTTTAATTTTGTCTAATTTACCTCCATTGTATATGAAATCAAGAGCGTAAGGTAATATACCTAAAGACTTTGGTCCTTTATAAGTTTCTACATTGGTCGTTTTTTCTATTATTTCTGCATTACCTCTTACTAATCCAGGAATTATTATTAAGTTATAGTCTTTCAGCTTATTTAATAAATAGGTTCTCTTAAGTATTATTTTTGATATTATATTAGTATCCAATATAGATATTACAGGAACTGGTAAGGCAATTATATCGATATCGTAGTTATTTTTATTATCATTTTTAATTACGTCCTTAACCAATTCTTCTGCAGTCGTACTTGTTAATATTGCAATTTTCATTTTCTTTCACTTCTGGATAGCCTATCCAGTTCTTTGTTTATTATAGAGTCTAATAAAAATTACCTATTAATATAATTAAATGCTAAAATATATAACATTTTAATAACTAATTTTCTACATTTTTATAATAAATGTTTATTTACTTATAAATGCAATTAATATTTGGTGTATTGATTGAAAGCTGCTGTAGTTAATAGGCCTTTTGGCCTTGATAATCTCTCTGTAATTGATGTTCCAGACGCTCATATATCAGATGACGAAGTTAAAATAAGGGTTGCATATGCGGGAATTAATCCTGTTGATTATTATATAATAAGCGGATTAAGAAATGTTAATCCTGTTCCTCATATACCTGGTTCTGAATTCGGCGGTTATGTTGAGGAAGTAGGTTCAAAGGTTAAGAATCTAAATAAAGGAGATAGGGTAATAGTATATCCTAGGGTTTTTGATGGTACGTGTGATTTATGTATATCAGGCAAAGAATATCTTTGCAGAAATGGAGGAATAGTTGGAGGAATAACAAACGGAGGATTTGCAGAATATGCGGTTGTTAAATATCAAAATGTGATGAAGATACCAAATAACGTTAGTTGGGAGAAAGGAGTAAGTTTACCGATAGCTGGGTTAACAGCCTTTCATGCGCTAATAGAGTCTGGTATTCAACCGGGTGATACTGTTGTTGTTGTAGGCGCATCAGGAAATACGGGTCAATTTGCTGTTCAATTAGCCAAAAAGATGGGAGCTAAAGTTATAGCAATTTCATCAAAACCTTGGGTTAAGGAGTTAGGGGCAGATGAAGTAGTAAATATGAATCAAGCCTTAAATGCCCTACAAAGAGTAAATGGTGGAAGGCTTGCAGACGTTGTTATAGACTCAATTGGATCTAAAACTGTAGGTAGAAGCATTAAGCTTTTAGATACTGGAGGTAAATTCGTGACTTTTGGTGCATTAACTGGTCAAACGGCTAGTATGATTATAAGTGAAATATATTCAAGAGAAATTAAAATAATTGGCGTAACTGGAGGTACAAGAAGAGAGCTTTCAAGATTAATAGATTTAGCTAGTAGAAATGAAGTAAGACCAGTAATATGGAAAGTATTTAGTTTATTAGATATAAAAGCTGCTATAAGTTCTCTGTTTTCTAGAGAAAGAAATGGTAGGATCTTGGTAAAGGTTTCAGGATAATTATTTATCAATGTTTTGTATAGATAGTTCGAATCCACAAATTTTCTTAGATCCTTGGATTTTTTAAATATTATTTATAGAATTAAAAATGAAGCTGGAAATTATGATTTCAAAGAGATTAATCAAAAGTCCGTATGTTGTTGAGTGAGAAGAGAAATATTTAGCAAAGAATTAGAGTTAATTCACAAATGGATGGGTATGAGCATTAAAAAACAAGCACCATACTTATATTCATTAATTATAAAAAGAGAAAATAGGAGGGCTCGACTAGTATTTTAATAATACATTAACTGAAAGTCTAAATAAGTATATTAAAAATCTGAATTCATAGAGTCTATATCAAATTTAGCTATTCCTTACAGAAAAATAGTTGTATTTCTCTTAAATTAAAAATTATCTTCAAGAATAAATAAAAGATTTTTTCACCCATGGATGTTAATATATTATTTTAAATCTTCGGTTGAGAATGATATATTCATAAAAAATCATTTATTGATGATCTAATAGAACCTGGATTGCTTATATCCGTTTTTGCCTTAGGATTAGGCTATCACATTTAAAAATATTGTTAACTTAGATGTTAATAATGTAATTATCATATTCTGCTCCCTTTACATCATGAAGGAGGTAGTCTCTAGGGAGTTCATATGTTTATGATTTATCGCCTTCATTTTCATCGCCTCATAGCTAGTGGGTGCGTTTAACACCCAACCCCGCTCCATTCGTTTAGCGGTAGACCACCGCTAGATCTTCAACCCATTACCCCTATCCCTCACTGTGTATAGCCCTATGCCCACGGTTCTTTGGGACTTGGGGATATGTAGAGCCCTTATCAAGCATCCCTCTACGTGGACACACTTTATTATACTTTAAAACGTTTAGAGTTTAAAACTTTACCCCGCCCCTTGAAGGGGCAAGGCTTGGCTTTCGTTTTATCAATTACAACTATCCCTAACAGGAAGTCGTCCTCTGTTCTCGGTTCCTAGGGACTCAGAGACATGCGCCCTTGGTATAGTTATGAGGATCAAATTTAAAGTTGAATATGCCCATTATTGACTTCCCACTTCCTATTGTTTTCGCATCTTTAAAGTATTTAGAATTTAAAAAATCGTCCCTTCATAAAGAGCAAGGTTTACCTTTTGTTCGTCAATTAAATTTTAAATTTAAAATTTTATAGCCTAAGATATGTGGGGGATAATTTGAAAAAATCTTTAGTAATATTTATAACCTCATCATCGTTTTTTCTGAGTTACTTTTCTAGGCTAGCATGGAGTATTGTTTCTACATATTCATCACTTAGACCTACTACAATGGAAGATAGTGTAATATATTCATTGTTCTTTTTAGGTTATGTTTTAGTTCAAATACCAGCAGGGTTTGTCTCTGATAAGGTAAAACCTTCATCAATAGCTTTCATTTCTCTAATTGGTTTATCCGCTTCATCTTTTGTTTCAGCAGTTTCTAATTCAATTTTTATTGAATATATATCAAGCTTTTTCATGGGAATTTCAGCAGGGTGGATTTATCCTATTACGATAAAAATTCTATCAATAGCTTTTAAGAACAAAAATGAGCAGGCTGTTGCTATAGGTTATTATAGTTTGGCTTGGCCTTTATCTATAGTTTTAGCAGGTATTATATTACCAAGAATTAGCATAGAGTTTGGGTGGAGATATTCTTATTATATGATATCAATTCTGTCTCTAATCTATTCATTTTCATATTTAATATATTTAAAAGATATACAAAATAAAGGGACAAAAGTTAAGTTTATTATTGTTAAGGATAGAAACGTTATAATAATTAGCTTAGCTGGCTTTTTATTTTTCCTCTCTTATTGGAGCATCACTTTGTACGCTTATAAATACTTCATTAGTTTAGGAATATCAAGCTATACTTCAGGATACTTGTATTCATTACTTGCTTTAGCAGGTTTACCGGCTACTATTATAGCAGGATACGTAATTAGAAAAATAGGAGTAAAAATTTCACTGGTATTATTTGAATTCTTATATGGTGTATTAACGATGCTATTAAGCATATTCTTTAGACCTGATTTATTAGCTTTTATTGCTACACTAATGGGTTTTGTAAGATTCGTTATTACACCCGCAAATTCAACTGCGGTATCGTTTGTTGGCAAAGAAAAAGCAGGTAGCGTTTCCGGATTTGCTAACTTCTTTTGGCAAAGCAGCGGCATATTTTCACCGATTATATCTCAATATATAATTTTAAATTTAAGTTACAAAGACTTATGGATTTTTTCTGGTTTAATTATAATAATTTCATCAATTTTATATTATGTTTTCTTAAAAATTTAGCTGTTTAATGCTTTTATCTATTAAATATTGGCCATTATTAAGAATGTAAAGCATTATACGAGAAAAGCTAAAATTAATACATAAATATTAACAATATAATGGTAACTAGATTTTTAAATCAAGAAAGCGAATTAAAATATTTAAAATATTTAAAAAATAGTATACATCAAATAAAATAGCTATAAAGGCTATCTGATTATATCATAGCTATTTTCCAAATGAACGAGCATTTTATAAATCATCCTTTTCTACATTAATTTGGGTTTACAATATTAATTTTTTAATTTTTTTTTTGAAAAAATAACAATTTTTATTCGTATCTCCAATGCGGAAACTGTTTAAATTTTTTATAAGATTAAGTTAATATAATAAGAATTGGTTGGCTGGGAGATAAAAAATTAAAAAGGATACAATATTTATTTCAACAATTATCGTTTTATTAAAAGATCTTACGTTACGAATTAACAACATATAATATAAAATTTAGAAGTAAAATAAGGCTAAAAAGATATTGCTAAATTAAATAACATAAAAAAGACTTAAGATTTAAAAATGTTGGTTTAAAAATCAATATTAGCTGAGTTCATGTATAATTCTAGGTGTTATATCACCTTTTACAGTCAAAATCCATATTCCTTTTTTCTTTGCCAATTCTATCGAATCAGGCGTTGCTATATCTACATATATTAATTTTATCATTCTTTTTCTGATAAGGTCGGGTCTTTTTTCCTTTACTTTTTCAATTTTCCTTTCTATTTCATCAATTAAACCAACACCTAATCTAACTGTTGCCTCACCTATAACGAGCAGCTCATTAGATGCACCATAAATATCTATTTCTTCATTATCAATAAATATTCTATCTAATTTAATTTTTTCTCCCAATTCTTTTTCAAGTCTGTATTCTATAACTTCCTTTCCTTCATCCTCTACTGACAGGGTTAATCTTTCTAAAGTTCTTTGCATATTTTTGGTAGTTTCTTTTAATTCATTAACATCTTTTCTCAAGTCTCCAACTGCTTGCCAGAGTTTTGCAATTTCTTTTAGTATTTCGTTTTGTGTAGCCTTTAACTCCTTAACCTCTTCCCATAACTTGTTCTGACTCTCCTTTAACTCCTTAACCTCTTCCCATAACTTGTTCTGACTCTCCTTTAACTCCTT
>NZ_JAGDXI010000040.1:15937-79803 GCF_023256325.1 Caldisphaera sp.
AACCTCTTCCCATAACTTTCTTATTTCTAATAATATCATTTCCTGGTTTTTTTCAAGAGTATCAAGTCTCTTTATTATTTCAGTTAGACCCAATGCTCCCAATAAAGAGTATCTAAACTCTTCATCAGTTTCAATTGATTTTAAAATTTTTAATTTCTCTTCTTTAGATAACATATCTGACAATGCTAATCACTATCAATTTTTATTAATTATTCAAGGCTTATAAATTTTATACTAATTATATTTTATTTTTATAAAAACACAGATAAGTGAATTTGTTATGTTTAATAACGAAACTATTCATATTTATTGTAAATATTAAGGCTTATAATTTCAAAAATTATGTAATAATTATTAAAAAATGTTGATAAAAACTAAATAAATCATGTATCTATAGAAAAATTCTGTAAAGTTTCTTAATATTTATAATTATTGCTTGGCATTAAATAATGGGTGTGAGATTGTCAATAAATGAAAGCATTTATGAGATAGCATCAAAACCATTAATTTCTATAGACATTAATGAATATGTATCAAACGCTGTAAACTTTATGTACGAAAGAGGGCTGAGAAGGTTAGCAGTTAAGCAGGGAGATCAAATAGTAGGAATTTTTAATTTAACATCTTTATTAAAAATACTATTAGAAGGATCAAATCCTTCTAATTTAACACTTTCTTCTATTGAACTGGAATCGCCTATCTATGTTACTAAAACAACACCAATAAAAGAAGCTATAGATATTATGAATCAAAAAGATGTAACCTCAGTTTTGGTAGGAGATCCAGAAAGGATTTATGGGATACTAACGACTCATGATATAATCTATATTATTTCTTCGATTCATCCTGAAATAGGAGTTCAGGATATTTTAGACAAAGAATATCCAGTAATAGAAATAAATGATAGCAAAATGATAGATGCCGTTGATAATATTATAAATAAACACAAAAGTGGAGTATTAGTTGTTAACAAAAATAATTATGTTGGTACTATAACCATGAGAGATATAATAAAAATATATTCAGATATGGGATTGGAAGGCTTAGAAGTTAATCTGGTAGATATACCTATAGATGAAGGTGCATATGGTAGCATTGGTTTACCTTTATCAGATCTTGCATCCATAATGTATAATAAGGGATCAGACGTTATAGCAATTTTTTGCTCCCATAAATTATGCGGAGGAATCGATGATCTAATGTTGACTAGATACTTTAAAAAAATTATAGAAGGATAATAATTTTAAGTTTTTGTTTATTTTAATAAAGCAATAACGAAAACATAGTTCAATGATTATAATCCTAATCTATACTTCTTTTTATAAGATGAATTAGCTAAAAAGGTTTAATGTATACGTTAAGTATGAGGAATTTAACATGGAAGACGAGGAAATACTAAATCTGCTAAGACCATATGTTAGAGAATGGTTTACTAATAAATTCGGACAATTTACAGATCCTCAAAGATACGCTATTCCATATATCAAACAAGGTAAAAATGTGTTGGTTTCAAGTCCTACAGGTACTGGAAAAACGTTATCAGTTTTTTTAGCAATTATTGATGATTTGTTTCAGATGAGTGAAAAAGGAGAACTACAAAATCAAATATATGCTATCTACATAAGCCCCCTAAGGGCGTTAGACAATGATATGGAAAAAAACCTGTTAATTCCGTTAAAGGAGATTTATCAAATAGCAAGTCAAGAAAGTTATAATATAAGCGAAATAAATGTAGGTGTTAGGACAAGCGATACTCCATCAAACATAAAACAGAAAATGCTAAGATCGCCTCCTCATATATTGATAACAACACCAGAATCATTAAGTATCAGCCTATCTGCTCCTAAATTTAAAGAAAGACTTTCTACCGCAAAATGGGTTATAGTTGATGAGATTCATGAAATAGCATCAAGCAAAAGGGGAGCACATCTTTCACTGAGTCTTGAAAGGTTAGAATATTTGGTCAAAAACAAAACTGGAAGAAGTATTCAAAGAATAGGACTTTCAGCAACAATATCACCTTTAGAAGAAGTAGCAAAATATCTAGGAGGTTATGAAGATGGAAAGCCTAGAGAAGTAGAGATAGTAGATGCGAGGTTTTCCAAACCTTTTGATATAAGAGTTATAACTCCAAAAACAGATTTAATTCATGGAAGTGCTGAAGAAATTAATAATGAAATATACGAAACCCTAGCAAATCTTGTTAAGAATTCTAAAACGACTTTAATTTTCACTAATACTAGGAGTGCAACGGAAAGGGTTTCATATAAACTAAAGAAATTGCTAGCAAGCAGAAAAATGTTAGATTTAGATGAAATTGAAGCCCATCATAGTAGCCTTTCCAGAGACGTGAGACTTAATGTAGAAGAAAAATTAAAGAAAGGTCAACTTAGAGTAGTTGTTTCTAGTACGAGCCTTGAATTGGGAATTGATATAGGTTATATTGATTTGGTTGTTTTACTTAGCAGTCCAAAGAGTGTAAGCAGGTTATTGCAAAGAATAGGCAGAGCAGGACATCATATAACCCAAATTAGTAAAGGTAGGATTATAGTTGTTGATAGAGATGACTTAGTTGAGTGCACTGTTTTAGCAAAAAGTGCCTTAGATAGGCAAATTGATAATGTTAGAATTCCCATGAATCCTTTAGATGTTTTAGCTCAACAATTGGTAGGCATGTCCATAGATCAAAAATGGAATTTAGACGATGCATATGAATTAATAAAGAGGTCATATAATTATAACTCATTAACCATGGAGGAATTTATGTCAGTAATTAATTATTTATCAGGAAAGTATGGTTTAGAAAATGAAAAAGTATTTCCCAAGATATGGTATGATGAAAATGAAAACTTGTTTGGTAGGAAGAAAGGAGCAAGAATGATATATCAACTAAATACAGGCACTATACCTGATGAGGCAAAGGTAAGGGTTATGACTACAGATGGAAAGTATGTTGGGAATTTGGAAGAAGAGTTTGTTGAAATATTAGAAGAAGGAGATATTTTTATACTTGGAGGAAAAACATATAGGTTTCTAAAAAGTAAAGGTATGGAAATTAAGGTTGAAAGCGCCGAAGGAAAAAAGCCTACTGTTCCTGAGTGGTTTAGTGAAATGTTGCCATTAAGTTTTGATAGCGCTTTAAAGGTAGGAGAATTTAGGGAAAAAATAGGAAACTTTTTAGTTAATAAAAAAGTTAGTGATGCTAAAAAAGTTTTGATAGAAAATTATTTATTAGAAGAGCATGCTGCCAATGAGGTAATCAGGTATATTTGGGAAGAACTTGCTTATGTAGGTATAGTTCCTGGAAATAAAAACATATTAATTGAATATTTTAGAGATGAAGATGGGTGGAATATAGTATTTCACATGCTTTTTGGTAGAAGGGCAAATGATGCATTATCAAGAGCTTATGCGAGTGTATTATCAAATGAATTAGGATTGCCTGTTAAAATAACTGTAACAGATAATGGTTTCATGCTTTCATATCAGGCTATCGAAAAGACTAAAGAACCGGATTATAAAATGATAGAGGGATTAATAAAAGATGTAAATAAAAATAATTTCAGGGATATATTAGAAAATGCAATAAAGAGAACTGAAATGATGAGAAGAAGGTTTAGACATGTTGCTCAAAGAAGCTTCATGATACTAAGAAGGTATAAGGGATGGGAAAGAAGTCCTGAAAGAATGCAACTCAATGCACAAAAGCTTCTTGAATTACTTTTAGAAGAGATGCCAGATTTGCCAATAATTAAGGAGACTTTGAGGGAAATCTTAGAAGATTATATGGACATAAAGGCAGCAACAAAAGTCTTAGAATGGATTGAAAATAATGATGTCAAAATTCATATAAAAGGTCCTTTACCATATCCATCACCATTTGCTCATAGTATTGTTGCTAAAGGATTTAGCGATGTTGTTTTAATGGAGGATAGAAGAAAGTTAATTTCATTGCTCCATGACAAAATAATGGAGCTAATAAGTTCATCAAATCTAGCATCTAATATTGGTGGCGCCCAATAAAATTGTTAACCCCCCGGTTAACGCTCATACAATTTTTATATAATTTATTTAAATTAATATCAAGTAGACTTGGATTTAAAAAGGTGGAAATTTATTAATATAATTACGTATAACCATTTTCAACCAATGAAAAAGCTGCGTCTCTCCACATTTTCTTATTAACAAAACAAACCATAGATACAATAAACAATACTAATGATATTATTAAACCCCATAACATATTGAATGATGATATTACGGATATTATTATAACTGCATAAATTGGTATAGCAAAAAACATTTGCCTTCCTCTCATTTGAGCTGGCATAACACCTTCTTCCTTTATTTGTGGAATTATGTTAAACTTTGAAACTATATAAAATGAAATTATAAGAATTGATGGGAAGGCTATAGCTAATGAAGGTACCTGAGACAGGGCTGCTTTTCCGCCAACAAAATATAGCAGAGCATTGGCTAAAATTAAGGGCAGAGTTACTATAAAAGTTGCAATAGTCTTTGAAAGACTTAGATGTGATAAGTATTCTCCCGGATCTATTGATGTAAATGCTAGCCATGGTCTTTCATTAGCTATTGAAGATTGTGTAAAGCTATAGAAAAATGAAATTGAGAATATAGTTATAACAATAGAAGCTGTTTGTGCATATGCTAAAAATAGCTTCCACACAACTATATAATAAATAGCTGATAATATTGATATATAAATTAATAAAGTCCTAAGTTTAATTCTATTGGAGAAATATTTAATCCCATATCCCATTCCACCGCTTCTTCCAGATATTGTTATATACATAATGTTAAGATAATAAAGCGCTTTAAGTCTTGAATATTTGTTAAACCTCAATGAATCTTTAAATTCTGCATTGCCTTCTCTGGATATTGATCTTTGATATTCTAGGCTAACGCTAGCTAATTTTCTAACGGTGAATACCATAGATATTATGGTTGTTGGGAACAAGATTATAATTCCATATAATGGATATCCAAAAAATATTGCTGTGGGTGTAAGTTTAAAGCCAAAGTAGGGTGATATTCCCCATATAGCTAATAAAATAGCTATTATAGCTCTTTTTGTTGTTTGTAGATCTCCAACGTATGTGCTAAGTGAAGTTATAAAAAGAATAAAAAGTATAAATGAAACTATAATTTCCCATAAATTTAATCCAAGAAATGGCAAATAAAATCCCACAAAAGCGATTATTGCTGTGCCTAAAACTATTATTTGTGCAATGAATAAAGATATTATTAATTGAGATTTTTTTATGGGAAGCATAAATAAATAATCTCTATCAGATTTTAAAACAGCTAAACCTCCTGAAAATGAAGAGAATGCCATAAAAAATGTTGCATATGCAACAGCATAATATGAAGGTATTTTTGTTTCAATTTTAATACCCGATTTCATAATTTCTAGCCCTGTAAATATTGAATACAAGATAACTACTAATAAAATCGCGAGCATAGTATTTGATACTCTAGTTTTTATTACAAATTTTAACAATTTAACGAAGTTGCTCATCTTATCACCGTCTAAAGATTATTTGTCATTAGTCTTGCTACCACTTTTTCTATTGGTTCACCTTCGTTGGCCATGCTTTTGAGTTCCTCAAATGATCCATTCCATATAACAGTTCCTTTTGATATCATTATTATTTTATCTGTTAACCTCCCTGCAACAGCCATTATATGAGTTGAAACAAGCATTGTACTGCCCATCTTATTAAGTAAAGATATCACTTCTTCTTGTGTTGGTATATCTAAGTAGTTTAATGGTTCATCAAGCAATAAGACCTTGGGTCTGTGTATCAAAGCTAAAGCTATAGCAAGTTTCTGTAGGTTCCCCCTTGACAATTTTGACACTTTTGCTCTCTCATATTCCCTTAAACCTAAATTATCAAGCATTTCTTCTACTCTATTATCTAGGTCTTCTATACCTCTTAATGCTCCTATATATTCTAAGTTTTCTCTAACAGATAAATTCCTATAAGGCGTCGCATCTTCTGGCAGATATCCAATTATTTTTTTGGAATTAAGATCTGTCAAAGGATCCATACCATAAATCTTAATTTCTCCTTTATCTGGTTTCAATATTCCTGCTATTAACTTTAAAGTAGTAGATTTACCAGCGCCGTTAGGGCCAAGCAAGGCATACTTTTCTCCGTCAGGTATATTAAATGTAATACCTCTTAGAGCAGGATAATTTCCATATAATTTTACTACATTGTTTAAGTATATGGCATCGTTACTTTTTATTTCCATTTTTAACACCTAATGATTTCATTTTTCTAAATATATTTTAATAATGTGCATTTTTAAATATTTACAAAGATTTTAATTGTTTATTTAATTAAATTTTATTTTCGTCGCTATAATATAAATGAACCACTTTCTTCATTCACAAAATTTAATGCTTTAATTATTTCTTCTTTTATTTTTAAGATTATGTCATCATGGTTAAGGTTTATTTCATTTATTTCTTGAGTTTTTGACTCTTCTTTAGGGCCACTAACGATTATTTTTGTGTTCCCATTATATAGATCTATTTTACCGTTGCATTCCGACTCCTCTATATTTATATTTAACGCCTTAGCAATACTTTTTTCCACGTTACCTGCATGGCCTATATTTATATTTAACGCCTTCCAATAATTTATTAATAATATAATAGTTTCTGAATTATTTGAGATCCATTCCCTTAATACGCTTTCTAATATATAAGAATTACCTCCGTGTCCATTTAAAAAAACTATTTTTTTACCTCCAAATTTAGCTATTGAATTTAAAATAGATTTTATGATTCCAGAAAAAGTTTCCATATCTAATGTAATTGTACCTTTAGCATTATACCATTCTGGAGAAAATCCATAATAAATAGTCGGCATTATTATTACATCATTCATTACCTTGCAAAGATCTGATGCTATTTTGCTAATAATAATAGAATCAAGTCCCAGTGG
This sequence comes from Caldisphaera sp., assembly GCF_023256325.1. Taxonomy (GTDB): domain Archaea; phylum Thermoproteota; class Thermoprotei_A; order Sulfolobales; family Acidilobaceae; genus Caldisphaera. The sequence goes on from NZ_JAGDXI010000040.1 coordinate 22,915, forward strand.
TAAACCGCAATGCTGTTCAATGCTACCAATTGGAACTATAAATATATGATTTTTGTATTTGCTAATATCATCTGATTTTAAATATATGTATTCCATGCATTTTTTTGTCTCAGACATTTTTATCACTATATTTTTATTGGTTGTCAGCAATTAATTTTTTTAGTATTCTTTTTCAACAATATTTAAAATTAATCAAGTTAAAACATAAATGGGGAATAGTTATGGATAGCATAAAAATTGGCAATGTTTTAATTCAAGGTAATCAAGAACTTGCGATATTTCATGATGGATATTTTTATAGAGCAGAAAAAAATGATAACAGTAAACTATATATAAGAAATTTTTTTGCTAATCTTCCCCAATCTTTAGAATATTTAATTAGAAACATTGATCAATTTAATATTAAAACGGAATATACAATTAATTCTGTTTTACAACCTCCCAACCCATATCCTAGCAAAATAGTTGGTATTGGAAAAAATTATGTTGCGCATGCAAAAGAGATGAAAGGAAGTTTAAAACCAGCATTTTTCTTAAAAGCGCCAAGTGCATTAATTGGATCAAATTCTGATATTGTAATTCCAGATTTCGTTAAGAAACCAGATTATGAAGGAGAAGTAGTAATATTAATTGGCAAAAAAGTTAAAAACGCAAACATAAACGAGGCTAAGGAATCAATAATAGGATACAGTTCCGGAAATGATGTTACAGCTAGGGATCTTCAATATGGAGAAAATAATAATGAATGTTTGCCATGGAGTCAAGCAAAAAGTCTAGATACCTTTTCACCTATAGGGCCATACATTAAAATTATACAAGACTACAGCGAGATGGAAAATATATGTGTAACAACGAAACTTAATGGAGAAACTGTTCAGCATGGATGTCCATCAGATATGTATTATGATTATGCAAATATAGTTGTTGAAGTATCAAAACTTATGACATTATATCCGGGCGATTTAATATTTACTGGAACTCCTCCTGGAGTAGGTCATGCTAAGGGATATTATATAAGAAATGGGGATTATATAGAAATTAGTGTTACCGGGTTAGATCCTTTAAGAAACAAAGTGTTAAGGCAAAATATTTAATTATTTTAAATATTTTATTAAATAGTAGATACCAATTATTAGAGTTAATGAACTTATTACATAATCGAATTTTAGAATTAATGATTTGTTTGACCCAAAGTAAAATCCAATTAAAGTCAGAGAAAGGTTCCATGGTATTGAACCAAGCAAAGTATATAGACCAAATTTATATAAATTCATTTTAGAAAAACCGGCTGGTAATGAAATTACAGATCTGATAGCAGGCATTATTCTTCCAAAAAATATTATGGAATTTCCGTATTTGCTAAATAGATCATCGGATAGTTTTACATACTTTATATTTAACTTAAAATATTTAACAGCAAAATTAATAAAAGGTGACCTAATATATATACCTATGTAATATAGAATTAATGAACCAATTAAATTTCCTAGAGTGCCATATATGATTATAACATATAGATTAAACGCACCATTTCTAGCTAGAATTCCTGCAAGAGGCATAACTATTTCGCTTGGTATAGGTATTAGCGCACTTTCAGCAGCCATCAAAATTAATATTCCCAAATAGCCAATTTTGTTTAATATTTTGAGGCTAAAGTTAAGCATAATTTGAGTTAAATTGCCACCTAACAAAAAATGATAAGATAAAATAAAAATAGTTAAGAGAATAAAAACTATAGATATTATTAGGTTTTCTTTTTCTTTGCTCAAGCACTTTTACACCAAATTTTTATTGTTTAATTTGGGTTATCTTTTTTACTAATTGGCATTTCTTAGCTACCATAATTAAAGGCAAATTAGATGGTATTATGAGTTCATCTACTACTTTTATCGATCTTACTTTATTAATAAAAGTAGTCGCATCTACATCAGAAGAGAATGATAATTTTTTTATATTGGAAAATATAATTGGTTTCTCAGCATTTTCTAGATCTTGTTTAGTTACATTTAATTCATTTATGTTGCTTACTAAGTCAAATTCAGCAATACTAGAAATCAGCTGTTTAAATGCATCAAATGGACCTTTAATTATATTTGTTCCTGTTTTGCTTGCTTTTTCGCCTATTTTTTTACCTATATCTTTACCAGCTTCTAAAGTCACTAAGAATTGGCTCATTGCCTGGTTCATTAAGTCTCCAACTGTAGTACCCATCTCCTTAGCAGCTTTCGAAAAGCTTTCATAAAGATCTTCATTTAAACCTCTAATAGTATAGGTTTTTTCTTGTTTTTTCACCTCATTATTTTGATTTTCTTCTGACATGTTTGTCATCCTAGTATTACATGTATAGCAGAGTTTATAAGTTTATCTCGAAACTTGTGAAACTATTTGAGTTTATAAAAAAGTTTAAAATTCATATATTAATATAAACATAGGAGTGATACAAATGATTTCAGATATCATACTATATTCATTTCTAATACTAGGGATAGCTTTAGGAATATTAATGAATATAAGCAAAAAATTTGGGAAAAAATCATCTAAGGTGTTAAATATGCTTGTAATGATCTCTATTTTAGATCTGATATTTTTTATGGCTATCACAGCTGGTGAGTTCATATCAAGGTATTTATCTGGAGGAGAAAGTTTATCATTAATTTATTCAATAATTTTATATTCATTTTTGCCAGGTATTATAGGTGTATTGATAGCATTGATTTTATTGGGTGGAAAAAATGGAAAATAGGTTTAAGGAATTTATCCCTCCGTTAAGTGTATTTGCTATAGGTTTACTAATAGGTTTATTTATTAAGCTTCCTATGAATTATGTGGAAGATATTGCGATATATTGGCTATATATATTATTAGGATTAATAGGAGTTGTTGTTGGTATTTCGGCTAGAGATATTTTAAAGACAGCAATAAAAGGAATAAAAAATGGTATTTTATTAACTATATCAGTTTTTATTGGTGATATAATATCAGGTTTTATAATATCTTTTATATTGAAGCAGAGTCTGAATTATGCATTATCCATATCAATTGGGTCAGGCTGGTATTCTTTAATTGGGCCCTTTATTTCAATCTATAATCCTTATTATGGAGTTATAGGGTTTGTATCTAATTTGCTAAGAGAAGCCTATACCTTATCTTTGTTTCCAGTTTTTTATTCGATTTTTGGAATCCCATCTATAGCTATGGGAGGAGCAACTACAATGGATACATCGTTAGGAATTATAATAAAGTATTCTGGTGTTAAAAATAGTTCCTCGGCATTAATACAAGGCTTAATTATTACGATTATCTTACCTTTTATCTTACCTTTTTTAATCACAATTCGTTGATTTTATATTTTATATCTCCAACTTCTTTAATGATGTTTTCAAATTGTTTCTGAGCCATATTATATGAATCTAAAATATTTAGCTTTTCATACAAATGATAATATGATATCAAACCGGTAATTATATCTCCTGCACCAGTTCTATCCTTGACTAAGTTTCCTTCAGGTTTTATTTCAATTTTTTTATTCCTTGAAATAATAATAGTATTTTCCATCCCCATGGTATATATAAGAGTCGCATTTCCTATTTCAATATTTTTAATTTCATTTAGAGGTAAATCGTCATTAGACAAATGAATTAAGTCTACGTTATTTATTGGAATCAATTTTATCCAATTTTTAAGTGACCTAGTATATCCTTGCGGATCTAAGGTTATAGGCCTATAAAGTTCTTTTATGTAATCAGGCGGAATTTCATTAAATATAGGAGATATTATTAATAAGTCATATCTTGTTTCAGATACCTTATTTTTTAGGTCACTGATGTCTATAGTTTTAATTTCCCCAATGAAATTTGTGACTCTATAATTATTGTTGTATTTATGATAAAAAACTGCTCCTTTTACATCTTGAAAAGTCCCTAGAGTTTTTATATTATACATCTCTTGTATTTTTACTGTTTTTCTAGTTTCATGCCCTATAGGTCCATAAAAATATACATCGCAATTCATTTTTCTTAAAGCAAAACCTATATATAAAGGTGGCCCTCCTGCGCATAGTTTTTCAGTATTATCTACATTGATAATGTCAATTGTAGGCGATGATATTATTAATGCTCTGCAAACCATTTACTATCACTTCACAGATTCTCATTATTATATATTCCGTTATATGTTTTGTCAGGTTCATTTTTTAATTTTATAAATGTTATTTGTGCAATTCTTGCATATCTTTCTATTTTTATTCCGTTATCATTAATAACATTTAATAAAGCTTCCCCTCTTCCAACATATCCTGGATCCCACAAAGCACAAATAATAGATGCTCCCATACGTAATAAACTACTCCTAGGAAAACAAACACCTATAGCATCCTTTGGAATTTCTATAGCATCATAAAATCTTATTTTATAACCCCCTTTATTTAATAAATATATATTATTTATAGGCGTAACTTCTTCAAAGTCGGGCAATATTCTCTCGTTTTTTCCTAGAAATCCACTGTTTAAAAATTTAAACACTTTGTCTAGTTTTAAATCGATACCAGCAGGTTGTATTTGCTCTTCTTCTATTCCTTTAATAAATTTTGAAATCTCTTTTCCTGTGTATGCCATTTTAGCACCAATAAAAAAGTGATTTATGGTGTAAAAATTTATTTATGAAATTTAATAATAGAATGATACTATCTTTACTCTATTGTTAGATTCATCATACAAATATATTTTTCCTGGTTCTTCATCCTGTGTTTTTTTATGAGTTCCATCACAATATGGTTTATTCTTTGAAAGACCACATCCACATATATGTATTTCCTTACCATTGTCTAACTTTATAGCATAAGGATGATCTCTCTCATGCATTACTATTCTAGCCATATTATATCACCAAATATTAGAAATTACCTTAAATTTTTAAGAAAGAATATATATAGTTGCTTTAAATCAGCTTATAAGTTATCATTTTATAATCTGTGGAATTATAAATATTGCGAACATTAAGTTGAAAAAGACTATTATTGTTATAATTGTATATAGGTAGTCTTTTTCTCTAACAAACTGTAGTATACCTATAAATACTCTCAATACTGGTGTAGCAATTAGTATTATTAACCCTAATAATATAATGTCTACGCCGTTAAGGCTTTCAACCCCCGAATAAATAGTACTGAATTTAATTGTTTTTGTGTTTACATTAGATTGAGGATTTACTAATTGATTTAAAGTATAAGGTCCTCCCCCGTTATGAATTAAAATTAAGGCAAATCCAAATATTATTAATATTGCAGAAATTATAACACCTATCCTTAAAGTCCATCCAATAACATCTTCGAATTCTACCATTTTTATCACCTTATTATTCCTAATCCCCTTAATATCATTTCAACTCCGAGGAATAACAAAATAAATGTAAATACATATCTAATAGTTTTGTTTTTCATTCCAGGTAATACTTTAGTTCCTGCAAAAGCTCCTAAAAGCACTCCTAGAGCTGTTATACCTGCTATTATTGGTTGAATGTAGCCATACATCCAATATATTGAGCTACCAGTAGCTGCTGTAACTCCTATCATAAAATTACTTGTCGTTGTACTGACTTTCATAGGCAAGTTCATGGCCCAATCCATACCCAAAACCTTTAAAGCACCTGAACCAATACCTAATAACCCAGATATTAATCCAGCTCCAAACATAATTATTTCCCCGAGCCACCATCTAACTCCGTAATACTTAACATGCTGATTTAGCGCTTGGTCATAGTATTCTCCATGAAGCTTAAATATCTTCGTTGTTATATCAGGTTTTGATTCTTTTGGGATTTCAAATTTTGATCTTTCAAGCTGGAAATATATTTGAATTAGTAATACTATACCAAAAACTATGTAGATGATTGATGCTAAATGATGGCTGTAAACCCAAGCTGCTATTAAAGATCCAACTATCGCGCCTCCAGATGTAGCTATTTCTAATCCCATGCCTATTTTTACATTAGTTATCCTATCCTTAACATAAGCGCTTCCAGCACCACTTGATGTTGCTATAGTAGAAATAAGACTGGCACCTGTTGCATATATTATTGGAACTCCTAAATATAACGTATATATTGGAACTAGAAAAGTACCACCTCCTAATCCAACTAATGAACCAAGGAATCCTGATATTATGCTTGCTATGGCTAGCAAAGCAAAGTATATTAATTCCATCATTAATTGTTTGCACCTCTGCCTATTTAGCTTTTATTAGAAGAATTTAAAAAATTAAATGATCAGTTTATTAATAGAGTTAATTATATATCTTTTAAAAGATATATTTTTAATTATTTTTATATTTTGTTAACTAATATATTTTATAAGCATTAAACATATATTATAAAAGAGGGCCGGAATGGAGGAATCATTTCAAAATTTTATTGCAGATTTAATAGCAAGAAGGATTGCAGGGGACATAGTTTATAGTAACAATCCTAATACGGGATTAAAAAAGTGGAGGGAATATTTTGAAGTTTCACAACTTGAAGTAGCAAGAATTATGGGAGTTTCTGCTAGTGTTATAAGTGATTATGAAAAAGGAAGAAGGGCTCCAGGCGCTAAATTTATAAGAAGGTATGTTAGGGCGCTGTTAGCTATTGATCATCAAAGAGGTTGGAAAAAACTTGATTCACTATCAAAAGCGTTAGGTATACCTAGAGGAGCTATAATAGATATGATGGAGTTCAACGAGCCTATTTCTATAGGAGGATTAATAGAATTAGTTGATGGAGTATTGCTATCTCCTGATTATTCAGATTCGATAAGAGCATATGGTTATACTTTAATAGATAGTATAAGAGCGATAGCAGAGTTAAGTGGACCTCAATTTTATTTTCTTCTTGGTTCGACACCTGAAAGAGCAATAATTTTTTCTAATGTTGCTGCTGGCAGAAGTCCTATGGTTGCTGTAAGAGTCTCGCTAGTTAAACCAGGTATAATTATAATACACGGACCTAGAAGATATGTAGACCCTTTGGCTATAGAATTAGCAAGATTAGAAGGCGTTCCTTTAATATTAAGCTTAGCAAAAGATATTAATTTATTAATTAAAAAATTAAGATCAAAAGTAGGAGCTGAGGAAACTAACTACCTTTCAGTTTTAGAATAGCCTCTGCTATATCTCCTTTAGATTCGATTAAGGCTTTTTTAGCTGTTTCTCTATCGACGTTAGCCTGCTCCATAACGAGATTAATGTCTTCTTCATTAATTTGGTCTTCTTGTTTACTTTCTTTAGGCAGCTCTACTTTTTTTGGTTCACCAATTATATAAAGCATTGTAGGTTGATTTTTAGCCTTAATTATCATAACTTGCGGATCCTCTACTATCAGTTTTGATCCATCAGTTTCATTTATTGTTACACTTTCAGCCTTAACTTCTTCAATTTCCATTCCAAGCCTTTTCATTGCTTTTTTTAAATCCTTCGGATTCATTCCCATCAATTTGTATCGCCATTTAACCACTGCCGTCCTTTAGGACGGACATCCTTATTTATTAGTATGCATACCCCTTTATAGGTGCTACTCTCTAACTTATTGTATTATTATGGAATTAAATAGCTACTATTTATCATTTTGAAAAATTAATTGTGATAGTTATTATATTTTCGTTCTATTTTCTTTGGTGATAAAAGATTTTTTAATATTAAATATTAAAAATTTACAATAAAATATGTTAACTAAGTACTATATTATTAAATATTAAGTTCGAAACATAAATTTAAATTGAGATGTAGAGGTCAGCAAAAACAATGTCAAAAATAAAAATATTAGGTAGTGGAAAGGAAGTAGGTAGAGCAGGAATTTTAATAGAGCAAGACGAAAGATTCGCCCTATTAGATTATGGAGTTAACTTCGATGAAAATGATAGACCTATTTTTCCCCTTCATGTGAGACCAAAAGATATAGAAATAATAATTTTAACGCATAGTCATCTTGATCATATAGGGGCAGCTCCATCTTTATATATATCAGTAATGCCAAAACTTGGAGCAACTCCTTTGACTTTAGACGTAAGTAAAATTTTGTTATTAGATATGATAAAATTAAATGGGCCCTATTTACCCTTTGATGAACAAAGTATTAATGATATGCTTGTTTCTGCGGAAACCATGAACTATGAAAAAACTTATGAATACGGAAACTTTTTAGTAACGTTAATGGACAGTGGGCATATACCTGGAAGTGCTAGTGTTCTCGTTGAAACAAATAATAATAGAATATTATACACAGCTGATATGAACACTATAGAAACAAAATTAAAAGGTCCACATAAATTGAATGGAGTTAAAGCTGATACGCTAATAATTGAATCTACTTATTCGACATCTAACCATCCTCCCAGAGAGGAAAGCGAAAAAAGGTTTATCGATGATGTTAATGATGTAGTTGAAAAAGGTGGTATAGTATTAGTACCGGCATTTGGAGTCTCAAGAGGTCAAGAAATAATGGCATTACTTGAGGAAAAGGGTTTTGAGTACAATGTATGGGTAGATGGAATGATTAGAGATATAGCAGAACTTTATATAGCTCATAGCGGTTATTTGAGGTCACCACGTTTACTTCTAAAGGCAATGCAGGAACAAAGATTGGTAAAAGGATGGAACGATAGAAGAAGAGCACTTAAGGAACCAGGTGTAATAATAGCTAGCGCCGGTATGATGAAAGGGGGGCCTAGCCTTTACTACCTTAAGAAAATGTCTAATAATTCGAGAAATGCAATTTTTATGGTTAGTTACCAGGCAGAAGGTACTCCTGGAAGGAACATATTAGAAAAGGGTTATTATAGTGATGGAAATAAGAACTTTGATGTTAAAGCAAGGATAGAATGGTTTGATTTTTCTAGCCATACAGACAAAAGAGGTATATTGGAAACAATAAAAGGTATACAAGGATTAAAAAGAGTAGTATTGGTCCATGGAGAACCCGAAGGGCAAAAACTATTATCTGAAGAAATAAAAGGTCTAAATGATAACTTAGAAGTTATAATACCAGATAATGGAGATGAAATAAATTTAGAATAGCTATCCAATTTTAATTATTAATAATTATTTATTTAGATATTACTTTTGATAAAGATTCTTCTATCTTATCTGATAATTCGTTCAATTTATCTATATCTTCTTGTTTTATTTTGCTCTTTACTGTTACTAACGGTTCTATTATTTTGAAACCAGATTTTGCTAATAGCTCCGCCGTTTGCTTGGCTATAGGTCCCCATCCATAGCCCGTTACAATACCTGCTGGTCTATCTCTGCCAAACATTTTAACTTGATACGAATATATCACATTGTTTAAAGGCATAGGTATCGATGAATCATATGTAGGGAATGCAAAAATAATTGCTCCGCTGTTATTCGTTTCTGATAATATATAGGATACATGGGTTTCAGATGTGTCGATCAGCTTTACCTTAACTCCTTTAGATTCTAAATTTTTCTTTATTATATCAACTAATTTAATAGTATGGCCGTACATGCTTATATATAAAATAGAAACTTCCTTTTCGAATTTAGGTTTTGCCCAATCGTAATACAAAGATATTGGAAGATCTATATTATGTCTATAGATAATTCCATGCGCAGGAGCGATTATTTTAATTAATTTTCTTATCTTTTCTATCTTGCTTAATGCATCCAATGTGTTTTTGGTATATCTTCCAACTATATTAATATAATATCTTTTTGCCTCATCAACGTAATATTTAATATCTACCTGATCATCAAATATACCATCTTTAAATCCAGCATAAGAACCAAAGACATCGCATGTAAATAATATACCACTATTTTTTTCCAGGGTTAGCATAGTTTCTGGCCAATGAAGCCATGGAGTATGTATAAACATAAAAGATCTGTTTCCAAAATCAAATATATCATTATCCTTAACAGCAATAATTTTCTCTTCAGGAATATCATAAAAATCTTTAATCATTTTTGATCCTACAAATGAAATTATAATCTTAGCACTATTGGTAAGTTTTGAAAGAGTTTCTAAGCTACCCTGATGATCAGGTTCTAAATGGTTTACTATTATATATTTTATATTATCGAAGTTTTTTACAACTCTTTTTATCTTGTCTAAATAAACATCAGTAAAATACTCCTCCACACCATCAATGACTACATAACCATTTCCCGTATCAACTAGATACGCATTATATGAAATTCCTTCAGGAATGGGCCACATATTCTCAAACATTTTTTTCTTATAATCATTAACTCCTATCCAATAAATTCCTTCATCTAATTTTATTATATTATTGTAATTTTCCATTCTTTCTCACTAAATTTATTTCTATTTAGAATTAACTTTATAAGTATTTAACATGTCATATACATTATTCGTCAAGTTAACAGATAATTTTTATTATAAAACGTCATAAAATCTTAATAGCCTTATTTTAGATATAAAATTTAGATGAGGAATTTGCCGAGTACAGAGCCATAAGGCTGTGAAGATAAATTAAACTGATTTTTGTTTATTTATAATAAATTTTGCAATCTCTAAAAAGCCTTCACCACCTGGTTTTGAGGCAATATATTTTACTGTTCCTTTAACCTCTTCTGATGCATCTTGAGGGCAAGCAGAAAAGTTTCCAAATTTTAGCATGTCAACATCGTTTTCGCCATCCCCTATTGTTGCAACTTCTTCTGGTTTATATCCAAGCAATTCGCTTGCAATTTTAACTCCTTGGCCTTTCCCACCGTTTTCTGGCAATATATGTAAAGCATAACCACTCCATAAGACTTTAAAGCCATATTTATTTGAAATTTTTTCTATTTCATTTATGTAGTCTTTTATTTTACTTTTATCCAAATTTTTTGGTATAAAGAAAGCCAAATCATGGAATCTAAATTTATTTTGCCAACTTTCAATAAGACCCATTTTAATAGCTATATCCTTTAGCTCATCTGGAGGCTTGCTATTGCAAACATGTTTATAGCCATGGAAATAAATTATACATCCATTTTCAGCAATAGCGGGTCCTGATGCGCCAATATATCCTCTTAAACCTAAAGTTACGGGCAAGGAATTTCCTGAAATTAAAGAAACTTTAATTCCGTTAGCTTCTAACAATCTTATTCCATTTATTGCTTCAATGCTAATTCTCACATCTCCTCTTCTTATGGTTAATGTTCCATCAACATCTGTAGCAACGTATTTTATCATTTTTAAACCCTTTTTTATTATGATTCTTTCTAATTTAAATTTTCTACTCTTAAAGTTTAATAAGATTACTGAACCTATTAAACTTGAGGTGAATAAATTTGCCCGATGTTATAGAGGAAATAGCTAATAGAAAGATAGTAAAGGACCCAGAATCAATACTTTCTATGATTCCTGACTATTCAGTTGTTGCAATCTCAGGTTTTAATATGATAACTGCACCGGAATACCTTATAGAAAGACTTTATAAATTATATTTAAAGACAGGACATCCAAGAAAGTTATTCATTATCAGTGATACTTTCCCAGGCGCGCCTGGAAGAGGTTTAGATAGAATAGCAAAGCTTATTTATGAAAGAAAAGATGAAGATTTCATTGATGGAACTTTATTTCCATTTTATGGATGGAGTGAAAGCTTACAAAAAATGGTAAGAGAGGAATGGTTCGATGCTTATGCGTGGAGCATAGGAATTATGGCGTATTGGTTTAGAGAAGTTGGAAGTGGTAGGCCTGGAGTTTTAACAAAGGTAGGTCTATACACAACAGCTGATCCAAGATTAGATGGTACGGCACTTAATGAAAAAGCAATGAAAATGAGGAGAGTTAAAGTTCATTTAATTAACATAGATAGTCAAGAATATTTATTATATACTGCTCCTAAGCCTCAGTTTGGATTAATAAGAGCTACAACAGCTGATGAAATGGGTAATTTATCTTTAGAGGATGAAGCTGCATACGGAACAGTGTTAAATATAGCTCAGACAATAAAAGCTATGCCTAATAAAGGAATCAATATTGTCCAAGTTTTAAGAATAGCCCGTTATGGATCTTTAAATCCTAAAGATGTTGAAGTGCCAGGACCTTTGATAGATTATGTTGTTGTTTCGCCTAGAGAATATCATTGGCAAAGCTCTAGCTTTGACTATGATCCAATGGTTTCAGGAAAAATAATTCCACCATTATCTAGAGAACACATAGTACAGAGCGAATTGAATCACAGGAAAATAATAGCTAGAAGGGTTTTGCTTGAGCTTTTAGAATTGTTAAAGAAAAGTGGAAGGCAAATAATAGTTAACTTAGGTGTTGGTATACCCGCTACAGTAGCAGATGTAGCAGTAGAAGAAGAAGTACAAGATCTGATAGTTTTAACAGTTGAATCCGGTACCTGGGGAGGCAAACCCCTTTATGGGGCAGATTTTGGGGCATCAATTGGCCCATTTGCAATAGTTTCTGTTCCAGATCAATTTACTATGTATGAGGGAGGAATAATTGATGCAGCTAGCCTCGGATTTATGCAAGTAGATAGATACGGAAATGTGAATTCTTTTATAATGCCTTCAAGAATACCAGGTCCTGGAGGATTTCCAGCTATAGCAGTAGGATCGCCTCAAATATTTTTTGCCGGCGAATTTACAGCAGGGGACAGAAAGATAGAAGTTAACAATGGCAAGATATCAATATTAAAAGACGGAGAAATAATAAAATTTGTAAACCAGGTATATAAAATAGGTTGTTCTGGTAAAATATTAACAAAATCAAATAAAAATGCGTTGTTTGTCACAGAAAGAGCAGTTTTTCAAAAAGTTGAAGATGGAATTGAATTAAAAGAAATTGCTCCTGGTATAGATTTGGAAAAAGATATATTAGGAAAAATGGAATTCAAGCCAATAATAAGAAAAGAACCAGATATTATGGATCCTAGAATATTTAATAGCAAGAGAATGGGTTTAAAAGAAGAAGCCTTAGAAGCAATAAAAAGATAATTTTTAAAATTTGTATCTCTATTATCTGTTTGGGTGTTAGATGTGCCAATTCAATTGCAAAGCTTAGAAGAATTAGAAAAAATAGCTCAAAAGGGCATAGAATGTAGAGTAAAAAGGAATAAAAAGGATGGTAAGGCAAAAATAAAGGTTAGAACTAATAAATATCTCTATACTTACATAGTTGATAAAGATAAGGTTGATGAAATATTAACTAAGCTAAATTGCAAAAACGTTATTGATTTAGATAAACAAAAACCGAAAGCTGAAAAACCAAAGAAACAAAAGAAAGAAGAAAAGAAAGAAGAAACATCCGAAAAAACTTCGGAAGAACCAAACCAGAAACAAGCAGAAGTGCAAAAAGAGAAGTTAGAAAATAACCAAGAAAGTGAAAATAAGGAATCATAATTTTACGTAATTTAAGAAATTACTTTCTAATTATATTTAACAAATTCTTTGCATATAATGGGTTAACCGAAGTTGATAAGAATCTTATATTTGTATTGCTTAAACAATAAATGTTTTTAAATATATCTACAATTGCATTCGAGATGTATTGCATGAATTCGAACTTAAAGCTATTGAATAAATTTTTTTTATAACATATTTTATTAGAAATGATTTGTCAATCATAGAAATGAAAGATACATAAAGGGGTAATTTCATTGACGCTCCCGACGCCTTGGGATGTCCTCCACCGCCTAAATTTTTGGCTATTACTTGCACATTTGCTTTTTCTCTACTCCTTAAGGAGAGGCTAACTAAATTAAACCCCTTTTTCTTTATAATTACAGCTATATCACTCTTAGATCTAGAGAGCATCATAGCTCCTACTATGCTATCTGATGGTATGTCAACATCCTTAAATACTCCAGATATTTTGCATGAATTCCCATAGGTTTTAATTGTTGATAATATTCCATCAAATCCTTTTAGCTCCTTTATTATATAATCGTTTAAATGAGCCTGCATTTCATCATCCCATATGATTCCATTAATAAATTTTTCGATAACTTTAAACTTCCATTCAAGACCGTTTACTCCATGGTTTGCATAACTGGCTCTAAATAGTTTAGGTCCTAATTCATCATCCCATTTCCATATATCGGAAGCACATATAGCTTTTTCCAGTTTTTCAAGAAATTCATCATTGATTTTGTTAAAGAGTTTTTGTGAATATCTGGCAGCAACTCCTGCTCCGCAAGTGCTTGTATCTACAATAATATTTGTTCCTGTTGACTTTATAAGCTCTATATCTTTTTCATCCCATACATGATGGTCGAACCAATATATATTTACACCTTTTTCTTTTATTTTTTTAAAGTAATTATATACATAATTAATGTTACTTTTATTAGATCCAATATCTATTAAAAAAAGGTAATCACCTGGTTGTAAAGAACCAATTATACCTTCTATAGCAACTTCTACATTATATGGCTCTGCGAATATTACTGTAGAATCATGAAGTTTCCTACCTAAAATTCTTAAAACAGATGCTGCCCCCCCAATTCCATCTAAATCGTTATGAGTTATTATGTAAATTTTGTTATTTTTATAGCTCAATTTCCTTTATAACCTCCTCGATTATAGGTTTTAATAAATTGTAGGTATCATCTAAAGACTGAGGAACAACTTTAGTTCCTCCAACAATTGTTATAAAATTTGAATCTCCTTTCCATCTTGGAACAATGTGTATGTGTACATGCCCAGGGACGCCTGCTCCTGCTGCTTCTCCTATATTTACTCCAATGTTAAATCCTTCAGGTTTATAAGCTTTAGTTAATGCATTTATTGAAACTTTTATCAACTTACTTATCTCCAACAATTCGTCATCATTGAGCTCTATCAAATTTGATACATGCCTATATGGTGCTATCATTAGGTGACCAGAATTATAAGGGTATTTATTCAACATTATAAAAGAATATTTAGCTTTTAATAGAACTAAGGCTTCTTTCATATCAATTTTTAGGGCTTCACAAAAAATGCATTTTTGATTTTCCTCTTTCTTTTCTTCCTTTTTATTGCTGAAATCTTTTATATAACTCATCCTCCATGGCGCCCATAAATTTTTGTACCATTGCTCCGGCCACTCCATGTTTTTCACCTAAATTATCGTACTAACAATTAGTGATATAGGGAGACTAATTAATATAAATAATATATATGGAAGTCCTGGTTGAGCCCAAACAATTTCATTTAGATTCCCATTGCTTTCTTCTATTATTGTTTCATGAGGCTCATCAATAGATATATTTTTTGTTGAGTTTTGAGCAAAGTACCATCTATATTTTTTATTGTTTAAGAGTTCTCTTGCCTTTATTGGAGCTGCACTCAGGCACCTTTTGTTTAATTTCATATTTCTGCAATCCTTAACTGTTAATATGGTTCTTGTTATGAGCTCAAGGATAGAAGCTATGAGCAGAGTTAGCAATATTGGAGGCAGAAAACCTCCGAAAGGATTAATAGGCAAAGAAAGAGCTAAAAAAATGGATGCCCATAGATCTCCAGCTCCCATGTGACCCATCAAATATGCTATAAGTAATCCTAAAACGCTGAAAATGCTAATCGAATAATAAATTAATAGTACTTTAATTGGGTAATAAAATGAAAATGCTAAAATAGATACAACTAATCCTATCTTAGACCCAACATACCAATACCACAAAGGAACTTCTCTATACTTTATATCTAAAACAGAAGCTGGGATAAATATCGCGAAGTTTAATACAACTAAGAAATATGGTAACATTTTTATTATTTCCAATTTCTCCCCTGATATGAATTATTGAAAAGGATTTTTAATATTTTGTTAGTTTATTCTTCTGTATCTCTAACTCCGTATTCTGTTATAGCAAAAACTGTTTCTCCTTCAGGCAAATGGGGAGCATCTACTATTCTAGCAATTCTCTTATTTCCTCTGCTTCTTTTCAATTGAACTCTAACACCAGGCGCATGACCTACTATATTTCCTCCAACAGCTGAAGTAGGATCTCCGTAGAAAACATCTGGTCTTGCCATTACTTGGTTGGTTACTACAACAGCTATATCATAAATTTCTGCTAATCTTATCAATTGATGTAAATGTTTATTTAAAAGTTGTTGTCTCATAGCTAAGTTCTCTCTACCTGGAAATTCGGCTCTAAAGTGACTTGTTAAAGAATCAACTATAACCAATTTTATATTATCTTTTGAAAGCATATCATATAATTGATCAACTATAGCCATTTGATGGTGTGAATTAACAGCTCTTATCCAATATATGTTTTCCATAACTTTATCAGGGTCTAAATTTAAACCCCTTGCTATTTGCTCAATTCTTTCCCATCTAAAAGTTCCTTCAGTATCTATATATACAGCCTTAGCACTTAGGCCTCCTTTTTCTTCTGGTAATTGTACATTTACAGCTATCGAATGACATATTTGTGTTTTACCAGTACCGTATTCTCCAAAGAACTCTGTCATATCTCTTGTTTCAATTCCACCTCCTAACAAATCATCTAGGCTCTTACTACCTGTTGTTATTTTATGTACGTTTAATCTTTCTTTTTTTAATTCTAATGCAGTCCTAAACTTTATATCTAACGTTTCTCTAGCTGCGCTAACTATTTTCTGAGCGGATGGCAAAGGAATTCCTGTTACTTGGGCTATCTCTTGGGGTGTAGCAACGGCTAACGCTTCTATACTTGTATAACCTGATTCTATCAATTTTTGTGCCGTATTTGGACCAACACCTGGTAGATCAGTAATATCTTTAGGTTTCGCTTTATCTTGAGCATTTTTCATGTTTTCATCTGACATAATTAATCCTCCTCAATTAATAAATAATTGTTTTAAGAGGCTATAATTTTATATATTTTAGTATTATATGAGGCTATGATATGATTTGATGGGTTTGCAAGTCTAAAATTCTCGGGTCAGCGAATGTATTAATATTTCCCCAGAAACTAATATATAGGTGCATATTTATGAGGATTTTGATGATACATTTAAAGGATATAAAATATTGGGCTGTTGAAGAAGCTATTGAAAATCCTCCAGACCCTCCATCAAAGTTTGAAGGAAACGAATGTGTAGCAGGCTTTATAAGTGTTGAGGAAGGTGATACTCCAGATTTATCTCATGAAGCTGCATCAGAGTTAGCACAGCATGCGAATAGATTTAAGCTGAACTGCATTGTTGTTTATCCATTTGCTCATCTTTCCTCAAGTTTAGCAGAGCCAAATAGGGCAGTTAATATACTTAAATCAATTGAAGATGAACTGAAAAAAATGGGATTTACTGTTAATAGGGCACCATTTGGCTGGTATAAAGGATTTAGCATTACTTGTCCCGGGCATCCAATGTGTGAGCTATCTAGGACTATAACATCTCCAAAGGGCCCATTCTATATAAAAGATTCAAATAAAATATTGATTAAAGAAGCTATAGAAAATAAAATTTTTGATAATTCTCTATTAAATAATCCATGGGACAACGATTCTATAGGAGCTCAAGAAAAGTTTGGCATTTTATCCGATGGTATAAATTCTATCGGCAAATACGTTATAAATTCTTTAATAGAATGGTTTAATTATAAAAACAATATAGAAAATGTATCAATTTATTCAGGATCGCATAAAGAAATATATGGAATAGATGGTTTATCCTCTACTATTAAATCTTGCTTAGATATGGGTAGATATGTAAAGGATCAAAGTATTATAATTCAAGGCATAATTCCAGGAAGCGAAATAATGATATTACCATTTAAAACAGATAAATCTAAGTTCAATGATATGATAAACGAGCTTATGAATGGAATTATTAATGATACAATCGAAATAGCATCTTCTTCTCAAAGTGGCTTTAATATACCGTATGACATTGATTATGATTTAGATTTAATCTTATATAAATCAAGAAATAATGGACTTGTTTTATTGGGAGGTTTTGGAAATGTTAGGGAAAATTCTATAACTTTCATAGGCCCTATCAGAAACATAGCATCATCGTTAATTGATTATGGTTTAAAAATGGCAGATAAAGGAAAGACACCTAGCCTTCCATTTTGGCTATCTCCATATCAGGTTGCGATTATACCTGTTAAAGAAACTCACGAAGATTATGCAAAAGAAATATTCAATGAAGTATTTTCAATTGGCATACGAGTATATTATGACCCGCCGGGAAAAAGCTTAGGAACAAGAATTAGAGCCGCTGGTAAATCATGGGTTCCTATAATTGCTGTTGTTGGTGATAAAGAGAAGGAATCAAGTACTGTTAACTTAAGGAAGAGATGGTTACAGGGATCCCAAGAAGTTCTTCAATTAGACGAATTTTATAACGAACTTAAAATGCTTAGATCACAAAGCCCATTTAATAGACCTATTAGTCCTCCAGTCTCTTAATTGGCTCATGAAAAGTGTTTTTCTTGCAATAAGGACAATAATGATATAATTCTTTCATTTTATTAAGTTCAAAGCTAACAGGCAAAACCCATTCATTTTTGCATTCCTTACATCTTAGCAACCATTTTGTCACTTCATTCACCTTTTTATGTCTCTAATTATTTTCTCCAGCTTTTAATATTCTCTTAACAAAATTAAATATATACACTAAAAATCTTAATATTTTTTAAAATAATTGATTAAATTGTTAATTGATAATACTTTACTGTATCTTTTATTTTAGAACAACCTAGTTTTTAAAAGTAAAAATTTATAAATATCCATGGAATATTCTATAACATAGTGAGGAATCATGTCGTCTAAGTTACCGCCTGTAAAGGTAAAGGATCCCACAACAGGGAAGGAAGTTACTCTAACTCCGATAAAAGTTTGGACATTGGCTCCAAAGAAAGGAAAAGGAGTCAAAATAGGGTTATTCAAGAGCCCCGAGACAGGAAAATACTTTAGGGCAAAGGTAGAGTAAACTTAAAAATAATATAATTAAATATTTTTTATTTTTTATAATCTCCATTTTTTATCGCGTTTATCATGCCTATTACAGATTCTAGTAAAAACCCCTTAGTGAAAAACTGTATATTTTCATCAATAGCTTTTTTGAAGTCTTCGTCTGCATTCATTAAGTGCTCTGTTATTTTATCTATATCATTAATTCCTGATTGTATATCACTGTTAATAATATCTAGCCAAACTTTTGCTCTCTCTATGCCTAGCTTTAGATATTCTGTTCCATTATCATGTATACCATAATGAGTTGGCGCAATATATTTTGGATTAAGGGCTTTCATTTTCTCAAGGCTTTCTAAATATTGTATTGGTTTAAAGGGAGTAGGAGATGTTATAGCATAAACTTTTCCATTTTTAAAATTAAATATTCCTCCTGCTGAATCTCCTGTAAATATTATGTTTTCTGGATAAAGTAATACGCTCATATGATGACTTGCATGGCCTGGTGTATGAACAAACTTTAAAGTGTGATTTCCTATTTTAATTTCCGAATAATCTTCTGCAGAAAAAACTTTCTTTTCATCAGTTGGAATAGGTTTTCCATAATTATCAGCTAATAATTTTGAAAATTTATTTGCTGCTTCCCACAACTGAGATGGATCCACAATATGTTTTACTCCTTTAGGATGTATATATGATATTGCGTTCGGAAAATCTCTAAGCAAATGACCTGTTGAACCTGCATGATCTAAGTGTACATGAGTCGCAACAACTATATCTGGTTTCAAATTAAGATCAGATAGAGCCTTTCTAAGTTTAGAATATTCCTTAGCTGGTCCAGGCTCAATAATAGTAACTTTATCATCTAAAATAATAAACGAAGATATAATCCCTTTTAAATCTCCAGGAGAAACATCAATTATATATACATCTCCAAGTTTTTCATATGCCATTTTTATTCCCCCAAAATAGCAATAGATATAAAATTAATAAAACTTTTTATTAATAAGTTTATTATATCAATTAATATATGGGTTAATTATTTTAGAGACTTGTGATGATATTATATGAGATATTCTTAAAGGCTCAGGAATTCTTGAGTAAAATTGATAAGAGTTTATGATTTCAATCGCATCTTCAGTGTTAACTCCCCAGTTAACAATGTAAAGAATCCCTTTCTTGCTTTCAATTTTTTTGTAAGATTTTATTTGATTTATTGCAAGCTCTCTTATTTCGCTATCCTTAAAATGAGGCCTTAAAGCATCTAATAAGTTTTTTACAGAAGGTTTATAGCTATATATTACTATAGAAGGAAAACCTGTTAGTTTTTCTATACCCGGTAATGAAATGACATTAAATCCAGCTATAGTTATTGAATCAAACAAAACTATAGATTTTTTGCCATTACTTAAGATTTTAATTAAATACGATATTACGGAAGTCGCGTCTAAGCCATCTGTGTGTATAATTCCTATTTTTATATTTTCAGGCCAAACCTCTCTATAAGATATACAAGAAATTACAGTTTTCCCATAGCCAAGCTTTTTAACTTCTCCATCGTCACATGCTATTATCTTTTCTATTTCCATCATATTTAACCTCGCTTAATAAGTCTGCTATTGCAGGATCTTCCTTTAGTGCTTGAATTATTGCATTCACATCTGAAGCTAAAGAAATAACTCTAGTTTTACCATATCTGCCTCTACTTATTATTCTTCCAGATATTATTCCCAGCATATCTAATTCACTTATTATCCCGCTTGCCCTTCTCAAAGTAATTTCTTCCAAACCCAATGAAGTTACAAGTCTTTTGTAGTTATCATAAATTTCTCCAGTAGTTGCATAATCTTTTCCCATACCAGTTGCAAGCAATATTGATGTCATAATTAGCTTTCCATGCAATGGTAGAGTTTTAACAACATCTCCAACTCTATCTCTCTCTATTTCTATTCTGGCTCTAGTAACATCTTCTTTAGTTACAACACTTCTATTATCTCTTTCTGCTATTTCTCCTGCAACTCTTAACAAATCTAATGCTCTTCTTGCGTCTCCATGTTCTCTAGCCGCCAAAGCAGCACATAATGGAATAACCTCTTCATCTAAAGCATTTTCATTAAATGCATCATCAGCTCTTTGATTTAGTATATCTTGTAATTGTTTGGCATCGTAAGGAGAAAACACAACTTCTTCTTCACTTAGGCTACTTTTTACTCTTGGATCTAAGGATTCCACCATTTTAACGCTATTGGTTATTCCAATAATAGAAACTCTAGACTTGGTTAGTTGTTCATTAATTCTTGTTAAGTTATAAAGCAAGTCATCTCCATACTTTTTAACAAGAAAATCTATTTCATCTAAAACTATTATGAAAACCCCTTCTATGTTACTTAATTTTTTTACAATCCTATTAAAAACTTCACCTGTTGAAAGACCAGTAAAAGGTATTCTCATATTAAAATAATCTGCTATATCAGCTAAAATTCTATATGGAGTTTCCCTATGTCTAACATTTGCATATATGTAACCGATCTTTACATTCTTTTGTTTTGCATTTTCTTCAAGCTTTCTCAATACAAATTTTGTCACAGCAGTTTTTCCAGTTCCGGTTAAACCATAAATAAATACGTTACTTGGTCTTTCCATCCTTAAAGCTGGGGAAAGGGTTAAAGCTATTCTCTTTATTTCCTGATCCCTATGAGGTAAGAAATCTGGAACGTAATCTGGTAGGAGAACTTCTCTTCTTTTGAAGACCTTTGGCTTATATGCAGCGTTAAAAATTTCGTCTATGTTAGACATTATTTTCCACCTGCTCCATAGGAAATAATAATAAAAAAGAATTTAAGAGCTGTAAAGCTTAAGCATTATTAGCTTTCTTTTTTGATTCCTGACATTATTTTTGCATTTTCTATATAATCGTTAAGCCTATTCTTCATATCGCTTTTTAAAGCTAATAGCTCTGCAGCAGGAGGTCCACCTCCTTGTATTAGTCCCACTAAGTGGGGACCTGCAACCCACAATTGCATTAATCTAGCAATTCTTAACCTATCTTCTGCTGTATAAAGTTCATTACCTTGTAATGCTTTAGATACTTTGTTGGATAAGCCTTCTATATTTAGATCTTTTGATGAAGGTGCATTTACAGTAATTCCTCCACCTATATCTGCTGCAGCTACCATAGCTTCTTTTAAATGCTCTATGGAATCAAGCTTGGCAACATTAGCTAATCTCAAATCTGGTATATATTCTCCGCTAGGATGTCTATAACCCTTTACCATAGCAGCTAATCCTGCAGCATAAGCAGCTTCACCATGTCTCATTATATCTAATAATCTATCCTGTATATAACTGGCATTAAGCACTCCGTTAGCATCTGCCATTAATGCTGCTGAGCCTAATATAGCGTCAGCAAACCCAGCCTTGCAACTACCCCCACCTGCTCTATGGTGAGAAATGAAATATTCAATTAATTTTCCTGTGAACTCGTATTCTCCGTCCATAAATACTCTATCGTATGGAACAAAGACGTCATCAAATATGACTAAGTAAGTACTTCTATGTCCAAAAGGAAGCGGATAATCTACGTCTGTCCCAATATCTTTTGAAATTTTTTTCATAATATCCATAGGATGCCAACTAGATATAAAATAAACATTCTTACTATCAGGTCTTATAGCAAAAGATACTGCATAGTCTTTTTCATTTTGTTTCATATTTTTTGTAGGTATAACTAATATTTCATCCGATATTGCTGCACCTGTAATATGCATTTTTGCACCTCTTACTACAATCCCGTCTTTTCTTCTTTCTACAACATGAACATATGCCATATCATTTTTTTGTTCGAGAGGTCCTTTTGATCTATTACCTTTCACATCGGTCATAGCTGTCTCTACAACCAAGTCTTTTGATTGAACTTCTTTGAGCCATGATGAAAATCTTTTATGGTAGTCTGTGTTAAGTTTTGAATCTATATCATATGTAGCAGCAAATACAGCATTTATACCATCATGTCCAGTGCACCTGAAGTTACAATTACCAATTTTTGAATTTAAAATTCTCTGAGATTCTGCTCTCATTAAAAGATCATTTATGCTTTGCTCTACATAAACAAATCTATTTATTTCATCATTATCTTGGTAAGCTGTTAATATACCTTTATAATCTTTATTTTTTGCTAATTCATAGGTCTTTAATATAACATTAATAGATGGTTTAATTACCGGATCATTTAATATATCTATAACTCTCTCTCCTCCTGTATAGATGTTTAGATCTTTTTCTCTTTCTTTTAATCTGTTTAAATAATCTTGTGATGATCCTAAAGGCATAAAAATCACCTTATTAATAATAAAAAACAAAGTTTTTAAGTTCAACAAATGAAAAATATTGAATACACTTTTGTGTAGTATCAGAGAATTAATATAAATTAACACAAGATTGTTTTATGTTTTGTTTAATTATTTACTGATTGTTTAATTATTTTAAAAAATTTATTATTTTATGTTTTATCTCTCTAGTAGGGATTGAAATGATGAGTAAAATTGAAAAAATTATGAGATATAAAAAATTGCAATCTGCAATAATATCTGCAATATTAATTATATTGGTTGGATATGCAACATATATAAGATTATTGCCAGCAATAAATTTTGGTTTAAAATATTTGAACGAAGCAGATCCATGGGAGAGATATTGGCTCTCAGAGTATTTCTTTAAACATAATCTGATGGGCTTTTCAGGTTTAGCTCGCATAAATACATGGTGGTATCCTTGGGGTAGAAACTTTTTAAAAACAGAGTATTTAGGCATGTCTTGGTTAACTGCATTTATTGCCAAAATCACTGGATTGGGTGAAAGTCATTTAATTAGTGTTTTAGGATTACTTCCCGTGGTTTTTTCGCTTATAGCAATGTTTGGAGCATTTTTCTCTGTATTTAAAATAACAAATTCAAAGCTAGCTGGTTTAGCCGTTTCAGCTGTTATAGCCTTTTATCCGGTAATATTATTTGATCAAACTTTTGCTAATTTTCCTGGTAAACGCATATTTGGATTTGCGTTAATATTATGGTTTTTATACTTTTTTGCTATTTCTCTTAATGATAATAGGAGAAGTAAGACATTAATATATTCATTTTTATCTGGATTTATAGGAGGACTTGTTTCATGGTTTTGGGGCGGATATGAATACATAGCCTTAATGTTAGCTATATATATTTTATTGGAACCTTTTTTCATTAAGCCAAATAGAAATAGTATTTATAGCTATTTGTTTTTGATTTTAGGCTACTCTTTATCTGTTTTTTCATCTCCAACTGCAGGAATCAGTTTCTATATGCATAGTATCGGGTTGGGTTTATTAGGGGTTGTCTTCTTATATTTAGTAGAAGAGGAGATTAGCAGATTAAGAATTTTAAATAAGATAGGCATAAAAAACAATTTTGATGTAAAAATGCATATATGGTTTCTAATTGTTATATTTGGAATATTATTAGCGTTAATTTTAACCGGATTTATTTCCTTACCTAGTAGAGTATTATTGGCCCTTGGAATCACTCCGATACAAAGTGTTATCTCTTTAACTGTTGCTGAATATCAATCAATTCCATTTAGCCAGGCAATGGTTGATTATGGTGCTCTCTTTATAATATCTATAATAGGATTGATTGCAGATTTATACAATATATATTTAAAAAAGAAAAATATTTCTAAAATTGAAATACTTAAGTTATCATTATTTATATATGGTTTTATATTTATGTATGCAAGTATCAATGAAGCGTACTTTTTGTCTTCGGCTGCATTTTTCTTATCTTTATCATCAGGAGTAGCTATTGGAACTCTTATGAGTTTTAGAACACAGGAATATAACAAGAAAACTAAGAAGACTATTGAAAAACCAAATTATGGTGGTATAGTAGCTGGTATAATTTTATCAATTGTCATATTTGGTCTTGCAATTAGTTATGTTAAATCAGATTACAATACTTTGAGTTTAATGGCTCCTGATATAGAAACTGGTTACTTAGGTCCAATTTCTGTCCCAAATTCTAATGGAGGATATAAGATTATTGCACCTATAAATGATGCATGGTTAAATGCCTTGAATTATATTAAAAATGAAACAAATAAAAGTTCTGTTATAGTATCATGGTGGGATTATGGTTATTGGATTGGTGTTTTAGGAAACAGAACTACTGTTGTTGATGGATCAACAATTAATGGAACACAAATAGCCATAGTTGCAAATGTTTTAACTTCACCTATAAACCAAAGTTTAGGCTACTTAACCTTACTTAGAGTGCCTAGCAATGCTACTTACTTAGTGGTTTATGATATTTTTCTAGGTGTCTATAGCAATTCTACAAACTCCGTTATTATGATACCGTATCCAACAATATATCCCATTAATCCAAATACTGGAATTTATGGCATTACATATGGAATGGGAGATATAGCAAAATCTTATCAAATGCTAAGAATATCAGGAAAAGTTAACCCAATATATGGCAATCCGTTAACTTCTTCATACTCATCTTTTTCTACTTATAATAATTATGTTTATTATCAATTTCCAGCATTTTATGGGACTCCGACAAGCAATGTTACAAATACATTAGGAACAACCATATATGATTTAATGATTTATGGTATAGGTTCATTAAATAAATATGGTTATTTTGGTTCTGGCGCTAAATTCATTGAAAACGCAAGTTCATTTACTCCTGCAGCAATTAGATATGTAGACCCTACAACTGGAAATTTAGCATTTCAGCCAATATTTGCTCCTAATCCAACACAATACTATAAACCAGTAAAAATGTTTGTCTCAATCCCATATTCGTGGTCTATTAATAATAGTGGTCAAATTTATTTCTATTCAGTTGTAGTATTTTTGTACAAAGCTAACATTATTTAAATTTATTCTATTTTGTATTTATTATCAATATCTTTTTGATCAGGTTCTATGATGACTGCAGTACCATATGCGATAATTTCATCCATAGTTTCGGCTATTTCGTTAGAATCCAACCTGAAACTTATCACAGCATTAGCTCCTAGACTTTTGGCATGATTTATCATTCTTTCAATTGCTTGGATCCTCGATTGTTCTGACATTTCTGTAAATTCTTTAATTTCTCCTCCTGCCAAGCTTCTTAGGCTTGCTAGAAATCTACCCCCCAAACCTCTAGATCTAACAGTAATACCTAAGCTAATGCCTAATATTTTTGTAATTTTATATCCAGGGACATAAGGCATTGTAGAAACCATTACGTCTTTATTCACGTCAGATACGCTCATTAACTTCACCCTATTTTGTTTTTAAAACTTTAGGATAAATTCTTTTCTTATATGTATTTACAATAAAAGTATAAATTTCCATTCATTTATTAAATTTAAACAGAAGTCTTAGGTGGTATGCGATGTCATCTATTAATGAAAGCAAAGAAAAACTAGAAAATGAATATACTAAGCAACTTCAGGATAAATTTAATGAAAGCAAAGAAAAACTAGAAAATGAATATAAAAAGAAATTAGATGAATTAAAAAATAAGTATGATTTATTGGTTGAAGAATTCGGAAAGAGGTTATCTTAATAAAAAATTTTCACGGTTAAAGAACGTAATATAATAATTTATAAATTAAGTTGGTTGTATATTTTTGCAGTTGATATAAAGTTTCTATTAAGTAAAACTTTTATATCTGTTCCATAGATCCGAATTTCCCAAACATTATTTGGCTAAACAAAAAGAACTTAAGTCAATTAATGAAAGAAAACATGATCTCTTCAATAATATACAAAAAGCTATAAATAATATATAAGCAGGTAAAGGGATTAAAATATTAATAATAAAAGAATTTACCCCCAAAGTATTATAGAATGTTAATCCTCAAAATAGGGAAAGCTTAGATATTATTTAATGACCATTCCTTTTCCTATTATCATGAATACAATTGCTAATGCCATAAGTACAATAGCCAGTATTATTGCGATTGTTACAGCTTTCCATGAACTTCCAAAAATAATTGGGATCGGGCCTATCATTATCACTCCTCCTACTTCAGTTTTTTGATTGCTTTGTTGTGTAGATGAGTAAATAGCGCCTACAAATATTATTACAAACCCAATTATTATTAATATAAACCCTATTGTTAACCATGTAGCAAAGTTTGGCATTTGGCTCACCAAATAATTTTCTTTAACCAAAGCTTTTATTTTTCATTTAATTCTGGTATCTTCATTAAACTCTTTATGTTAGATGGAATTTTATTTAAATATTTTTTCAAAAATTCAACATCCTCATGATATTTTCTGTATTTGTCATTCAACATCCTTGGTATTCCATCTATTATTGGATACCATCTTCCACAATTTTTACAAATAATTACACCGTCTATTACATCAAGGTTTACGCATTTTCTACAAACATCTAGAGAGACTTCATTAGCAGGTTTTCTTTGATATGAGCACTTTTCTTTGCATTTTATTTTTTCCACATCTAAATCAACTTTGTCTTCTTTCACATCAAGTTCGTGAAGTATTAGATCATCACTTTTACATTCAGGGCATGCAAGTAATTCGAAAAAATAATATCTCATTTATTTCACCTTATGCATTTTTCTTTTATAAGTTTCACTGTATCATTAACTATTTCTTCAACTTTCTTTGGGCTTTTTGCTTCACCAAAAATTCTGAGTAGAGGCTCAGTACCACTTGGTCTAACTAATAGCCAAAAATCATCGCCAAACACTTTAACTCCATCTATTGTTAAAATCCTGTATGATGAATATTTTTCTTTAACTGCTTCTACTCCACATGAAGCTTGTTCTTTATTTGCAGTTATTTTGGTCTTAATCGGATAATATTGTGGTAGTTTATCATAAAGATTTGCTAGACTCTCATTATATTCAGATAACATATAGAGAGTTAAAGCAATTGTCATTGCACCATCTCTAACAATATGATGAGGAACATGCATATATCCTCCATTATCCTCAAATCCGCTTATTGCGTCTTTTCTCTTACTTATTTCTCTAGCAATTGTAACGCTCCCAACAGGTGTCCATCCAACTTCAATCCCTTTTGGCTTTAAATATTCTTCAACCAAATTGCTGCTTGAAATAGATGTATAGGTTTTTTTGTTATAGTTTTTCCATATCTTGGTAGAGAATTCTGTTAATAAAGCACCAGTTCTATCTCCCCATTGAATTCTTCCATTATTATCTAATACCATTGCTCTGTCTGCATCACCATCATGCGCAAAACCAGCATCTGCTTTAACTAAAGTAATATAACTCATAGTATTTTGTAAGGTATCGGCATTAGGCTCTGGATTTCTTCCAGGAAAATAAGGATCTAAATTACAATTTAATGTATAAGCTTTCACTCCTAATTTTCTTAATAATAAGGGAGCAGTCAAAGAGCCAACACTATTTGCACAATCGATAACGACCCTAAAGTTCTTTTTGGCAATTTTTTCTACATCAACTTGACTTAATACTCCATCTATATATAAATCGATTATATTTTCTTTAATTTTAACCTCATTATCAAATGACCTCCATTCCATTTTAGATGAATAATTATTAAAGTAGTAGTTTTCTATTATATCTTCATTTTCATGAGGTATTTCTATGCCATCATTTGATATAACCTTTATACCGTTGTATTCTGGCGGATTATGGCTAGCAGTTATCATAACTCCACCATCAAAGCCTAAAGATTTAATACCAAATTGTAATGCTGGAGTAGGTAAGAGGCCTGAATCATATACCTTTACGCCTTCTGCCAATAGACCAGAAGTTAATGATCTTAATATCATATCTCCCCCAAGTCTAACATCTCTTCCTATTAATAATCTTGAACCTTTTCCAAAATAGGCGCCAATAGCATGACCCATTCTTAGCGAAAATTCTGGTGTCATTAGATCGCCTACAATCCCTCTAACTCCATCAGTTCCAAAAAGCTTTGCCATTTTTGCATCCCCAATTTTAATTCCTGTTTTAGGTTAATTTATTTTCTTTAAAAAATTCCCATCTCCATTAATTTTGATGATATAGCGCATGTAATATCCCATGCTTTTAATTTTAGTCCTTTATATAATCTAGCCTTTTTATATGCAATTTTATTGATTTCCTGTTTAAAATCTCCATGAGCAAAAGCCCCTATTCCTATTGTTAATCCTTCTTTTATAGCAATATTAATTACCCCTTCTACATTGAAATCCTCTCCATTTTCACTTAACAATAAAATTTTTCGATTTTTAACAAATTCATTTAAATTTTTTGATACCAAAAAAATTAAAGGATCTTCTGATTCTGGAGGGACTTTGTTATATTTTAGGAGTTGTGCCATTAGCCCCTTAAATCTATCGTAATTTTTTGGTATTCTTATATTGTTATTAAATTTGTATACTCTATCATCATAGACATGCATGTAAACATTTACATACCCATTCGTTACAAAAGGCTTTTCCAAAATATTTAATAAAGAATAATGTATTATATCAGGTCTACCTCTTTTGGAAAAATCTCTAAGCTTGAGCATATTTTTATAGTGTATGTTAATATCTAGGATTTCATTATATGTTTTTGTTTTTTTACCAGATCCCTTAATTTCTTTTGGAATAGTTTCTAATGAACTTTCTAGAAATATTATATCTATTTTTTCCAAAGTTCTTTCCTCCTTGCTTCTAATTGCTGAACCTCATATCCCATAAATTCAGCAGCTGTTAATAATGAAACGTTATTTTCCTTTGCAACTTTGTAATGATCTTTTAATATTTCTTTGTATCTAGTATCTCTTAGTAAATGATGGTCTGCTATAATTATATTTGCAACTTTATTTTCTATAACTTTTTTCAAATTTTCTAAACCTTTTTCAACAGATTCCTGAGAAACTTTATATCCTGCAAAATACGTAGGTGGGCCGCTTAATATTAAAAGTTCTGCCCCCTTCCATTCAATTAGCTTTTCTAGTGCTTCTTCATTTCCAGGTCCTTGTATATCGCTACCAAATATTATTGATTTATCATTGCAAAGAATTCTTACCATGACTAGTTTTCCAACTTTAGTTTTCTCTTCACCATGCCACAATGCTTTGGAAAATTCAAGGGTAATATTATCAATTTTATATGAATTTCCATCAGCTATGTTTATTTCGGCATTTTCTTCTACTTTATTTTCTTTTAAAAATACTTTAGCTCTAAAATATTGACTTCTATTGATGTTTTTGTTAGGATCTTTTATAAATAACTTTTTTCCAAAATAAAGACCTGGTTTTTCTTTAATATAATGGTCGTAATGATAATGTGTTATAATTATAATATCAGATATTTTTAAATTTTCTTCAATTTGGTTTAATGTCTCATTTAACTTATTTATTTCTATTTCATGAGGTGGAAGACCATATCTTCTAGGTGCTAAAGATGCCCCTAGATCTATCCCTATATTTTTCCCGCATACATTAACAAATGTTGCTAATGATCTAACACCAAGGCTATCAGAACCAATTATAGAAACCTTAAATTCATTTAAATTAATACTTTTCAACTCAATTCCCTTTCTTATATTGGATCGATAATTAAAAATTTTATATGAATTTTTATCAACATTAATATCCTAAAATAATATTATCCTCTTACTTCTATATGGGCTCTTTTAGCGGCTTCCAAATATTCATCATAATTTAATGGAAGCCAAGATTTTAATTTATTAAAATCTTCCTTTGTTACAAATCTAACTCCTCCCTCTTCTTTAGCATCTTTAATTATTTCTCTATAAGCTCTTGATATTCTATCTTTTTTAGTCATTGTTGAAATAATTGCTTTTGTGATATCACCATTGTATATATATCTAGTTTTTAACAGAATTTCTATAATTCTATTAATTCTTTCTGGAACACCTATTACTGAGCCTTTTAGCTCTAATCTTCTTGGAATTCCCCAAGGAACTAAACTATCAAGCATACGACTCATTCCAGGCCTAGGTATTTTATCAACTATCCCTCCGATAAGGAAAGCATCTGCAGTTAAAACATCTTCAGGTTTTAATGCGTTAGGTGCGTCAGGCCTTAATATTATTACCTTGTCTGCATCAAATCCCCATAGTATTTCACTAGGCCTTGCGTTTGATATAGATACTTTGTTATAACCTAAGACCTCTAAAATCCATTTGCTCGTTTCCTCATCTGTACCTGTAATTGCCAGGTGAGAATCCCATAAGTATTCTCTTAGAACTGATAAGCTTATACCTATTTGTAATCTAAGTTTTGCTAATTCTTCAGGTGTATGTATGAATTTCATACTCATGTCTATTACAAATAATGGCAATGGAGGTTGAGGAAGGAAATCAAGAAGGGATCTCCAAGATAATGATTTTATACTGGGATTAACCTTTCTACTTATAACTACGTCAGCTTTTTCTTGGCCATTTGAATATAGAACTATTTTTTTGCTTCCTCTCCATTCCTGAGAATAAATTTCCTTGCCATGATAACTTTCATCTTCTATAAAAGAATATTCTCTAACTAAAGTTTCAGTAGCTAAGTATTGGAAACCAAGCCTTGTTAATCTATCAAGTTCCAGCCATTCCCTAGACCCTATTTTAGAATAACCATAATTATCCATAAATTTAAGTAGCGCTTCAAATGGCCTATTGTTTACAGCTGATTTGCTCGTTTCTTCCACCTCTATTTCATAAATTCTTGCAGAGATTTTGAAGTTCTTTTACTTTTCTTAATATAGAATTCTGTGCCTTTTAGCGTTTCCCATGAGTACCTTATATATTCTGGCTTCTTCCCTTTTTTCAATTCTGAAAGCACATAATTAACTGTTTCTTGATCAGATGGATAGCCACTTCCCTTAATGCCATACATTTTTCTCAGTATATCTAATCTTCTGTCCCTAATTACCTTAGCTATTATACTTGCTGCAGAAACAACTAAGTAATTAACATCGGCCTTAGGTTCAACAATTAAATTTCCCTTAAATCCCATTTGTTTTAATTTTATATGCAAGATCCTTAAGTTACCAAATTTATCTATTATTATAGAACTAACATTGCTTAAGTTTCCAATTTGTTTCTTTAAGTTCAATATATTTTGCAAAGCGGCTTTTTCCTCCAATATATTTATATTGTTTTTGTCTAGATCTGACGGTTTTATAGGTGTTACAGAAAACTTTCCATTTCTTATTAAAATTTCGTAGAGCATTTCTCTTTGATTTGGTGTAAGTGCTTTGCTATCCTTAACTCCAATCTCTTTCAGAAAAATTAGATTATTTTCTAATATGGCATATGATCCAACCATTAATTCTCCAATAAGACTGCCTCTTCCTGCTTCATCGATTCCTATAATCCAATTATTTTTAATTGCCATTCTTTGTCCCAATAATTTAAAATTGGCAAAAATTTTATATATATTGGTCTTTTCTATTAATGTTAATAATTGAAATAATTATTGGCCAGATTGAGCATATTGGGAGTTTTTCTTCCATTCTTCAACAACATCATATCCATAGACTTCTTTTAATAATTCTCTTCCTTCCTCGCTTACCATATCAGGATTCCAAGGAGGTTCAAACGTTACTTCTATATCTATATTATCATCAACATCAGGTATTCTATCTTTTATAGCTTCTTCAACAAATGCTAATATTGAACCTGTAACTGGGCAACCAATTGCTGTTAGAGTCATAATAATAGTTATTTTCGGTTTGTTATCAACATATTTAGCTTCTATTTGATAAATTAAACCTAAATCATAAACATTAACTGGAATTTCTGGATCATATACTTCTTTTAATGCTTCCTCAACCTTCCTTATTAGTTTCTCATCTCCAGATACTTCTAAATTTGGCGGCCTCTTGCTTGACTTTACTTGCTCTGACATATTTATTACCCTTGTTATTATTGTTAAGGAGAGTTAAAAATTAAAGTTAATATTTAGTTTAGATTTTATTTTTATAAATTTTATAAATTATGTAAAACGATATATATGGTGAGGCTAACATTGTTAAAACTCCTGTCCAAAACAATGCGTTGTTATTATAATATTTATTTAATATGATTAAAAAAGCTCCAAAAAGTGCTATAACTAATGTTAGTATTATTTGTTGGTTAACAATACTCCTCAGATATTTTTCCCTTGAGTTTTTCTGCTTGTTCTTTGACAATTTTTAAAGCACTCTCCGCAATTTCTTTTGCTTTATTTTTATCTTTATCGGATGCAAGTACTTTGATTTCTAGTATTGGACCTCCAACTTCTATTCCTTTAGGATGGCTTTTTATATATAAATTAGAGAATTTTTTATCGACTTGCTCAAG
The DNA here is from genome assembly GCF_023256325.1 of Caldisphaera sp. Taxonomy (GTDB): domain Archaea; phylum Thermoproteota; class Thermoprotei_A; order Sulfolobales; family Acidilobaceae; genus Caldisphaera. Next base: position 56,084 of record NZ_JAGDXI010000040.1, read on the forward strand.
TATTGGGGCTAATGAAGACTCAGGAACTCCCTCAACTTTGAATCCGCATTCAATAACTGAAATAGGAGGTATAATCTTTTTGATTCTATCAATAACCTCTTCTTCAAATATTGCTTCCATTTCCTTAGGAACTCCAGGTAATGAAATAATTATTTTTCCATTTATTTCTAGATAAGATCCAGGCGCTGTTCCTGCTGAATTTTTCAAAGGGATAGCTCCTTCAGGCATGTATGCCATTTTTTCTCTTTCTTTAGTCATGGGTAAGTTACCTTTTGAAAACTTCATAGATATCATGTTTAGCGCTTCGCTGTTTAAAACAAGATTTCTTTTAGTAGCTTTAGCAACTGCTTCTAATGTTTTATCGTCATAAGTTGGACCTAACCCTCCAGTTGTTATAATAATATTTGCATATTTTAATCCTCTTTCCAGTTCTTCAACAATCTCATCTATTATATCAGGAACAGTTATAATTCTGGTTACGTTTATTCCCAAGAAAGTTAATTGTTTAGCGATCCAAGAAGCATTTGTATTAACAATTCTTCCAATTAACAATTCATTTCCAATCGATAAAATCCAAGCTTTCATATTGCTGTTTACTGACATTTACACCCCTTTTATTTAATAATAATGTCATTTGTTTATATCTTTTTAGAATTATTGACAGTAAAAATTTAAATGCCAGACCGGTCAAATGGACCGGCCGGGATTTGAACCCGGGGCCTCTCGGATGCCAACCGAGCGCTCTTCCAGTCTGAGCTACCGGCCCTCAAATTACATTTTACAAAGAGGGTTTTATAAATATAAGCATTCTATTTAAAATTATTTCTTGTTTCTTAAAGCAGAAAGAATTGCGCCAATGCCTATTATTATTGAAGATATTAAATAAAGTCTTCTAAGGCCCAGTAAGAATAATTCCGATGAGATTTCAAAACTTGATATTTGTAATCCTGTAAATATTGAAGATAAAATGTTGTGCGGCACAAAAGAAGAAACTATTAAGCTTGCAACAGCTAAGCTCAAGGATTGTCCTAAAAATCTCATCATATTTAATGTTCCAGAAGCAACTCCTAATTTATCCCTGCTTACAGATCCCATTACGGCACTTGTGTTTGGCGATGAAAACAATCCCATACCAATCCCTATAAGAATCATTCTTAATGATATATCTATAATACCTGCTTTTGTACCTAATGGTATAAACAATAAAAGGCCAATCATAATTAAAATCATACCAAGAGTCGCTAATATTCTAGATCCAATTATATCAGACAACCATCCACTTATGGGAGAAATTATTACCATAGATATGGATAATGATATTAGGGCCAAGCTAGTTAGTAATGGTGAAAAGTTGAGGATTCTTTGCATATAAAAAGATATAAAGAAAGATAGGTAGAAATAACCAGTATAATTTAACAGTGCTGCCATATTACCTGCAGTGAACATAATGTTGTTTTTTAATAAGCTTACGTCCAATATAGACAATTCTTTATAATGGTTTTCATATAAAATAAATAGGCCAAAAATAATTAAACCTACTAATGAAATAAATATTGAAAAAGAGTTCCATCCTATAAAAGATCCATAAGTTATACCATAGATAATGCTAAGTAGACTGGATATTAATAATATAGATCCTACATAATCCATTTTAATACTTGATCTGATTTCAGGTTCTTTTAAATAAATTATTGATAAAATATAACCGATTAATGATAACGGGACAGTAACAAAAAATATATATCTCCATGTTGTTACGCTTACTATTAATCCGCCAATAACAGGACCTATGGTTGTTCCTAAATAAACGGCAAAGGACCATATACCAAATGCTCTTCCTCTCATATTAGCTGGATAAGTTTCTGTTATTATTGCCCCTCCTACAGCTAAAATAAATGATGCTCCAATTCCTTGTATTACTCTCCAAAAATCGAGCTCTATACCATTTAATGATAAACCACTCATTATAGTTCCTATAGTAAAAATTAGATATCCATTTGTGAACAAGGGCTTTCTTCCTTTAATATCTGAAAGCTTACCTAAAGGGAGCAATAGAGCTGTTAAAGCCAAAAGGTACCCTAAAGGAACCCAAATTGTCTCAACATAGCTCATGTTTAAGCTCTTTGATATAACAGGTAACGATACGCTAACGATAGTGCTATCTAAGGGAGTTAATATTGCAGCAAAAGAAGTTATGAATGAAACTATCCATAGATATCTTTTACTTGGATTCATTTTTCCGCCTTAATTATGTTTGTCACATATATAACTAACAAATATAGGAATATTAAACTATTTTTCATAAGAAATTTTATATGAAAAATAAATTAATGTTATTATATTTTTGATGTGCGGCTTCTTGTTAAGTTACCAAACGTGATAGAGGTTTTAACCCCCATGGTAAATCTTCTCCGCATGCCGTGAACGTTTGCATTCGGGCACAGGTTGCTCCCTTCCGGGCCTGGCCAGGTTCTCCCGATTAGGGTTGTAGGCATCTGTCCTCCGACAGACCCCCAACCTATGCAAACTCCACGGAGCGGAGTTCATCTTACTATGGGGACCTTCTATCACGTTTGGTAACTTAACAAGATTACTGGTCCCGCGTTACGCCTTCGGAGTTAAAGGGTGGCGAGCCCTCCAACCCTACCCGCACGCTTATATATGTTAACAATTTAATGATAAAAAGCTTATTGAATATAGCTCAAAAAATATATATTGTAAAAATAAATATTCAATGGGGGCTAAATTGAGTAACATAATAGAAACAGAAAAACTGACTAAAATCTATAATAATGGAGTAAAAGCATTAGATGAGCTTGATTTGACTTTGAATTCAAGGATATCATGTATAATAGGTAGAAATGGAGCAGGTAAGACAACGCTAGTTAAAATTCTTTCAACTCAATTGAAGCAAACCTCAGGAAATGCCAGAGTCTTAGGTTATGATGTTGTTAATGATAGGCATAAATTAAGGAAAATTATATGTAGCATTCCTCAAGAAGTCAAACCAGCTGGAATTTCATCCCCCTTGGAACATTTGGTTATGTATTTAACATCAAGAGGTTTTTCAATAAGAGAATCATTTAATTTAGCACGTATGGCTTTAAAAGAAATTGGTCTAGGAGAGTTTATGGAAACTCCTACAGATGAATTATCAGGAGGTATGAAAAGAAAGATCTTTGTTGCAATGGCATTAGCTTCTCAAGCTGATGTAATATTTTTAGACGAACCAACTGTAGGGTTAGATCCGATATCGAGGCTCGAAGTTTGGGGTGCTATAAGGAAACTTAAAGGGAATGTAATTTTAACAACACATTACATGGAAGAGGCGCAAACTCTATGTGACCAAATAGCTATAATAGATAAAGGGAAGGCGTTGAAAGTTGGTAACTTAAATGAATTGATGGAACCTTTAAAGGGAAAAGTAAGGGTTGAAGGTATAGGAGAAATAAGCATTGGAGATTTAAAGATCTCTTATTTAACCCCAGAGGAAGCAAAAGAAATAATAAGTAAGACAAATCTTAACAATGGAGTCAAGGTTTCTGTTAAACCCGTAAGCTTAGAGGATGTATTGATTTTAAGTGGTGTTGAGATTGAAGAAAGTTAAATTCAATTGGAGGTTTGTTCTAGCTTTTGTTTGGTTTTATGGTTATTCATCTATAAAAAGAGGATTTTATTATGTTCTTTCATATTTGGCTTTGCCTCTTTCTCTTATGTTCTTTATTTATATTGTTAGTAGAGGTCACTTAATTCAATATGCAATATTAGGTGGAATAATATCTATAATTACTGGAAATGCTTTAACAGCAATAGGAGATACGTCATTTTTTAAATTGGAATTGAAATTACAGGAGCTTTTAATAGCAGCTGATGTAACACCAATAGAGTACTTACTCGGTATGGGATTAGGAAATTTATTATATTCATTACCTGGTTTGCTTTTATATATTATTTTAGGGTTTGTTTATAATGTAATTAATTTGATATTTTTAGGATTAATAATATTAATTTCTATAATTGTTATGATTGCTGCCACGAGCTTAGCTTATATGACAGGCAGCAGAGTATCGCATATGAGAAACTCGTGGGGTGTTGGATCTTTTTTATCAGTCATATTAACTATGCTGCCACCTCTATATTATCCTTATACGTTTTTACCAAAATACGCAATTATACCACTTATGATATCTCCAGCTACTCCAGCATCAATTTTGTTGCAAATTTTTATGGTTAAAAGTAGTTTAAATTATGAGTTATTGCTGATATTATTGTTTGAAACATTAATATATTTGTTCTTGGCATTGAAAGTAGGAAAATGGGAGGAGTAATATGTGTAGGCTATTTATTTCGAACTCAAATAAAAACATGATAGAAGGTTTGTATAAATCATTGATTAAAGCATCAAAGAAAGATATTTTTTATAATGGGATAAAGCATAATACTGGATGGGGATATTATATTACAAATCCTGAAACTTCATTATATTATAAAAGCAGTAAACCAATATTTGATGATAAAGCATCAATTAATTTAATTGATGAATCAAAATATTATGCAATTTTTCATTCAAGACTAGCAGCTAAAGATCAGCCTGTAAGGGGTTTTATAGATTCCCATCCCTACTTGGTTCATACCCAAAACAGCTTAATTGTTTTGGCTCATAACGGTGTTGTAGATAAATATAAAATATCTAAAGAGGTTAATGTAAATCCAAAACTTTATACAGATAGTGAAGTATTAGGTCTTTTGTTTTCTAAGTTTGATAAAGATATAGATATGATTTTATATCAAACTAATAAATATATTAAAGATATTGGAGCATTTATTGGTACATTTAACGTAATAGCTATCAAAATTGATAGGTTTGATGAAAGCATTAGAATTTCTTCTGCATGCATTTCTGACTATCCTGAGGAAAATGAAAACAATTATAAAAAAATGGTGTTAATTAAAAACGAAAACGGTTCAGCTGCTATGTCTTCTACTGTTGCATATTATTACGGTCTCTTAGATGATTCTGGAAAAATAATAAGTAAAGATTCTATTATTTGTAAAAAAGGTGTGCCATATTTAATATAAAATATTTATATGTATTTCTTATAAATATAACCGGTGAAAAAATGCCAAATATAGAAGCCAAAAACGACTTCAAAAATTCGCTTAGCTATTTGGGTTTCATTAGGATTATGAGAAGTGTCTCTGCTGGTATCATATCGATAGTTTATCCCTATGTAGCTTTAAAATACCTTCATCTAAGTTTATCAACTTTAGGCATAATATATGCTTCTGCTGCTTTAGCTACAGCTTTATTTTCAATCATATTTGGCTATTTAGCAGATTTAATAGGTAGGAGGCACAGCCTTTTTTTATCTTCAATTTTATTAGTAATATCAATATTTGCATTATTAATTAAAATAAATTTTGCAACTGCAGTAATTTCAGCAATTCTTGGAGGCATAAGCAATACTGGGGCCATGGCTGGAGGTGGCATAGGAGGTTCAACAGCACCAATACAAAATGCATTAATTGCAGATTTCACATCAAGGAAAAATAGAACAACATTAATTTCTTTGTTTTCGTTTTTTGCAAATATAGCTGCTGCTGGAGGTACTTTATTAGGAGGAATATTTTCTTATAGATTTGAACTAGAATTAGCTCTATCTTTTAGTATAATTCCTTTAATCTTTGTGTATTTAATAAAAAGTCAAAATATCAGAGCAAAATCTATAAAAATGAAATCTAGTGGTATAACATTAAAATTTTCTATAACAGGTATATTAAATGGCCTATCAAGCGGTATCATAACTCCATTTCTTATACCTATTTTTATAGTATTATATGATGTCTCTAGAACAAATATGGGTATATATACAACAATAGCTTCTTTACTAGCCACTTTTTCAATGCTTTTAGCTCCGAAAATAGATAAAAGCATAGGATTCTTAAAAAGCATATACATAACAAGGGGTTTGACTATACCTTTAATGATAGTATTCCCCTTTATTAGGATATTACCTGTATCTTTAGGTATATACATCGTTTTCCCGGCATTAAGAGTAATAGCGATACCTATACAACAATCAGCTATGTTATCCATGGTTCCGCCAGAAGAAAGAGGAAGAATTTCTGGTATCAATCAAGGTTCAAGATTAGGATTTTCATCAATAGGAACATTTGTAGCATCCCCTTTCATGGACGAATCATTAATTATAATTCCTTTTATTTCTTATAGCGTAATTATGGCTTTGAACATCTACATGTATAAGAGGTTCTTTGGAGGAAAGAATGCAAACATATATGCTGCAGAATAAAATTTAAAGTCAAAATTCTTTTAAAAATGGGAGTAAAAGATGTACGATGGCGAAGAATTAAGAAAAATTATGATAGATGTTACATATCAATCTGTTAAGTATTTGAGGAAAAATTTTTGTAATAAAGATGAAATAAAATTAATTAAGGGAGAAACAATAAAGGCAGATTTAGAATCAGAAAAAATTATTGCGGAAGCATTGAGTAGTTACAGCATAGATTATAAAATTGTGACTGAAGAATCTAATGTGATAGGAAATGGTAAATATACATTTGTTTTAGATCCTTTGGATGGAAGTATCAATTATGAGAATTGCATACCTTGGAGTTCTGTCTCATTGGCAGTAATACCTCCAAATAAGAAAAAAGTAAGCAATTCTATTGCAGGCGTTGTATATCCAGTTTATTTTAATGGCGAACCATTTTCTTTTTCTAAGGGAAATGGTTGTTTCGAAGGTAACAATAAGATTGAAATTAATAAAGAAGAATCAAAAATCTTATTTGCTTATTTAGAAAAAGAAGAAGAGGCATTTAAACTTGCTAAGTTTATAACAAAAAGGCCGGGCTTAAAAATAAGGAGTTTAGGAAGTTCTGCTCTAGAATTAATTTATACTGGTCTTGGGAGATCATATGCTTTTATTGATTTGAGAGGTAAATTAAGGAATGTTGATGTTGCAGCTGCTATAGGGTTTATTAGAGAGTGTAATGGATTTGTTGTTAATTCAAAAGGAGAAGATTCAGATGTCGATGCAAATAATGTTAATGTGATAGGTGATGTAATAGCAACATTAAGTAGAAAAACTCTTGATTTTATTATAGATTCGATTAATGGCTAATTTAATATCAATTTTTAAAACTTTCTCTAGGAATTTTATATCTTAGTATTGCTATAACTCCACCAAAGTTAGATAATATGGGATAAACAATAGAGTCTTCTGTTACTATAACGACCTCAGCTCTAGTTTTCTCTGCATATTCAAGTATTTTTTCAGCAAGAGTCCTCTCATTATCGTCTATGCTATAAATAAGTTTGTCTAATATTACAATCTTATCAATAGCACCTAATTGCGCAACATTATATACTTCATTTAATGTATATGCTATCAAATCTCTGTCTTTTGATGCGAGCATCATAAATTCATCAAGAATTTCTTGAGATTTTATCGATGAAAATTCTTTTAATGCATCTATAATAGATTTCCTTCTTAAGACTTCATTAATACCAGCAATTCCACCATTAGAAACGTTATCTATTATTATCTTGACATTTACCATACTTTTTATTTTCTCTGATAATTTATCTTTCAAATTTCCTGGACCAGCAATAATTAAAACATTTGCTTTTTCTTTTGATAGGTAATTTATAATTCTATTGGCTAGATCATTTATTAATGAATCGACTTCATTTTCCCTATTAGGATCATCTTTTCCGCTGAGATATATACTGTTGCTTTCAATATTATAAACCCCTAGAGATGTTATGAGAGAAATAGCATATTCTTCATAATCAATAGCAACTATCAAACCTTTACCCTTTGGGCCACTCGATTTTAATTTGTTTATAGTTTTTTCATCCCATTCTTCTTGCCTTTCCAATACAATTTGCTGACCTAAAGAAATGTATGCGGATTGATGCCTTCCCTTTACTCCAAACCTTTCTGGACCTTCCTCTATGACTCCAAAAATTCTTAATTTGCCGGTTAAGGGTTGAAATTCGGCATTCTCTATCCTTAACTTTATATCTATTGGTTTTCTTTCTTTGCTTTTCGAATTTTTTGTTGAAACGTCTCTTAAAACTCTTGTATAAATATAATCTCCTTTTCTTAGTATAAGCATTAAGTTCCATAGATCTTCCTCACTCTCTGGTGTAATCACGATTTGGTTTTTCCCTTGGCCTAATTCTAGTTTCATAATTCATCATTTTTTATGTTATAATAAAAGATTAATAGTTTTTTTAAAATAATATTACTTTATAATAAATAACAATATTTAAAAACTTAAATATATTTGTTGCATTAAATAGCTGGGAGTTTAGAGTTGAGTGTAGATCCACGTAGAACTTTACCAACAAAAATAAACCTAATACGACTGAAAAGAGATTATGCTATGATAAAAAGAGTTAGGAAAGTGATGGAAGAAAAAAGGGAGGTATTATTACACTACATTAGAAGTACTGCTGAAGATTACAATAAATATCAAAATGAAGTTTTTAAAAATACAGTTGATTTATTCACAACTTATTATAGAGGCATGGCCAATGAAGGAATATCAAAAGTGAATTTGTATGCATCATCAGTTCCTGAAAGTTTTGTTATAAAAACGGGTATGAGGGTTTTATATTCAGTTAGAACACCAACTTTTACACCTAAAATGGAAACCCTCGCCATTCCTTCTCTCCCTCCAGGAAGTTCACCTGATTTAACTATATCTTATATAATGTTAAAGAATTTGCTTCCATCGATCCTTAATTTAGCAATGTATGAAGAAACCATATTAAGACTAATAGATGAACTCAAGGAAACTCAAAGGCTAATAAATGCTTTAGATTATGTTATATTGCCTAGTTACATTAAAACTATAAAGTATATAACAGCAGTATTGGATGAACGTATGAGAGAGGACTTTGTTAGATTAAAGATACTTAAAAGAAAACGCATTTTGCTAGAAGAAAAATCTAAGGTAGTTATGGAACAACAATACCGATAATTATTAACACTACTCCTAGTGCTAGTAGCAACTTTAAAAACCCTGATGGTGTTAAATTCCATGTAGCTTTGAAAGCTTTAGCTAACATTATTATAACTCCTGCAATTACAAAAGTTAACAGTATTGCTAATCCAGCAAAAGCTATGTAATAGCTGACACCATTTACTGGTAATCCTGGTATATGAGATACGATTGAACTAAACACCTGTTGTAAAGCTTGAAGAGACATATCTATACCACCTTCACTAATTAACTATACAAAATAAAAACTTAGAGGTTAATACGTAGTAATACCTTCCTTACCATTTTAATACTTGTAAAAATATGATGCTGCATATTTATATTTGTTTAGAAAATCCATTAATATTTCATTTCTATTATTCTTTTTAACTATAAAGACTAAATATCCATAGTCCATAAGTTTTTCCTCTTTTCCTTTGTTAATATAAGCCAAAATCTTTTTATAAGCTTGGTTAGAAAACTTTGGAGTCATGCCAGTTATTTTTCTATATTCTTTTTCAACTACATCTAGGGAATCATAAGAATTAATAGCAATTGTTACATTTTTATCTCCAAAAGTTCTCTCCATATCAGATATTGTTTGAGCTATTCTTTCAGCACATCCCTTTAATGGTGTACATTCAATAACATTGCCTAAATCTTTAATTTTTTTGTAATCAGGTTTTTGTGAGTCTCTTGTTAAATATTCTTCAACTCTTTTTTTGATTAAAGGATCTACGCTATTTGAACCGTTTCTAGATCTTATTGCAATAGCCTCTTCCATTATTTTTTGTATTTCTTCAATTTTTTCTATCTCTCTGTTAGAGAATCTTAATACTTCATTAAAAACTTCATGATCTAAAAATTTAGCCTGCCTCTTTTCTCCTGGTGATAAAGTTATTAATGCAATTAAGTTTTTATTATAATCAGATACAATTGATTTTTCGCAGTAATCTTTAGATAGGCCTTTTTCCTTTCCCAAAGTAATTAATGCTTCGTATTTGCTACTGTTTAACTCGCATAAAGCCGTCATAACATCTATAGGTTTGAATTCATTGTTTATTTTTTCTAATCCTCCTCTGGCTAAACAATAACCTTTTTCTAATGGTACACACCATCCATAGATTAATTCTATTTCTCTTTTATTTGCTTCATAGGCTTTTAATGGTCCTCTTACTAAAGAATAATCTAATACTCCAGCATTTCTTAATACATCCAAATATCTTACTGCAGCCCACTCATCATTTGTGAGAACATCTAATGGTATAGGTATAATTTCAACCTTACTTGCCTTTTCAGCTAATAAGGATCTGTATGCTAGTATTTTATTATATACTTTAAGAACTCCACTTGCTCTAATTGCTGATTTTTCAGCTAATGATTTTCTTCTTATAATATCGTTTGGATTATAAAGTGTAATAATTCTAGCTTCTTTTCCATCCCTGCCTGCCCTTCCTGATTCTTGATAAAAATCTTCTATGCTTTCACTAGGCATACTATGTATAATCCATCTTACATTCGGTATATCAATCCCCATACCGAAGGCTTTTGTAACAACGGAAATTCTTGGTCCTTTCCCTGTTTTTGAAGATTCTGATAGAACTTTTTCAATTTCTCTTCTCTTTTTTTCATTTAATTTCCCATGATAAAATAAAATATCTAAATTTAGTTCATCAGATAGCCATTTTGATAAATTTTCAGCATTAAACCACCATGCATTTTTACTTTCTACATAAGGGGCAAAAATTAAACCAAGCCAAGGTTCATTAAAATTGTTTGCAAATTCAATTAAACTTTTTGCGTTGCTTGCTAAAATTTTAACTCTATCTTCACCCTTTTCCGGAACTGGTATTACATCAAACTTCAATTCATCTCTTATAGTGGGTGCAATTAGAACCTTTGGCTTACCATTATAGTCAATATTTAACGTTTCTTCAGTTTTTAATGAGATGTTATGTATTTCTGCTTCATTATGATCATATCCTAAACTTTCTAATATATCGTTTATTACATCTCTTGGTGCAGTTGCTGTTAATGCTATAATTGGTGGATATCCATTGTTTCTAATTTTCTGCAACTTAGATGCCATGTATAAATAGCTTGGTCTAAAGCTGAATCCCCATTTAGAAAGGGTATGGGCTTCATCTAAAACTATTAAAGATGGATTGCCTTTTTCAAATATATCATCAATAATATCAGTTCCAAACCTTTCTGGAGTTATATATAAAAAGTCTAAGTAACCAGCTTTTGTAGACTTTATAGCGTCTATTCTTTTCGATAAAGGTATACTCGAATCTATATACAGAGTCTTAAACCCCCTTGATTTAGCATTTTCTACCTGATCATGTATTAGGGCTTTTAATGGAGAAACAATTAGAGCTGATCCTCCAAAACCAGAGTCTTGCAGTATTTTTGAAATTATTTGAAATATAGCACTTTTTCCTGCACCAGTTGGTAAAATTACTATTTCTATTGTTGGATTGCCTTTTTCAAGCATTTTAAGGAAAGTTGATATACTAGTTTCCTGATAAGGTCTCGGCTTTGATTTCCAAAGTTTATTAAAGTAAGAGTTGACTTCCTCTAGAATATAATTATAGTTTATACCTTTTTTTACATTTATGTCTTGCTTAGGTTCAACGAGATCTACAAAATCCTTATTTTCATATAATGATAAAGCTCTTGATACTGTTTTGGCTCCATATTTTGAGGCAATCTCTAAAGTTCTATATGTATAAAAATCGTAATACCCTTTTCCATCATAACTAACATTATTTACTATTCTTTCTGGAAACATTAATACAATATCATTTGCAAATGATGAAATCTCTGGGAACATTAAATTTTTCTCCCACGAAATTACTCCAATCTTATTATCAATAAACCACATATTGGAGTCATTGATGCTGCCTAAATATATTCCGTCTATAGCATTGCTAATAATTTTTGCTAGAGCATCATTTGGCGTAATAATAAGTTTTTTGCCTTCGTTACCAAATAATTTTAATGCAGATTCCGCAGCTTTGATTGGATCTTTAATTTCATTAGATGTAGATAACACCTTTATTTTAGTTTTTGAAGAGGCTAGTATATTTAATTTTTTTGAAATTTCAGGGTGCATAAATGTTTCTGTAACTATTTCCTTAGCTTTAATATTTGATTCATTATTTATTTGAATACCCCTAGGATCATTGTATTGATATTCTTTTTTACAAGGTATATTAGCACCTATATTTATCATCTCTTTTTCCCAAATTGTTAATCCATGCATAAATAGACAATCCTCATTATTTTCTACGCAATCCAATTTTACCTTATCTATTTTTTCCACACAGTCCAGATCCCAAGGTTCTATTTGATATGATTCATTATTATTGAGTTCTTTGTTTTTTATTATATTACCTATTATTAAGTATGGTAATGATTTATCAAGTTCATTACCTCTTTTTATTGTTGCAGCCTTTGTTATTTCGCCATGTCTTACTCTTAAGGATGCAATTGAAACTCTTGCTGCGTAATCCCATGAATTACCAGTTAATGGCAACTGCTTTAAAATGTAAGGTTTCCAAATAGGATAAATAAGTCTTGGCTTATCAGTTACTATAAAATAATTATCTTCCAATTTTGGAATTTGAGTATCGGGAAGATATTCTGCATTTTTAACATCTTCTGGCATGTTTTTCCATTCTATACCTAACTGATCCATAATCTTTTTAGAAATAAGAGATATATAATATACTGCTTTAGCTGGAGTAGTTGATAAAGGTATTAACAAATGATAATATGCTGAAATTAATGACAGTTCAGAATCCGGAAATGCTATTGAATAAAGATTCTTGGCATTGATTTTGTTATAACTGTCTAAACTTCTTCCGCAATCACCCCAATATATAACTTTTGAAGGTTTTGCAGACGATAATAATAGTTCAAGACCTTCCTTTGGATCTCCAATCCTCCACTCAGATCCTTTAGGAGGTATTTCTATTTCGTTATCGTTTATATATACATAAATTTTATTTTCAGAACAATACAGTGAAATTAAATCAGCTTTGTTAGATAATATAGATTCCTTGCCCAGTTTTTTTGAAGCTTCGTTTTCCCATTTCGTTATTCCTAAAGCTAACAATGCATTTCTAGACTCAATTAAGGCTGATGAAGATACACTACAACCTTTTGCTGACAACATTATTACATCTTCATAAAGGCCTAATTTGCTGAGATATATAGATAAAGTTTCTGAATCCTTTGGACAATATTTGATGCTTCTTAAAATTCTACTGAGCCTTAGTATATTTATGTTATCTTTGTTATCTAATAAGAGCTGTGCATAATCAGAATAGTTATTTTTTGTTGATTTTACATACCATTCTATTAAATTTAGGTATAAATTTTTTAATAAGTTGTTGGAAATTTTTCTTTTTTGTAACAATATCTTTTTAGAATTATGATATAATATTATTGAAATTATTGTTAATATTATTAATATTGATGAGACCATGATTATTATATCTAGCAACTTTTACACCAAAAGGTAATACTGGCATTTTAAGTTTAAAAGGAGAAAATGTAAAAATAATTAAAGGTAAACCACAACTGCCATGTTTCCTATAAGGAACTTGTAAAGCTTTCTAACAGTAGATTCCTTAATAGATACGGAATTTGCTATCTCCTTTTGACTAATATCATAACCGTTTAGCCTTGATATTAAATATACTGCAGCAGCAGCTATAGCTTCAGGCTTTTTACCATAAAGCGTTTTTCCTGACATTATAGAATTATTGACAAATCTTATCGATTCTTCTATTACTTGTTGATCTAAATTTAATGTCGAAACAATTCTATTTATGTAAGTTACTACCCTTGTTAACATTCTGTCCTTATTATCAGCATAATTAACTTTTTGTGCCTCTATATATCTAAATTCTTGTAATATACCAAGGTCATTCAGTCTCTTTTTCCCTTCCCAGATTTTGTTGTTATCTATACCCATAAATTCTTCTATTTCTGATTGAGATATATTTAAATTATAAACCTCTACAACTTTAGCAAGAGCTGCAGCAACTATAGCCTCTTTGTCTTTACCAACCGAATTTCCATTTTTTTCAACATATTTGTGTAGTATATAACCTAAAGTTTCTCTAGGATGTACGGATAAGTTAAAATAATCACTTACTTTGTTTGCTAAAACAAATAATGCTATCCTAGGCATTTCTTGTCTCGATGTTGCATGTTTCATGCTCAGTCTTCTATTATTTAATGATTTCAAATGATTTCTAACTTTCGGTGGAACAAAGGTTATAACGCCATCTCCTTTATCATGTCTTAAATAAGTTGTTCCCTGAGAAGCCCTCTCAACACCTTTCGTATTTTGTATACCTTTCTCATTATATGACCTCCATTCTGGTTTGTCTACCAATAAGTTTTCATCTATCACTATGCCACATCTTTGGCAAACAACTTTACCTTCTGGTGTTGTTACCAAATCTCTTGATCCACATACAGGACATCTTTCCATAAGTTTCACCTCTTATGATACCGGTTCCAATATCTTTTTACTTCAACAAAAAACACATCATTCATATTAATTTTATCTTTGCTAAGCTTTACAACAGCGTATGGTTTGTTTACATTTCCTATTATATCGCTTATTTTACCTATCAGATTAAACTTGCTATCATAAACGTTACTATTTATCTTCAATTTTAAACCTTTATTTTCTATGTTTACCAAGATATAGTTAAATATTATATTTCTCGGCTTTCCTAGTAATTCGAGTTTTTTATTTGATGGAACCGGCAATAATACCTCCCCTCTCTTATTATAAATCCCTTTTAGTAAGAGTAATACTGGTGTATTTTATGCTTTAACACAATTGAAACAACTCAAAAATCTATAATGAAATTTTATGAGTTCAAATGTATACAAAGAAAGGTATACTAGAATTATATTTTTAAAGCCTTTTTAATAAAGCCTATTTTAATTGAATATATAATTCAATGACAAACCTATACTAATATACTAAAATCTTTAAAATACAAGTTAATTTTCATTATAAAAGAAAAATTATTTTGCATTATTCTCATTTTGTTTTTCTTCAATTTTAATTCCTTTAGCTTCAGCCTCTTTTTTAAGAAAATCTAAAACATCATATGGATCTCCTCCAAATCTATCCTCTATGGAGTTTAATTCTCTCATCCATCTTTTTCCATATATTCTCTTTGCTAATTCGATAGTTTCATCTAAAATCTTTTTTGCCTCTTTTACTGGATTTTCCACCAATACTCACCCTATAGTTAATCATATACTAAAAATTAAGCTAGGGGATAATAAAATGTTTTTAATTATAAGCAAAATACTTAATTTGTTAATAAAATGTTTTTAATTATATTTTTATGTTATATTAATAAAAAAGAGCTTTAAAAGATTAATTAATATATTATTAATACACGAAATACTAAAGATATAAATCTTTTAGTCATCCTATATTTAGTGAGTAGTGTATCTAAAACCAGGCTAATATGACTGAGGTGCATGGTAGATTGCCGCGTAATTCAGATGAGGTAGAAAAAGCAGCATTGGAAACAATAAAGGATCATAAAGATGGTGTGTTGCAAAGCGAACTTTGGAAAATGATGGGATTAGATAGCAGGGAAGGGTCTAGACTTGTTTTAAGATTAGCTAAGAAAGGTTTAATTAAAAGGGAACAAGTAATTGTTAATGGAAGGAGAACTTACAGGTTATTTATAACAGAAAAACCAATTGAATCAAAGCTATTAAACATCAGCCTATCCTCAATTTTGGACATACCATGTACAACATGTCCTCATATTGATGAATGCGGATTGGGTGGATATTATGAACCGTCAACATGTCCATTAATGGAACTTTGGCTTAGAAAGGAAGTAAAGTTGTCAATTATAAGGAAAAAACAATTAATGCAGCAGGCAGAGTAGGTTATGTTTCATGCCAAAGGAAGATAAATTTGTAATTTGGCCTGCTTATTTAGATTCAAGCTTATCTAGAAATAATGGTAGAAAAATTCCAAAAAATAAAGCTGTAACAAAACCGAGCATCGAAGAAATTATAACAGTAACTAAAAAGTTGGGATTAAATCCAATAATTGAAGAAAAGAAATATCCTAAATTATGGTATGAGCAAACTAGGAGGGTAATTATATTAAAAAAAGGTAGTAAAAGAAAAATTTTAAGTTTGATATCGGATGAAATAATAAAGATGAGACAAAAATCTAAGTAATAATTATACAAGTCTATATAAACATATACTACTTAATATTTATTTAGAAAGTATTTACAGCTATGGGATAAGCTATGAGTCATAGAGAGTGGCCTATGGATGAAAAACCTATACTAATATTTTGGGAGACTACCAAAGCATGTGGACTTGCATGTAAGCACTGTAGAGCTGAAGCCATAACAAAACCCCTACCAAATGAATTAAGCCACGAAGAAAGTATAAAACTAATTGATCAAATATCTGAATTTGGAAGACCTTCTCCCATATTGGTTTTATCGGGTGGAGATCCTTTAATGAGAAATGATATATGGGAGCTAATAGAATATGCGAAAGAGAAAGGAATTGTTACTGCTTTATCTCCAAGTGTTACCCCTCTATTAAATGATAATACAATAGAGAAGATTTCAAAATATGGAGTATCTTCTGTTTCTATAAGCATTGATTCACCTTATAAAGAAATACATGATAAAATAAGGGGTATTCCTGGAACATGGGACAGATCTATTGAAGTTGTTAGAAAAATGAATGAAAAAGGAATAAAAGTGCAAATAAATACGTCCGTTATGAAATCAACAGTTGAAGGACTTCCAGATATGGTTGATTTGTTAATAAATAAGTTGAATGTAAGAGTATGGGAAGTTTTTTATCTAATACCTGTTGGAAGAGGTAAATTTGATGAAGATTTGACTAAGAATGAATGGGAAGATGTCTCATCTTTTTTATATGAGGCCAGTAAGTATAATATAACAATAAGGACTTCAGAAGGACCAATATTTAGAAGGGTTACCTGGCTTTATAAATCTCTAGAAAGAAAAGGTATAGATCATGAAAAAATAATAAAACATGGAAAACTCTATTACGATCTCGTTAGCAGATTAAGAGAGAAGTTAGGAAAACCAAAGAATGAAAGTAAGGCAGAAACTCATGGCACTAGAGATGGTAGGGGCATAGTATTTGTGTCTCATGATGGTTATGTATATCCAAGCGGCTTTCTACCATATCCAGCTGGAAATATAAAAACCAGAAGCATAATAGATATCTATAGAAATTCAGAGCTTTTCAAGAAATTGAGATCTTCTCAAATAAAAGGAAAATGCGGATTATGTGAATTCAAAAATATATGTGGGGGTAGCAGAGCAAGATCATTTGCTTATACTGGGGATCCATTAGATGAAGACCCATCATGTTTATACAACCCAGGGGATTACGAACAAATATTAAAAAATTATGGTTTAAGTTATGATACTTGAGGGTGATGTTATGGATCAAATTGATAAAGAGATCTTAATGGAATTGCAATATGATTTCCCATTGCATGCTAGACCATATGATGATATAGCCAATAAAGTAGGAATAGGGTTACAAGATTTATTAGAAAGAATAAACAATTTAAAAAAAGATGGTATAATAAAGAGAATTGGCTTCTACTATAATTTTAGGGCTCAAGGTAATGAGGCAGCTTTAATAGCTTTTGAAGCGGGCGAAAATTACAAAAAATTAGCTGAAATAGCTATGAAGGATCCACTCGTTACTCATAGTTATTTAAGGAGTCACCCGATTTACAATGTTTGGATAGTTGCTAAGAGAGCTAGCAACGAAGAATTGATTAATTTAGCGGAAAGAATGACCAAAGAGTCTAATTCAAAATCTTATGTTGTTTTACTTTCTAAAAGAACCTATAAATTAAGTGTTAAGTATGATATTATAAACGGAGTCTCTAAGGCTGGAAAATACGCATTATTACCTGAACATCCTCCACTATTGAAAGATTTAGGCATTGATAAGGATTTTCCATTATCTATAAGAAGTATTCCTATAAATGAAAAGCCTTATGATTTTGTTTTAAAGAAATATGATTTAAAGGAAGAAGAGCTTGAATATATAATAAAGAAGTTATTAGAAAAGGGTGTTTTAGCTGACCCTGGGGCTGCTTTGGATGGAGAAAAACTCGGATTTAAGGAAAATGGTATGGTAGTTATGGAACCTAATGGTAATGAAGAATTAATATGTGAATGTGCAGCATCAATGAGTTTTTCAACACATGTTGTCTTAAGACAATCAATACCAGAGGGAAAATGGAAACATGTAAGCTATGCTATGGTTCATGCTACAGAAAAAAAGAAAATAGAAGATATGGCTAAAACTCTCAAGGAAAAATGTAATCCGAGAGACCTCATGATTATATACAGTTTAGCTGACTTAAAACCGGGTGTAGTTAGATGATTCCTATAAGTGTTATGGTAACTGGCGAAGGTACAGTATCTTCAAAAATTAAAGGGCATTATAATAAAGAAAAGCCTTCTAGTTTTTCCAATGAGCTAAGACCAGTTGTTTTCTGGAATATAACTTATAAGTGTAACTTAAATTGTGTGCATTGTTATATAGATGCATCGTCAAAAAGCACAAGAGAAGAATTAGGTAGAGAAAAATTAATTGAGATAGCGAATGAAATATTAAAAATGGAAATTCCATTAGTAATTTTTACAGGAGGAGAACCCTTATATAGGAAAGAGTTCTGGGAATTATCAGAAATATTGTCTCACAGGAAAAGACCTAAGCTTGGTTTAAGCAGTAACGGAACATTGATAACTGAAGAAAATGCAAAGAGATTAAAAGAACTCGGCTATGATTATATTGGCATATCACTTGACAGCATATATCCAGAATATCATGATAAATTTAGAGGTTATGAAGGTGCATTTTCGTTAACAATGAAAGGTATTGAAAACTCAATTAAATATGGTATAGATGTAGGAATAAGAACTACCATAACAAAATATAATATTTCAGAAATACCAAGGATGATAGATTTTGCAGCAAAAATCAACGCCAAAAGAGTATCATTATATTTGTTAGATACGATAGGTCGTGCAGTTAATATAGTTTCGGATTTACCTACAAATGATCAATTAATTGAATTGGCAAAAGAACTTATTGAAAAAGCAAAGGAATATAAAACAAAATTAGAAATCCAACTAGTTAGAGGAAACTTTATTGGAATATATATTGCAGACAGAATTGCAAATAATAAAGAGGATTTTCTCAAATATCTAAAAATGATAGAAGCCCAAGGTGATTGTGGAAGGAAAACAATCAGTATATACCCTGATGGAACTGTTAGACCATGTCAATTTATTGAGGATTATATAATAGGTGATCTGAAAAAACAAAGCTTAAAAGAAATCCTTAGCCTAAACAATAAAACTCTTGAAAAATTTGTTAATTTATCGGAAAACTTAAGAGGAGAAAGATGTTCTTCTTGTTTATTTAAAAAGATATGTGGAGGGGGCAGTAGAGGCAGAGCTAAAATTGTTAATAAAGATTTCTGGGGAGACGATCCTTTATGCTTTTTGGATTATAATGAAATAGAAAAAAGGTGGAATTTAGATGGCACACATACCTTTATATATTGATTTTTCAGGTTTAAATGTATTAGTAATAGGAGGAGGAAAAGTAGGATATAGAAGAGCCAAGACTTTTTTAGATGAGGGAGCAAATGTTACCATTGTGGCTTCTTATTTTAGTGAAGAAATAAATGACATAAAAAATAATAGCAAAGTCAAATTAATAAATCTTGAGATAAGAAATTCAAAAGATATAGAGAAATTAATTGATGAGAATGATTTGATAGTAATAGCCACAAACAACTATGAAATAAATAATGAAATCTACGAGTTAGCTAAGCAAAAGAGGAAGCTAATTAATAATGCTACAGAAGCTTCAAAAGGTAATGTTATTGTCCCATTTAGGAAAAAAATCTACGATTATTTGGAAGTTGCTGTTACCAGCTTAGGTTATACTGGTATAGCAGCTAGAAGAAGTCTAGAAAAAATAGAGAAATGCTTAATAAATGACATAGAGATCAAAACGCTATATGATTCTATGAAGGAATTGAAAAAGTATTTAAAAGAAAATATTAGTGATTCCAAAATAAGATATAATTTATATTTTGAAGTAGAAAAAGATGAAATTTATGAAAAATATGTTAAAGAGGGTAATATAAAAAAAGCATTGGAAAGAGCTAAGGAAATTGCGAATCAATACATTAAAGGTTAGTAAAGCTTTAAAATTTTATTAGCAAACTAAATTTTTGGCATAATACCGAAAGGGTGCCAGGGCCTAGAGGTCCTATTTTGGACCCGTGGCTCAGCCAGGATAGAGCGTCGGCCCCCTAAGCCGAATGTCGGGGGTTCAAATCCCCCCGGGTCCGCCACAAATCATAAATTTCATATAAGCTCATAAGCTCTACTTTTCAGATTCATATAAACTGGTTATGGTTCCCGATTTATGAGAGGACTGGGAACAGGAGTTGTAAAAAACGAATCTATAGACTATTCCTTGGCTTTAAATATACTTGCTTTAGCTTCTAAAGATGAATATTTGAGGAATGCCATTCTTAACTTCGTTGTTAAGGAATATAAGGAAGAGTTGAGGAAGATGCTCGGCATAAGTTTGTCAAACGTAAAGATGGAGTGGAGTGGGGACTTTGAAAACTTCCTTTCTGAAAGGAAGAAGAGGAAGAAGGTGAAAAACATCGAGACGCTAAATTACTACAAAGGCCTTTTTGACAAACACTTGAAGGGCAAGGAACTTAGCGAAGAATTGGTTGAATATGTTGTAAACAACAAAAATAAATGGTTGAGAAATGTCTTCAGGCATTACATACAGTACCTTTATATGAAGAGGAAGATAAGCCCTGAAACATTTGGCTGGATAATGGAGGCGGTTCCTTCAAGAGGCTATAAGCTCAGCGTTAGGCCTTATCAAATAAATATTGAAGACGTTAAAAGAACCCTTGATTTTTTAAGGGAAAATCATGAAGTCTATTACATGATATACAGGATTATGCTTGAGTCAGGGATAAGGAAGGAGCACGCAATAATGCTTATTGAGAACTGGAATCCAGACGAGGAAGTTGAAATCGATGAAATGGTAACAAAGAGGCTAGTAAAGTTTTCGGAATTTTCTAGATACTACATAGGCTTAAGGGAAGGGAATAAGCCATGCGATTGGGTATATTTTAGCAACAATACCTTAAAATTAATAGAAAATATCTCTCCTAGAAACATAAACAAAGACCAAGTAACAAGGTATGCAAAGAGAAACAACTTAATTTTACCTAAGTACATGAGGAAAGTATCGTGGAGGCTTCTTATAGAGGCAATGCCTAGGGAAGTTGCTAGATTTATACAGTCAAGGTTTGGAGAGCTAAAAATAAGCGAGGCCAGATATGAAGACCTCTTATCTGAGGCAGATAAATACTATACAAGATATCTTGAATTATTAAAAAACAAGGTTGAGATTTAATCAGCCAAAATATTATAAATTATTCATTAAAGAATCTTAATATTTTACTTTTAAATATTCCTCATGCTGTTAAAGCAGACTCGCAGTCTCTTTAGGCTTCTCATTGAAAATAGAAATTGGTAATATATCTATATTATATCTAAAAACATATTTTTATTATTAAAGCAGCTTTAAGTAATTTGTATGAAATATTTGATTTATATCAATTTATGAGACAATAGAATTCAGAATAAAAATAGTAAAATTTTTATCTTTATTATTGGTTTATTAATGAAATTCTCAAAATTTCATTAAGTAATAATTTTATTACCAAAAAGAATAAATATAGCTGTTTATTAAAAACATATAAATGGGATCAAATTTGCAATTAGCTGAACCTGCATATTGTAATAATCCATCACCATCTTATGATGTTGTTTGCAATATAATGAACCAGTGGCTATCTCAATCATCGCAAAAAAATTTGGTAGGAAAAACTAAAAATGTGATTGAAGAAACTGCTAAGAATTCTGTTAGAATTATGTATAAAAATGTATTTGTAGACCCTGATCAATTCATATTGGAATTCCTTCAAAATGCTGAGGATGCTAGATTTGAGTTATGCAATAATAAGCAAGAGTTATGCAATGAAAATGGCTTATTCAGGATAAGGATTTTTAAAGATAAGATTATAATAGAAAATAATGGTAAAAATCTAGATAGAGATGACATTATTAGCTTGTGTACGGTTAGTCCAAGAAAGAAACCATCAATTGGCTATAAAGGTTTTATAGGAATCGGATGGAAGTCAGTTTTTAAAATATCGCATCATATAGATATAGCTTCTAAATCGCTAGATGGAAGTTACTTTGTTTCATTTCAATTTTCTAAAGATGCATGGAATAATCCTTATTTGAGAGAAATAATAAATAAATTTAATCTTAAACCAGATGAGGTTGCTTGGGAACTTACTCCAATTCCTACATCAATGCCAGAGGATCTAGATAAAGGATGGACTAGATTTACTATATTCATAGAAGAGGAAACAGCTAAACAGCTCAGTAAAATTGTAAATGAAAAGCTAAGAGGTCATATGTTCCTATTTCTTAAATACATAAATAGAATAGAAATTGAAGATAATATAAATGATGTGAAAAAAATTATAGAGTGGAATCATGAAAAAGAGCCTGAAAAACTCAATAATATCAATATATACAAGTACAAGATATCTGAAAAAGCTCAACCTATTAATAGTAATAATTCAAATAAATTGGATGAAACCATTGGAAGATATATAATGTTTTCAAAAGAAATAGATGTGCCTGATTATATAAAGAACGATAATGAAACAAAAAATTCTAATAGGGAAGATGTTGAAAAAAGAGAAGTTTCAATTGCATTTGAGCTTGATACAAATAAAAATGAGATTAGGAAATTCAATAGTTCTCAATTGTTAGGTGTTTATTCTTTCATGCCATTAGATGAAGTTAAAAGCGGTCTATACTTTTTAATACAAGCGGATTTTATTATACAAGCAGGAAGGAAGACTATTAATTACAACGCTAAATGGAATAAGTGGCTCATGGAAGAAATAGCAGATCTATTAAATGATTCTATTTCATATCTTAAAGAGAACTACACTAAGTCATATCCCACTATATTAGATTATGATGAAGATATAAGTCAAGAAATGAAATTACTTCTTAACGATACAGTATGGAAGACTATTAAGGAAATTTATGGCCCGCCATCAAAATTAAGTGTTCTTGATAACTATGAAATTAGGGATTCATTTGATGAAGTTTTCAAACCAGAAGATGAATTTATATATGAAAAAACTAATTAATGACGATGATTTGAGCATAATTTTTGGTAAAAAGTTGAAACCAATCTATAAGGAACAAAGTCTTTCAAAACAAATGGAAGACCAAATTAAAAAGCTTAAGATTACTGATTTACTTGATAAAAAATTTGTTTCTGAAATGCTAAGAAAGGACAGAGAAAGGACATATAAATTATTAGTTAGCCTCTATTCTTATTTTATAAAAAATAAAATAAAAATAGATGATAATAATAAAATCTTACCTGATTTGCAAAACAATATTGAAGATATTAACAATAAGTTTAAATTTATCAATGAAAAAATTAATCCTCTTCCCGAAAACTTA
>NZ_JAGDXI010000043.1 GCF_023256325.1 Caldisphaera sp.
AAGCTTATAAACTTGAACTAAAATCGTTATGCGTAAATTATTTAATAAATACACTATTGGAATACAGCTATGGTTTATAGAGCAGTTAAGGAAGCAGTAGATTCATAGTAATTAATAGTAAATATAAAATTTCCCTTTATTTAACATAATATCTTATTCCCTTAATTACAGATGAAATAAAGTTTAAATCCAATCCCAATTTTATTAAATCATTAAGCTCTAAATTAACTGATAAATATTTATACCAAAACCACTTTGGTATGTTATTTAATACTTCTACCATATCAATTGATTTTCTATATTTATATGTAAACATAAACAACTTCCTAGATAACGTTGAATCATTAATTATTTTTTTTGATAGTTTTAGGTAATAATTTTTTACATCGTTAACCTCTAAGCCATATTTTGCTATAGCATTAGATAAAGCATAAGAAGACTCTATAGCTGGCCTATTACCTTCTCCACTTATCGCTAAAACTAAGCCTGCAGCCTCTCCCACATAAAATACATTGTCAGAATAAGATTTATATTGGGAAAAAACATCAAGAGGTGCAGCCTTTACATCTTTGATTTCAAAATCTTTTAGATTTAGTTTTGCATATTCCATAATTGATTTGCTAAGTATTTCATCATTCCATAAATTCACAAATCCCCCTCCCATGTTAACTAACTTACCATCATTATCTGCTGGAAAAATCCAATAAAGCCCCCCTTCATTAGGCCTAAAGTCTAATATAACATGGTTTGGGTCCCATTCAGTTTTTAAAATATATCTTTTAACTAATATTTTGTTTTTCAGGCTTCCAGAAAAAGGACCTCTAGCATCAACAGTTATAGATCCTTTTTCACCTTTCCAATTGTTATATATAACTTCAACACCATTAGATATAGAAGCTTCTCTTAAATATTGAACAAACCTAGATTTATTTACTATATACCAAGGTGAAGAACCTCCAAAGTCTATTGTGGAGCTTTCTTTGTTGTTAACATATATGCTAAAAAAATTTGGAATAGTAATTATAGAATCTGATTTCTTCATAAGACCTATTGTATTTTCAGTTCCAGTTATTTGCTCTCCGCAAGCCTTATCATATTTTTTAATAGGGTCATATGCCGTAATCTTGAACCCTTTACTTGATAAAGCATATGCTAAAGTTGAGCCTGAAACGCCTAGGCCTGCTATTATTATATCTTTCAATGTCTCTACCACATATCTTTTTTAGAGGAACCTTTTAAAGGATTGTTAATAAATCTTAATAGCTTCAAAAAGATTATTAAATTTGAGGATGAAGATGGGTAAGCTTAAGTTAGAAGTTGAATCAACTAAAAGCAAATCAGGCCTTCATGCTATGAGGAAAATGATAGTTATCTTTAAAAAAGGAAAAGAAGAAATAATTAATGAACCTGCAGAAGAAGGTAAGGGTACTTACAAAACAGGTAAATCTGGTTATGTAAATCTAAATTTAGAACCAAACGAGTATGCTGTTCACATAGTTTTAGTTAGGAATTTAAAAAATAGAGTTAAAGGAAGGTTTAAAGTATATAATCATGAAGGGCAGGAGATATTAGAAGTAAAATATGAAAAGCTTAAAATTAGAAGATCATGGGGGGATAAAAGTCTTTCTTGGCTTATAGATAAAGGTATTGAGCTAATTGGTCTATCAAATTATGTGAGGCATAAAAACTATGAGACAGGGCATACCGTCAAACCCTCTTGATCTATTAAGTTTTTTAAACGAAATAGTTAAAAATCAGAACTCTAAGATCTCATATATTTATAATGAAAATTACGGGTATCCAGATTTAGGATCAAATATTAAAGATATGAACTTATTAGAAGAGCTCAAAAATGCTTTGATTAACTATGGTATCATTAAATTATATAAGTTTCAACAAGAAGCCATAGAATCTATATTAAAAAATAATGATACAGTTATATCGGCAGGTACTGCAACGGGAAAGACTGAGGCATTTCTAATACCTATACTCAATTTATTAAAAAATAATAGTGAAGAAAGGGCACTTTTTATTTATCCAACGAAAAGCTTGGAAAGGGATCAAATATCAAGGATATCTAGCTTATCAAAAGAATTGGGAGTAAGCTTTGGGATTATAGATGGAGATACGCCGCCTAAAGAGAGGACCGAAATTTATAAAAATACACCTCAAATATTGATAAGCAACCCTGATATGATCCATTTAGGATTATCTCTCTCATCAGAATTTAGAAATGCTTTAAAAAATTTGAAATTCGTTGTAATAGATGAAATGCACATTTATAAGGGTATTTTTGGTTCTCACATGAAATGGATATTATATAGGTTATCGAAGCTTTCAAATGAAGATGTTTTATTTATAGGTTCAGGAGCAACAATAGGAAATCCAGAAGAAATGGGAGAAAGACTTTTTGGAAGAAAAGTTAAAGTAATATACGGGCCTAAGAGGAGAAAAGGAACAGCTCTTCACATTTTTATAGATCATGGCTATATGAGTAGGTGGACTTTTTCTTCTTACATAATTTCATCTTTAATAAAAAAAGGATTAAAGGTATTAGCCTTTACAGATTCCCAACAAATGAGTGAATTAATTTCAAAAATATCAAGAAAAAATTATAATACAAATGTATTAGTTCATAGAGCGGGATTAAGCGCAGAAACAAGAAAAAAAGTGGAAAATGATATAAAAGAAGGGTTAATAAAAGGAGTAGTTTCAACATCAACTCTTGAATTAGGCATTGATATTGGGGATTTAGATGCAATAGTTATGACTTCTTTACCTAAAAGTTATTCAAGTTATTTGCAAAGAGCTGGAAGAGCCGGAAGGAGAGGTAATCCTGGATTAGTGATAACAATAATGGGCGATGATCCTATAGAGTCATTTTATCTAAACAACCCAGAAAAATATTTTTCTCAAGAGCCAGATCCAGGTTATATAGAGCCTAGAAATAAAGAAGTATTAAAGTTACACTTTATTTCATATTTATTGCAAAAAGGTTTTATCAAAAAAGATGATATACCTGAGGAGTTTTTAGATGTAGTAGATGATTTATTGCAAAAAGGTTTTATCAGCATTATCAATAATATATATCATCCAAGTTGGAAAGAAGGTAGGAACTTTATTTTAAACAATTCTATTAGATCAACGGGACCTATAGTTAAGATTTATTATAAAAACAAAAACATAGGGTATAGAGAAATGCCTCAAGCATTATATGAACTTCATCCTAACGCTATATATTACCATTCGGGTGAAACATATTTATCAATAAGGCTCGATGTAAATTCCTATAGAGCTGAAGTTATAAAATTAAATGATGTCCATTTCTATACAAAACCCTTATATAATATAGATGTAATAGAAGTTATACCTAAAGAAAAAAGGCTTGCTGGAATAATTCCCATAACCTATGGGGATCTGCACATAATGATACAAGTTGAAGGGTATGTAGTTAAAGATGAGTATTCAGGTAGCATAATATCTACTTCTTACTATGAAAAACCCATAAAATGGGATTATTGGACTAAAGGGATATTAACAAAATATCCAGAATTAATGTTTGAAAGCGGAGAAAAGAAAATAAGCAGCTATCATGCCTTAGAGCATGTATTGATCTCTGCATCAAGGCCAATAATTGGTGCATCTGATACAGATCTAGGCGGAATAAGTTACCCCTCCGGTCATATAGTTATTTATGATTCATCAATTGGAGGTCATGGTGGTTCAAAGCTTGTTTTTGATAGGTTTGAAAAAGTTGAAGGACTGGCTTTAAAAATAGTTTCTTCTTGCAATTGTGAAGACGGTTGTCCTAGATGCGTTTTTTCTCCTTATTGTGGAAATAATAACCAATATTTATCAAGAAAAGGAGCCTTATCACTATTAAAATATGTTTTTGAAAATAAAGAAGCAAAAAACGAGGAAGAAAAACCTTTGGGAAAGCCTTTAGCTTAAGCTGTTATGGGTTTCTCATAAACCTCTAATTTCTCTTTGCTTACTTCTTCTAGGCTTTTCATCTTAGGTTCGGGCAATAATACGAGAGTTATTATAAATCCTAATGCGCTTACTACAGCAAGAAGCTCTAATATTGGTTTTAATCCATAGAACTTTAGCAAAAACGGGAATAGAAAAGTAGTTATTGCAGCACCCACTTTTCCAGATGCAGCAGAAATACCATGACCTGTAGTTCTATATTTAACTGGATATAATTCTGAAGGTAAGACGAAAGTTGTTGTATTAGGCCCAAAGTTTACGAATAAGAATGTTAATCCAAATAATATGTATGCTAGTTCAGTAGGTATTAAAAATCCAGCAATTTTTGTTCCAGATGCTATAATAGATGCTGATATAGTAGCGTAAAGGATTGACATCATTGCAAAGCCCATCAACTGTATGAACTTTCTACCTATTTTATCTATGAAAGCTGCAGCTAAGAAATAACCTGGAATACCTATTAGCAGCGGAATACCAGCTCTTAAAACATCTGCCCTTAACCCTTTTGATCCACCTAATATAGCTAATGTAATTGGTGATGAAAACACTCCTGTGCCATATAAAGCCATATCCATTAAGAGCCATGGCAATGAAGTTCCTAACAATAATAAGCCATAATTTCTTAAAAACTCTGTTATACTGTAATCTTTAGATTTTACTTGAGTCATGCTTATATTTCCTCCAACAAAGCTTGCTGCCTTTAATGCTTCTTCTTTATCATGTTTTACTAATAAACTATATCTAGGCGTTTCTGGTATTTTTCTTCTATAATAAATAACTAAGGCTGGTGGTATTGCTCCAAAGCCCGCTAATATCCTCCAAGCTATTGATGCTGGGAACAAATATACAGATAATAGACCTACTATGACAGCAACGCCATATCCTATCCCTTGGAAGGCAAAAACTAGAGAAACCATTTTTCCTCTATCTTTTCTTGGTGAATATTCACTCATTATTGTAGCTGATATTGGATAATCTCCTCCTATCCCGAAGCCCATTAAAAATCTAGAAGCTAATAGCCAATATATATTTGGAGAAAAGGCGCTCATTAATGCTCCAATAGCTAGTATTGTAGCTTCTACACCATAAACTTTCTTTCTACCAACAATATCCGCGATTCTGCCGAAAACCAGTTGACCTAATATAGCTGTTACTATTGCTGATGATGCTAATAAAGACGAGTAATAAGTTGTTACTGGAAATGATGGCGATGCCAGCTTGTTTAATATAACCAAAATGATACCGATAACAAATAAATCATAAGCATCTGTAAAAAATCCCATACCAGCTGTAAACCAAACTTTTAAATGGCTTATGTTTGTTTTCGTATTATCTATATATCCAAATGGGTTGTGATTGCTCATGTTTTTTCTCCAAGTCTCTGTTTATAAAATATATTTATAAACATTTCTATAGAAGCTATAGATTTCTATATAGTCTATGTAGAAAAGGCATAAATTAAAAATATAAATTAAAATAAAGAGTATAACGAGTGTGAGAAGCATGGATAATGTACCCCTTGATATGGTAAATTTAGCCAAAGAAATAATTAAAAATTCGTATGCTCCATATTCTAAATATAATGTTGCATCTGTTGTAAGAACTGATAATAACAATGTTTACTGGGGGGTTAACATTGAAAATGCTAGCTATGGTTTAACAATGTGTGCTGAAAGGGTAGCTATTTTTAATGCAATATCTCACGGGGAGAAGAAAATAAAAGAAATATTAATTGCTGTAAATAGTGAAGAACCAGCTATTCCATGTGGTGCTTGCCTTCAAGTATTATCAGAATTTGGAGACGATGATACGCAGATTTATTCTATATCATTAAAAAGTAACAAGTCAAAATTTTATAAATTAAAAGATTTACTGCCATATAGATTTTCTTCAAAAAACTTAAAAATTTAGAAATATGGTCTCATAGCATAATTTATAGATTCGAAAGTTAATGGGTGAGGCCCACAAACCCAAGCAAGGTTTTTAGCGGTTAATCCGTTTTCTAATGCTACAGCAAATGCTCCCATAAGCTCTGCAGCATCATGAGCATATACTTGAACACCTAATATTCTTAATGTCTCTTTTTCCAAAAATATTTTCATCCATCCTTCTCTGTGATTAGTTATTTGGGATTGAGCATCGCCAGCTAATTTATAGTCTACAGTATCATAAGGTATACCTAATGATTTTAGCTCATCTTCAGTATAGCCTATTAAACCTATTTCTGGGTATGTAAACACTGTAAATGGAACTGAATGATAATTCATTCTATAAGCATCTCTTCCTATCAATATGTTTTTAGCTGCTATTAAACTTTCTTTAACTGCAGCATGGAATAACATAGCCTTACCTGTTACATCTCCTGTAGCAAATACGTTAGGTAATGAAGTTCTCAAAGATGGAGAGACCCAAATAGCATTTCTCTCTATTTTTAAACCATCTTTTTCCAAATTTTCTAAACCATATCCTTTAAGTCTCGGTTTCCTACCAACAGCCATTAATACTTCGTCTGCTTCTACTTCAATAACTCCTGATTTGCTATTAGCCTTAACTATCTTCTTGTCTCCTTTCTTTTCTATTGATGCCACTGGACTGTTTAAATACAAGTTAACCTTAGCTTCCTTCATATGTGATTCCGCAGCTTTAGATAAATCAATTGGCATGGTTGGCAATAATCTATCCATCATTTCTATGATAGAAACTTCTACTCCTAATCTTGATAGCATATCGGCGACCTCAACTCCAATATATCCCCCGCCAATTATGGCCATGGATTTTGGAACTTTTTTCATAGTTTTTTGATAGGCAAAAAGATCATCACTGGTAATTACCATATCCTTTCCTGGTATATTCAATATAATATGCTCTGCTCCAGCACCTATAACAAGATATTTTGTATTTGCCTCAAAATTCTCTTCACCTTCTACTTTAACTTTATTAGGGGAAATTATTGTTGCCCATCCTTTAACAAATGTTAGGTTTGGTTCATGTTCTCTGATCTCTTCCATATGCTGTTGATATCTAATGTCTTGCACGTATTCTTTAAGTTTAATAACCTCGCTCCACACTTTTTCGGGATCAACTTCTTTATTTGTTGAAGTGAATTCCAATATCTTTGTTCTAACTGTTTTAGATGGTATACAACCTGCGTATAAGCAATCTCCTCCCAAATTACCTTTATTATCTACCATTAAAACCTTCTTCCCGGCTTTGGCGAGCTCAAAAGCGCCCGGATAGGAAGCACCTCCACCTCCTATGAATGTTACATCGAAATCTCTTTGAGTCATTCTTACCACCTGTATACTGTTAAATATTTTGTTAATAGGTTAGAGTTTAAAAATATTTATTATTAGCTTTAATAGAAACTGATTAGAGTTTGATTAACTTAAAAAGCTCAGAGGAAAGTCGCTCATCACTTCTCAGGGTCGCTCCATCCTCTTCATTGCAATTTGTAATAATTGTTAAACGGGTAAATAGCTTTATATAGAAATTTTTTAAATAAAAGCCTTTAATTATTATTATAGGAATATTAATTGGGGCTGGATATGAAAAATGTAGTTATTGCGGGAACTAATGATGTTTCAAATGAAATAGCAAAATCTATAGCAAATTCTTTATCGGCTGATATATGCAATCCGATATATAAAACATTCCCAGATGGAGAAAGCTATATAAGGATACCATGCGAAATAAATGGAAAGAGAGCCATAGTAGTTCAATCTCTTGTATATCCTCAAGATAAATCTATAATAGAAACTATTTTATTAGGCGATGCCATTAAAGAGCTAAAGGCTGAAGATCAAATACTAGTTTCTCCATATTTAGCTTATGCTAGACAAGATAGGGTATTTTTAGAAGGCGAGCCGATTAGCATAAGATCTATTTTAAATATATTTAAAGAATATTATAATATGCTGTTCACAATAGAGATACATAAGGAGGAAAGCCTGAAGTATTTTGGCAAACCATCAATAAATATAAGGCCATATATTTATATGGCAGAAAAAATTGGTTTTGACAAAAGGAACATAGCTGTTTTATCTCCAGATATAGGGGCAATAGATAGAGCAAAGTCCCTTTCTTCTTATTTGAATTGCGAATATGATTATTTTGTAAAGAGCAGGGATAGGGTTACAGGAGAAATAACAATGCAACCAAAGGAATTAGATGTTAAGGGTAAAGATATTATAATAATTGATGACATAATTAGCACTGGGGGTACCATATTAAAGGCTTCCCAAATTTTGAGAAGCCAAGGGGCTAGAAAAATATATGTTATGGTATCCCATGCTATATTATTAAACAACGCTGAAGAAAAACTGATTTCTTCAGGTATTGATAAGATATATGCGGCAAATACTTTACCTAAGAAAGATAAGGTTCATTATATAGATGTCGGCCCATTTATTGCAAGCAATTTAACCGCTTATCTCAATTAAAGCCTCAGAATCCGGCAAAAGCTTCCAATCCTTACCTATGCCTACTATAACTAGCATTGATTTCGGTTCTGCGCCAGCTTTTCTAATCAATTCAATTAAGGCATTTAATGTATGCCCTCTAACGCTAAAATCATCAACTATAAGTATTCTCTTGCCTTTTGGAAGTTCCCTCTTAGGAACATAAAAAACGGTATAAGATGCTGGTCCACTAAAATGAATTCCATCTATAATTGGTTCAGTAATTAAAGGCCTCTGTTTCCTAGCAATAACCATTGGTACTCCTGAGGCTATGCTAATTGATGTGGCTAAGCTTATTCCCCCAGTTTCTGGGGTTAATATTTTATCAAATTCTCCATTAAACCTCTTCTTTGCATACTCAGATATTAATAAAAGGGCATCTGGGTTCCAAGTAACGCCGCTTATATCATAAAAACCATTGTAAATTTTAATAGCTGTGGCAACTATATTTGATATAACTTGTTTTGATAAAAGCGCATTTAAGATTTCTTTTGCATTGCCTTCAGAGGGTAAAGTGTATTCTGTAGAATATCTGGAAATCATGGATAAAGGTAGTCCTGTTAACTCTGATACCTTTGATAGGGGCAAAAATTTTCTAGCAGATCTTAGGATTTTTACTGCTCTTAGCCTCTCGTCATAGTTTTGCTGTGGCATTTATAAACCCCCTTTATAATTTATGCTCAAAGCTTAAAATTATAACATTGAATAAACTATCTTTGCAAGCTCTAACGCCCCATCATTATAGCTATTAGGGACAAGATGCCTAACCTTTTCAACTGCATTAATTAATGATTCTTCATTAACATCATCGGGAGGTAAATAATAAGCGTTTAGCTTCTTTGCCATAATTTCGGATTCTTTTAATCTAGTTTCATTTTGCATCCATTTCCATTCTATATTTGGAGAAAGTATTGTCGGCTTTTTGTATTTTAATGAGCTTTCAACAGCAGTCCTTCCGAAATGCGTTATAACAATCCTTGCATTTGCTATGTATTTTTCCAAATCAGGGTCGAATTGAAAAACTTTCCATTCGGGATGAGCTTTTATGTAAGGCGTTGGATCAACTTTACCAGTTTGCAATACAACGTTTTCTAAGTTGGTTTTTGATAAAGAATCGAACAACTTTTTATATCCATAACTGCCCGCGCTAACTAATATATACCCTTCATCTTTGATTTCATATTTTAATTTCCCTAAAAATGGACCAACTACTTTACCTTTTTTATTAAATTTTAATTGCTCTTCCCATTGAAATGCTATTAGTTTCGATATCCTACCCAATGTCTTAATGGTTCTGCTAGGCTCTAAAAATCTCTCAGTAGATTCAAAAACTATTATATCCGAGCCCTTTAACCATAAAGCAATGCCAGCTGATATGCTATGATTGCTCCCGCTCGCTATAGCTATTTTATAGCCTTTCTTTACTTTAATTAAAGACTTTATAATAGCAATAGGGGCTCTCAAAATACCTAAATATAAAGACTCGCTTGGATCTAAAAACTTAGGGGTTTCTGAAACAATTTTTCCATAGTTTTTAACCGAATTCCTAGTCCACTCATCTTTTTCAGGTATAATAAAATCAACTTCTATGCCAAGATCTATCATATGCTCAGCTAAAGCAATGCTATGCCCTGTGTGCCCTCCTCCGCTTGCTATTATTAATACTTTTTTCATGTTATCACACATTTTTTATAAGCTTTGAAATAAAAAATCCAGGATAACCTCTCTCCGGACTAAACCTTATTCCATAGTCATTTTTTATTACATCAGCTTTTATGTTTATTTCTTCAACATCAAAACCTATGCTCGTTGCATACATTATATTTGCCTCATTTTCACTATAAGTTAATGTACATGTAGAATAAATTAAAGTACCTCCAGGTTTTAATAACTTAAAGGCCTCATTTATAAATTGCTTTTGATATTTAGTTAAAACTATCATATCCCTTAAACTCTTTTGATCATATAATTTTGGTATAACTCCTAGGTTTGTACAGGGGGGATCAATTAAAACCAGGTCTGCCTTTTCATTTATTTTAAGTTCTTGGCTAGCATATCTAGAATCCCCTCCTATAATTTCTACCCAATCATAGCCAAGTCTATGAATTCTTTCTTTTAAATCGTTTACTTTGCTCGGCCTATCTATAGCTATTATTTTAGAATTCCTGTTAAACTTTTGTGCTATTAATCCTAGCTTACCTCCTGGTGCTGCATTCATATCTATAATAATAGGATTTTTCCCAAAATCATTTGTATCTATTATTTCTCCTATTAAGATGCTCGGTATGCTTTGTGAATATATATAACCTTCATTAAATCCGGGTAGCTCTCTTATTTTAGGTGATTTGTAAACAGAATCCTCAACAATTACGGCAAGTCCATTCTTTAATTTATATATATCTTCCCAATCTATTGCTGATGTGCCTGAGGCAAGAGGTATATTATTTTTACTAAAAATTGTTACTTTATCTCCTTTCTTTATTTTATCTGCTTTAAGTATACCTGGTATATATAAGTTACTACCAAGATAGACCGATTCCGATGCATATTTATTTACATATATTTTTTTATTATATATAGGAATTTCATAAGGTCCATTTATTGGAGCCCAGATAGCATAATCTATATGTTCATCTTCATAGAAGTTTATTCCATTTTCTTTTAATATTTTTAAATATTCATTTTTAGATATCTTTGTTGTATTAACTCTTAAATAAAATCTATCTGGAGGTTTAGAAAGCATTTTAATTATTTTACATGAATTTCCAAATAATGAGTCAAGTTCTTCTAATAATCCTATATCATACTTCAAGGTCTCATTGCAATTTATATGCATGTCATTTTTTCTCATCTTGATTTCTCCCCTAGTGTACAATTAACATTATAGTAATTTCAGATTTGTTCTAATGAATTTATATTAGAAAAGATTTTTAATAATTTTGTTTTTATATAAAATAGGTGAGAAAATGTCTTCACAACTTAAAGTATTAGTAATTTTATCCAGTAATGATGTAGATAAAATATTAACAGGATTATTATACGCTACAAATGCATTAAAATATAAATGGGCTTCTGATGTAAAATTAATATTTTTTGGACCCTCTGAAAAATTATTAAGTTCAAGAAATGATAATATATTAAAAGCATTAAAAGAATTTTTATCTTATGCCAATCAGCGCCCCCTAGCATGTAAATTCATAGCAGAAAAAGATGGTACATTAAATACATTACAAACAGTTTCTGCGGAATTTGGTGTCGATGTAGTTTATGTGGGCAGTAAGATTTCTTCATATATTTCGGAAGGATACGTACCATTAGTTTTTTAAATATATTTCAAAATATAAAAACAAATTTTTAGTAACTGAACAATTAAGCTGTAGTTATACTTCTTTGTTGAGGAGTATAATTTTTCATAAACAATGAAGTTATAAATGTTAAAAACGAAAATATTATTCCTATCGCAAATGTATAATTAAATGCTAAAGGTCCAGGCTCAGTAAAGAATGAAAAACCAAATTTTGGCACGTAGTATGCAGCGTAAGCAACATAAGTTGTCATTAAATTTGCAGTCATAACAGGTCCTATAGAAGATCCTAAAAATCTAATCATAGTATTAAAGCCTAGGCCTACTGTAATGCTGTCTTCTGGCATTGAAATTGCTATCATATTAACTATAGGCGTCATTATTGATATTATTCCTATTCCAGTCACAAAAGAATCTAGAATTAAAGGTAATGTTCCTTCTCTATTATATATAAATAAGGCGAATCCTATCGATGAAACAATAGAACCATAAATAAGCACTGGTTTTGGTCCTAATGAGCTGACAGCCATTCCCACTATAGGCGCAATAATTATCATTGCTAAAGTTGCTGGTAATAATGAGAGGGCAGCACTTATAACGGACAATCCTAAACCATATGGGCCTGGTTCTTCCGCGTAATAAATAACAGCCAGATACAATGTGAACATAGTTACTCCTGAAAACAAACCAGCTAAATTCGCTACCATAACATTCTTAATTTTTAAAAGATCCGGCCTTATTAATGGATTTCTTGATTTGTTTATATAAACTAAAAATCCTACAAACAATGCTAGGCCAAGACCAATTATAGGTAATTGTAATAAAGAAAACCAACCCTTATATGGAGCTTCAGTTAAATATACCAAAATTAAAGCGGTTCCTATAGATAATAAGGTTGAACTAAAATAATCTATTTCTTCTTTTTTAACTGGAGGATGAGATCCTATACTTATATAAGAAATTATTATGGCAACTATTGCTATGCCAAAAGCTATATGAAACATTGCTCTCCATCCAAAGTATTCATCTATATATGCTCCAGCTATCATTCCTATCGTCATTCCAATAGCTACCATAGCGCTTAAAATTCCTTGAGCAAGAGCTACTCTTTCTTTTGGAAATATATCTGTAATTATAGCTATACTTAAAGGAAAAATAGAGAATCCAAAGCCTTGGACTGCTCTTGCCCCTATTAACGAATAGACGTTTGGTGAAAAACCAGCAAATAGGACAGCTAAAGAATACAGAATTAGTGAAATGAGATAAAGCCTCTTTTTTCCAAAAGTATCTCCCATTTTTCCGAAAAGAGGAGCAATCGCAGCTCCTACAACTAGATAAGCTGAGACTATCCAAGCAGCTTCTTCGTTAGTAGCTGATAAAGCTTCTTCTATATGAGGGAGTGAAGGTATAACCATTGCTTCCACATAGCTTGTTAGTGCAGTGGTAAAAGTCAGTACCCCAAGAACTAAATAGGGATTTTCGGGATCCTTTTGCATTGAAAAATCCACCAGATTTAATGCTTTCTCCTCCTTAGTCCTATTATTGCCATAACAACTAATATTATGATTACAATTGCTGCAATTACATATAATATAGTAAATGAATTCAATTTACCTAATGAGTTTAAAGAGAACGATGAAGATATAGTTATTGGTACTTCAATTATTTGATGCATCGGTGTCATTGTAGGTGGTTGATACCAAGTTATTGCAATAGGTATATTATAATTTCCAGGTGATATACCTGACGAAGCACTTATTACAAACGAGACATTGAATGCTCCTCCGCTAGGTACATCGCCAACAGTATAATTAATAGTTTCAGCTCCAATCAACGGATTAATACTCGATGAAACATATGGAGTTATAATGGGATTAGGTAATAGAGTAACTGTTGTGAACTTAGCTACAGAATTTCCCAAGTTAATTAATGAAACAGTTATATATGTATTTGATTCTCCTTGAGTAAATGTGTTATGATAAACGTTTGATACTACAAAATATGATGAAGGTTTAACATCTACAGGAATATCAAAATACTCATCTATATTGTTTCCTTTAACTGCCAATATTACCATAGCATTGAAAGGAGCTGGTATCTGTACAGTTTCATATGGCTGTAGTAATCTTATTGAACTAGTTACATTTTTTATTTCAAGAGGAAACGAAATATTAATAGGAGTCCCGGGTGGTAGGTATCCTATATTTATTGTATTAGAACCGGGATATAATGGAGATAATTGAGGTGGAGTAACGATATATGCACTAACATTACTTGCAATAACATTACCTTCATTAACTAGATAAACAGTTAATACAGCAGCTGTATCTCCTGCGTAAATAACAGAAGGAGTTGTTTTAAATCCGGCAAGCTTTAAATTGACATAACCCAAAATAGGAACAGAATAATTTAATGTCATGTATTTAATTATTGGTATTGTTTTATTAGTTTGTGGTATTGTTTCAAACAGAGTATACTTTATATTGAGTGTTTGATTATATATTTTATCTTCAGAATTGTAGCTTATATTAAATAATCCAAATAGTTTCAAAGTAGTTCCTGGATTTAATACTGGTATGTATAGACTCGGTGTAGTTTCACCTTTTGATAATATTAGAGGATAGGAAATTGTAGAATTAATGGTAACATTATATAAAGTATATGGCCCTAAATAAGTTATTGTTATGGTTAAGGGTAAAAATGAACCTCCGGGGTATGCTAGCATATGTGATTCATTTGTTCCCCAATAAGAATAAGCTACGAATGATGGTTTTAGAATTGGAGTAGTTTCTGCTTTACCTATACTAAGAAATGATAAGCCAACTATTATTAATGAAATCACTAGCAGTAACATGAATATATTTGTTTCTTTCCTCATTTTATACACCCTCTCTATATATATTAGATAGGTATATAAAAAATTATTCATGGTTAAAATAGTGTAATTATAATTAAATAATTGGCTAATAAAATTAGAAGAATAGTTTAAGGGATTATTAAGTATAATAACAAATATAAGATATCAAGCAATACTAATCCTTACGAGGGCCGGTAGTTCAGTGGAAGAATGCCGCCCTCGCACGGCGGAGGTCCCGGGTTCAAATCCCGGCCGGTCCATTTATTTGGTGCTCATCATCTTGTATATAGTAAATAAATCTAGGTTCTTGTATTTGTATCATTGTATGTAATGGAAAAGTAACTATGCCCATCATATACCCTAATTATAAAGGCTTTAGCAATTATATTTTGCAGATATATAGTTGTTTTTATTTGGTAAAGTTACCTAAAATATAATTAATATATACACTGCTGGCTTTTATCTTCCAACACAAGAGACTTGCCCGTAAGGATAGGGTAGTTTACGTATTCTTTAAACGGAAAGGGAATTTGATGTAACAAATTTTTAATAATTCTACTTAATTGTCAATTTTTAGTTAAAAATACATTAATGGGAAAGTTTAAATATATGATATCATAATATTAAGCTTTGTCGGTGTGTTGCATATGGGAGAGGAGGGAGGGCATAAGGAATTAGCTAGAGGTAGTGTAACATTTTTAGAATTAATTTTTCAATCTATATCCTTCACAGCTCCTGCAATAGCTGCGCTAGCAACTATGACAGGAGCTGCGAGCTTTGCTTACGGAGCTTTGCCTTTAGCTTATTTACTTGCAATACCTGCAGTTTTTGCGGCAGCATACGTTGTTTACGAGTTTTCCAGAAATGTGGCATCAAGCGGAGGATACTATAGATATATAGAAAGGGGTTTTGGTCCAAGGGTTGGTGCGTTTGGTGGATGGACTTACATGCTTTATACAGTTATAGGCGCAACACCTTTTATATATTTTGAGACATCTTTGGCTATAATATTTGGCCTTCAAGCCCTAGGAATTTCGTTGCCTAGTTATTCTTGGTATCCATTAGGTTTATTGGTTGCTATATTAGCATTTTTATTAGCATATCTTGGCATAAAGCCTTCATTAAAGTACAGCGTTTATACAGGCACAATAGAAATGGCATTGATATTTATTTTAGGTATAGTTATATTATTACGCGTTCACAACCCATGGGATCCAGGCGTTTATAGCTTAAAATATTCTCCTCTTGGCTTAATGGGTGTAGGCCTTGGAATGGTTTTTGCTTTTACATCATATGCTGGCTGGGGCTCAATGACTTTTCTTGGAGCAGAAGCTAAGCAGGCTCACGTTAACATAAGGAAAGGCGTTATAGCAACTATAGCTCTTTTAGCAACTTTCTTCACATTTGCAAGCTACACAATGACTATAGGTTGGGGACCTAATAATATGAGCACTTATTTCAGCAACTTTGTGCCAGGTTTAATAGAAGCAGTAAAATATGGAGGCCTTATAATGGCCGCAATAATATTTATTTTCATGGCTAACAGCGGTTTTGTTGATACAGTTGCGATAATAAATGCTGGTTCAAGGGATATGTATACTATGGCAAAAGATAATGCTTTACCACAAAAGCTTTCCTACACTCATAAAAAATACAAGAGCCCCCACATATCATTAATAATTATGACAGTTGTTGGAATAGCTTTGTTCACAATAACAGGTTGGGTCTTAGGACCATTAAACGCATTTTTAGTAACAGGTTTATGGACAGGCTTAGGTACTTTAATAGATCACATAATGGTTAATGCAGCCTTACCATTATATATGAAAAAGAAGAATAGGCTTAACTTAGCTCACATAATTATACCCATAATAGCAACTTTAATATTTGGCTTTGCCATATATGCATCATTTACCTCTATAAACATTTACGTAATAATAGGTACAACAGTTGTTGCAGCATGGCTAATAGCAGGAGCGATAATTTATTATAGGAAAAAGGACCTAAGAGTTAAATTAGAGCAGGGAGAAGAGATTTGAGGCTAGATGGTTTTGATTTATCTAATGTACATTTTACTTGGTCCCCATCAAATAAACCAAGGCTTTATATAAAGCCCGGAGATGAGGTAGAAGTATTAATTCCAGATTCATCAACAAACCAAATAAAATACGATTTTAAAACTGAAGATATGCATAAAATAGATGAATCTAAATTTGATGGAGCTGTTGGGCCAATTTATGTTGAAGGGGCTGAAGAAGGAGATACTTTGGTTGTTACATTAAAAAAGATTGAAGTAGGGAATTGGGGATGGTCAGCAATATTGAGCAACTTTGGTCTATTAAAAGGATTGTTTAAAGAAAAATTAGTTATATGGGATATAAAAGATGGTTATGCAATTGCTAAAGATTTTTTAAAAGGCATTAAGATACCTATAAGCCCATTTTTAGGAGTTATTGGAACGGCGCCAAAATTTGGAGAATTGCCAATGATACCTCCCCATAGCTCGGGAGGTAACATGGATAATAGATTATTAACAGAAGGTTCTGTTATTTATTTCCCAGTTAATGTAAAAGGAGCATTACTTTCTTTAGCAGACCCCCACGCATCTCAAGGTGATGGAGAAGTTTCAGGAACTGCGATTGAAACTTCGGCAAGGGTTATAATAAAGGTAGATTTAAGAAAAGGGGAAAGGATTGATACGCCAAAGGCCTTCGTTAGCATAAATGATACAGGTAAACAAATAGTAACTATGGGTATAGATAAAGAACCTGTAACAGCTGCTAGAAAGGCAGTTTTAAACATGGTTGAAGAACTAAAGAGTAAGGGCTTAAGCGGGGAAGAGGCATACATTTTATGCAGCGTAGTAGGTAGCTTAAAGATGAGCGAAGTAGTTGATGAACCAAACTATGTTGTTTCATTTACTATTCCAGAAAAAATAATAAATATTAATGCGTAAAAATCTTCCTTTTTCTAAAAACGTGTGTGCAATAATGAGCGAGGATAGGCATTTCAATCCATTAGTGTTAGATAATCCGTTTAGGAAAATTTTAGATAGGAAAGATAGGGTTTTGAATTATGTTAAAGGAGATATGATCGTTGCAGATATAGGTTGTGGGCCAGGTTTTTATACTATAAAGCTTTCAAAGATAGCTAAAACGGTTTACGCCGTTGATTCTGATAAGAAAATGATAGATGTATTAAATAAGAAGATCGAAAAGCTTGGATTAAAAAACGTTGTAACTCAAGTAACCTCAGCAAATAACTTGAAAATTGAATCTGAAACCGTTGATTTCGTTTTTTCAAATGGTGTTTTATGTTGCATGGTAGATCATAAGGGGGCTATTAATGAGATATACAGAATTTTAAAGCCCAAGGGTAAGGCTTATATAAGCGTTGAAACTTTGAGTAAAGGCAAAACTTCTGTAAGTGAAAGTGAGTGGAAGGAGCTATTAAGTAGGTTTAAAATAATAAAAGAAGAAAAGAAGTTGTTTACTAGAGAAGCGATAGTAGAAAAAAGTGAAGAAGATTAAAAGAAGTGTTTTTTTAACTATTAGTTATTTTTAAAAAAATTGTTGATTTAATTATTGTCTAAAAGAAACCAAAAAGTTATTAACGAAGTTAATAGTTTAACTATTATTTCTTGTTTGTTATTCTTTCGTTTTAATGTTTTTATACCTTTAATTTTAACCACTAATAGGTGAGTAAATTGGTATCTCAAAAGGTTGTAAGCTCATATCATTATTATGATCCTGTTCACGCTTATTTCTTAGTTTATGGTATTAAAAATAACAATTTTAGTGAAAAAATTAAAATAAATCCAAATTATGAAGAATTTGATAAATTAAACCAAAGAGTTATAAATCAAAAAGACCTTGAGGTTACGGCAGTTTCAGCAGTTAATTTGTGGAGGATTGCAGATAATTACTATTTGTTAAGGAGTGGAAGCACACAAAGAAGCGATGTTGGACCAATAATTGTTTCAAAGAAGAAATATAAAAGGGATGAGATAAAAGATTTGAGAATCGCAATACCTGGTAAAAGCTTTAGCGGCTATTTCTATTATAAGCTTTTCTTCAATGCGAAGGAAGAGGTTGTTGTAAGGTTTGATAAAATAATAAATAGCGTAGTAAATGGAGAAGTTGATGCAGGTTTATTAATCCCGGGGCCTACTACAACGGCTTTATATCAAAAATATGGTTTGGTAAAAATTGCTGATATAAATGAGGAATGGAAAAATAAGGCAGGAGATCTACCATTACCATTAGGATCGTATGTAGTTAGCAAAAGGCTTGGCTATGAAATTGCTTTAGAGATAAGGAAAATATTTCAGCAATCAATAAAATATGCATTATCAAATCAGGAAGAGGCATTAAATTACGCATTAAATTACGCCCCTGGCTCCGATAAGTTTACAGTTAAATCATTTATTGACGGTTGTAAATCAATTTATGATATGGGTGATGTAGGAATAAAAGCTATTAAGAAAGTACATGAGATTGCTAAAGAAAGAGGGTTGATTGAAAAAATACCTGAATTTGAATTAGTATAAAATAATGATTATAATTCAATTTTACACAATTGTATTTTAATTCCTTTTTTGTAAACAACATTTTAATTTCATAAAATAATTATTATTTTTACCTAATGTTACCTGAAACATGGTCGAGATTCATGCTATTATGTATCAATAGTAAAGATACTAATAACGTAACAATAAAAATAAAGGGTATCTTTATATAGTTTTATAGAAATTATTTAAAAATATTGTAAGCGTTACTTAGATTAGAAATTTCTAATCTATTGCTTAAGATATCATATGATTTTATAGCATATTCTTTAAAATTTTCTCTTGGATCTGCTTTTTTATTTTTAAAATCTCCTAAATATTTTATAATGCTACTATATAATCTATTGAAATCTGAATCGTTTGTTATAAAGTATATTTTTTCATATTTATTTAAGCTTAATAGAATGTAAAGTTCTTTAAAAATTATTTGATCAAATCTGCTAAGTCTTTTATGCCCACTGCTGTTTATATATTTACGTATTCCTTCCTCTATTAGTTGCGTTTCGAAAATTATACTATTTGTGAACAAAACATCAAGATTAACTATGTTAAAGTTGTTTTTGATAAATAAATTTATAGAAGACATATAATCTTTTAAATCATTATAATACTCTCTTGAGGTATATCTC
Organism: Caldisphaera sp.; assembly: GCF_023256325.1. GTDB lineage: Archaea > Thermoproteota > Thermoprotei_A > Sulfolobales > Acidilobaceae > Caldisphaera. The sequence goes on from NZ_JAGDXI010000043.1 coordinate 19,805, forward strand.
CTTTTTAGTTCATCTTCCGAAGATACTAAAATTTTGTCTTTTATATTTCTGAAAAAGTTTTTTGCTATTTTTTCTCTCACTCCTGAAGGAAGAATATTACCTTTATAATATTTAGTTCTTATATTTTCATAGAAATCACTAAATTTATTTTCTATGCCTTCTAGGAGAGCAATTCTTTCTCGAGTATTTTTCGTATCCCAATTTTTCATAACATTTTCAATAATAATATGGGAAAATATTGTAAACCCATCATTAATTATCGTATCTATTTCTACGAGGTTAGTAGATAGAGTATTGACCTTTTTAAAACGTAATTTGTTGATCAATTCAATTAATTTCTTTCCTTGCTCCGTTGATCTCTCATATAGGTAAATTATAATAATGTTGGTATCAAAGAAATAGGTTATATTATCATTCATAGTTTTCCTATCCATATTATTTCACATTAATTTAGAAAAAAGATAATAACCCCACGAATTTGATGCAGGTGTTATTTCGTCTTCAAGAGTAATATAATAAAAAATAGCCCCAATAAATTCAGATAGATATGGAAAAACTTCTTTATCATTTATATATAGAATTATGGGAATACCCAATATATAAATTAATGAATTATATGATTTAAAAACATTTTTTTCTGGAGCATCTCTAGTTTTATAGTTTGGATCCGTTATTTTTAATTTTTTAACTTCATTAAATAACTTAATTGCAAAATCCAAGTATAAAGAGTAATAAGTATTCAGAAGGAGATTAGGATTATCAGAATTTAATACTTCATTATAGAATTTCTTTTCGTTTTTTCTCAAGCCTTCGATAAGATTTGAAAGTGCGTCTAATGTAATCTCTTTAAGCTGGGATATAGTTGTATTGTTCTCAAGGATAGAATTATATAAATTAAACTCTTCTTTCACAGATTCAAGATTTTTTTCTAAAGAATTTAAAGCTTCTTTATTGTATGGATCAAACAATATTTGCAATAAATTCTCTGATATTTGGATTATATTAGTTTTATATTTCTTTATTAAATAATCGGTCATTTTTTTGAGCATTTCTTTGGGAAAGTTATGAATCTTTTTGTTATTTATTGTTGAATAATATGAATTGAAAGGTTCTAAAAGTTCTTTAGACATTATTTTTCTCCCAATTTTTATGTTTTTTAAAAGTATATAAAGATTTATATTCATAATTGATATCAATGTATTTTGATAGTTTTAACCATTTATATACGCTTCGTAGTGCATGGAGCTAGTGAAGCTGATGGTCGAGCTGCGGTGCCCCAAGAGTCCAGGTCATCGGCTAATGTTAATTACGCTCGATGTGGCATTCACTGTAAGATTAGAGATACAGCTTGGGCTTACTATCTTAGCAGCGCCGCTGCCATCTATGGAGCCTCCTGGGTAGGTGACTTCGCTCAACGATGCGCTCACCTCTATGCAGGATGTAGGTGACCTCACTGTAGCCTCTGAGGACGTGAAAAGAAGGTCATAGCTACCCTTTCCATATATACTAACGGTTGCTTGGGAGGCCCCTAAGCTAAGCTCGGCCTTGCTAATGTTATACAGCCTTATTAACGCTTGCGATGCAAACAGAGAAGCCTTGAAGTACTTCAGGTCACTAGCGTTTACGTCTATGATTGATGCCGAATCGCTGAAAGTCACATTACGGACGCTTGAGGGAACGTAGACGTTTATGCTAACTATGCAAGTGTAGATAGGGTAAAGCTGATACTTGGGGCATGAGACTGAATAGAAGTCTATGTATGTGGTTCCATTAGAAACATTGACAGAATAGTAAACTCCTGGCTTATATATGAGAGGACTATATGTGACGCTCACGTTGATCTTAATCTCGTCGCCATTGTACTTAGTCACGTGAATGGTTCCAGGAACTTTAGAGCTTAGCAAGACCGAACTTGTGGGCCTGTAAGCGAGGCTGTAATGAACGCGGCTGAGAGCCAATGGAACAAGATATATCAACACGAGCGCAAGTATAGTGGCAACGGTTATTGCAGCCAGAGCCCTAGCCAAGGAGTTCATCAGTTTACTCCTCTATGACCTTCTTAAGCTCATCCATCTAGGAGCTCAGCTCGCTCATCCTGTTAGCTAGGTCGCCCAGCCTCTTCTCAAGGTCATCGTTGTGACCTTCCCTCTCCCTGACAGTCCTGACCCAGCTCGGCACTGCCACCACGAACATCACAAAGCTAAAAACAACACCGGAGATCCCGGTGTATATTATTGCAAATGTCCCAACAACGGCCAGGGCAGCCCAAACTATCGCTGTTACTGTTATGAAACCCCTCTCGCTAAGGCTACTGCTCATGGCTCTCACCCGCTAGCTTTGCTATGATGTCTGGCGTTACAGTTATACTGAAGTCGACCAGCTGGTAATACCTAAGCGCCTTGGCTTCACCTGGTACAAGCTCAATCCTTGAAGTCACAATGCCTGCTCTCTGAAGCCTGCTAAGATGCACCTTTGCGAGGGCCCTGCTAACACCGAGCTTTTTTGCTATGTCTGCCAGGTAAAGCGGGCCGTTAACCCTAAGAAGAGCTATAATCCTAAGTCTCAACGGATGTCCAAGGGAATCCATCAATCTAGCCACCTCCTCCAGGGATCTATTAATCATGCTTCCCCACTAGTAATAAAAAAGTTACTAGTATAAAAATTTTAACACGTATAGATTAATTAACTACCCATTAGCGTAGGCCTGCCTTTCAGTAGACCCACTTTCGGCCAAGAGCAGTAGAGTCTGCCCAGCACTCTAGGAAAGAAGGTAGCCTCAAGGGCTAACTCTGGTTTAACAACGAGATAAGGGGTGCAACCTCTTCAAAGCCTGACGGCATACTATCAGCAGTGAGGGTAACATGGAGACTGTTAGCAAGTCCTCACTCGGCGGCTAGCCGACAGGCATGGTAACTAGGTCAGGCAACGCTATAGTTGTGGGTGGATATCATAAAGGTCGAATTTTACTTGAGGAGCAAATGAACGATGCTAAGATAAAGAGATTGAACCTACTTGCCGTAGCATCCATAACTTCAAGAACTATAAACGCTGGGAAGGTTGAAAGTATATTGGTGAGGTTAAACTTGACCATGTGTAAAGATAAAATTGATTTAAACTGCTTAGCCCTCATGGCAAGCTATTCCTTGCTGTTTTCGTCAACTAAAAACATAGGAGTTATCCTGAACAGCTTTATCGTTGCAAGAAACAAGTTTTTGAAACACGGCATTAACCAATTCGGCACGATTTGTCAGCTCAACTGATAGTGTGAGGTTTTTGCTCTGTTAATCAATAATCACCATACCAAGTAGTTTTGAATAGATCTCCATTTTGTTTACGGCCTATTCTGCAGTATTTATCCTGTCTTGATGACAACTTTGTCAGCAGTACCATAATTCTCCGAAGCAAACTCCTCAACTATATTTACAGACATAAAGGAAATTGTAAAGCTATTCGCAAGACACCTACTCAACAAGGCTACCCGCAATGAGAATGCTTTTGTAATTTTCGGCTTTGGGATTTCAGCAAGGTTCATGAAGACCAGTTCAAAATTGTTTCATACATCATTCATTCGCTCTTCGCTACACAGGCAAAATTTGTAGTAATTCTTTTTTTTTAAAGCATCTTGTGCTGTTCCAATTGAATTATCATCTCAATGGAGCGCTCCTGTTAGTTGAGAAATTGCTGAAAGCTCTCTGTAATCATCTCTGGCTCCTTTGAATGTATCACAAAGTTGATCAGTATAAGTTCATACAGTTCTATGCATAATAAATGCAAAATTTTGTTTAAGAACAAAATCAGAAAACAACAAATTTCAACTGCTTTAGTGATGAAAAAAGAATAAAATAGGGATTGAAGTAAAGTTGTTTATATGGATGCTAAGCCATACCATCACTAATCTTTAGGTTTATAAATGCGGTTATGATATATATTTCCTGTCATTGGATTTTTTCAATAACATCAAAGTGAGTATGTCCGTGTTTTGAATCATAGAAAACGTTTATGATATCATTTATTTTTTCTGTTCCTCCATCCGGTATTCCTAGCCTTGATTCATCAAAGGTAGAAATATATCCACGACCTGGTAACCCATCCTTGTGGGGATTTAACTCAATCCATTCTTTTTTCTTATTTAATATATCGTCGAGGGTCACACCCTACACCTTCAATTTATATTTATCTGAGAATGCTTAAATAATTTTCAACCATGTTCCTACGTTGCATAAACTCTTAAGTATTCCGTTTTATCGCATCAAAGTTAATCTTCTCAATTGTTCCTATATAACCACTTCATTATTTGATACCTTAGGTCCTCAACAAGTTCGTCTCTAACGTAATTAGCTATCCTCTTGAACTCTTCACTTCCAGTGTAACTACTTCCATAAATGTCCATAAGCAAGGCGGTAGCTAATTCGTCTTCCTTGCTTAAGATGTAATTTTCTGCATCTCCAGTTGTCTTGCCATATCAGTAGATTACTTAGCTCGTTGAAATTAACATTACTACAAGAGTTTCTAAACATTTCATTCAGTGCATACATTATCGAATAGAGGATTTTATCTGGGTTTTTTATTTAGTTCATTTTTCTTGAGTATTCTAAGATTTGATCATATATTATCTTTTAATTTTCTAAGAACACCACTAGTGCTTTATTTCCTCCTTATTTATCCTGATTTTAATTTCTTTGGTGTCTCTAGAATTATTTATAAAATGGATCA
>NZ_JAGDXI010000036.1 GCF_023256325.1 Caldisphaera sp.
CGTATCATCAGGAAAAACATATAATTATACAACATATCAAACAGTTGCAGTATCATCATCCAGCTTACCATTTTCAATATATTCTGCAACATTAAAGGTACCTAATCCAGGTACAATAATAGTTGCAGAAAACGTACCTGGAGGACCATATAGCTTCGATCCTGATGTAGACTGGGAAACAGTTGGTTGGGAAGTTATTGCAAATGTATTTTCAACCTTAGTTATTTATAAAGGATCTAGTACTACCAGCTTCTTACCAATGGCTGCGGAATACATACCAACAGTTGGTAATTGGTCTCAAAGAGATACTTATGGGGGTATTTCTCCTAATTATACTGTTTATACATTTAAAATAAGGCCTGATTTAAAAGCAGCAAATGGAGATCCTATAACAGCATATGATGCTTGGTATAGTATAGTTAGAGGTATGCTTTGTGCTGGGGGAGTTCCCTCAACAGGTGGATGGTTAATAACTCAATATCTAATACCTAACTATACTCCATACACATCTGTTATCAAATCACCTAATGATACCTTAGCAGCAAAAGAAATTATAAGTGCGGTAACTTATGATAATGCAACTGACACAATTACATTCCATTTAGTTCAGCCAGTCACACCTACACTTTTCTTCATGGCACTATCTCATACCTTAGGTGGTGGAGCAGTTTTAGATGCAAAATGGCTAGAAAGCGTTGGTGATGGTATAAATCTGACAGGTTTATATAACAATAATCTCACTCAATTAGCAGAATCTTTCTATTCTTATGAACAAACTTGTAATGCGGGTAATTATAATTTACAAGTACAGGATAATCCAATGTCAACAGGTCCATACATGATATCATCTTATACCCCAGGTCAAAGCGTTGTATTAAAGCCAAACCCATATTGGCCTAATAATATAACATACATACCAAAACCAAATGATACTATAATAATATATTGGGTTAAGGATCCAAATACTGCATATGAAATGTTCTCATCCGGACAAGCAGATATAGTAACATTTTTACCATCAAACTACATGCCTTCAATAGAAAAGCTTGAATCCGAAGGGCAAGCATCCTTATACGAATTTCCAAGTCTAAACGAATATATTTTTGCTTTTACTTCAAATATAAGCACCAGTATTTTATCTTCTTTAAACCCATCTTATAGTATACCATCATACTATTTTGCAAACCCATTAGTTAGAAAAGCATTTGCTTATGCATTTAATTATTCAGAATATATAAATGATATACTAGGTAATGCAAAATATCACTTTAATTTTGGGAGTCCATATTGTGGTGCAATAGTTTATGGTTTACCTTATTATATTCCACCATCAGAATTAACAGGCTGCCCAACATTTAATTTAACTTATGCAAAGCAATTAATGGAAGAATCAGGTTTCTATAACATAACAGTTAACTTCCCAATAATAGTATCAAGCGGTGATACTGTTGATTTCACAGCAGCAGAAATGTGGGCACAGGCATTACATGAAATGGATCCATACATAACTGCAACACCTTTGTATATGCCAGGGCCTACGATAGGCGCTTATGGTGTTCCAGGGCAAAATCCAATGCCTATTTATAATGATGCATGGTATGCTGATTATCCTCTTGCAAACGACTTTACTGATGCCCTATATTTAGAGACAGGAGTTTACCCAGCACCTAATGGATGGAACGTTTCTTATTTTGAGAATTTGAGTAAATACTTTGCTTCACAAGGTAATTTGCAATTGGCACAAATATTTGCTAATGAGTCACAACAATATAACAAAATGGATAACTTAATATTAAAAGCAGATAAAGAAGCTTTTATAGGAAATGTAACTGCAGCCCAAGAATACTATAAAGAGGCTGAACAAATAGCTATAAATCTTTATCTCTACGTCTATACTTATCAACCAACTTTAATATGGATTATAAAGCCATATATGCATGGATTTAATAATCAAATAAGTTATGAAGAAAATCCCATAGATGGGGGAGACTCTGTTTTCTATTGGTGGATTAAAGGTTAATTTTTTAGTTAATACTGGTTGCTATTTAAAACATAATTTTTATTTATCTGTTAGGTTTGAAAATTGTTGGTTATACTTTTCCGATAGAAAAATATTTTTGGCTAAAATTAAATAGTGAGTTATAGAGGGTGAAAAAAGTGGGCTCGATTATTCTGAAAGGAAAGCTATTTACTGGCTATGATATGGTAGAAAATGGAGAAATAAAAATAACTGGGAGTATGATAGAAAAAGTTGGTGAGAAAGGCTCCATCGAGATAAAAAAAGATGACAAGGTCTTTGATTTCAGTGGTTTAACTATAATGCCAGGTTTAATAGATGCACACCTTCATTTTTTTGGTGGTACTTCTCATGATTTGATGGATTGGGTTACAGTAAATCCTCAGACCGCTATGCTTAGATCTACATTGGATGCTTTCAGGTTATTAAGCTCTGGATTCACAACTGTTAGGTCGTTGGGAGATAAAACGTCAATAGCTCTTTCTAGGGCATTCAAAAATGGAGAGCTTTTAGGCCCTAGAGTTTTCTCGGCTTCATATTCAATTGCTCAAACAGGTGGGGATGATGATCCAAGAATATTACCAATAGATATCGCAAATAGGCTTTCATATTCTTATTACTGCGATTCTCCATGGGAGTGTAGGAAGGCTGTAAGATTATGTATAAGAGACGGTGCTGATGTAATAAAAGTATATGCATCTGGAAGTTTTGCAGGAGGAGGTAAAATAAAAAGAGAATTAACTGTTGAAGAATTATCGGCTATTGTTGATGAATCTCATGAAGCAGGACTTAAAGTTGCAGCCCATGCTTATGGAGAAGAAGCCATAAGTAACGTAATAAAGGCAGGTGTTGATTCTATTGAACATGGTCTCGGTCTCACTGAAAAACTTGCGGAAGAAATTAAGGAAAAGAATATGTGTTATGTACCCACTTTAACAGCTTATGCATTGTCTAAAAATAAAGGTAGTGAAGAGAGAAAGAAGCTTATAGAAAGGCACTTTAATGAAGATATGGAGATTGCTAAAGAAAAGAAATTAAATATTGTTGCTGGAACAGATCTTGTTGGTATTTCTGAAGAACCTCATGGATTAAATTATTTAGAGATAGTCCATTTGTCAAAATATATAGGTAACTTAGATGCTCTAAAAGCTGCAACTGTAAATGCAGCAACTTGCTTAGGGATAAATGCTGGCATATTAAAGGAAAACTATATAGCTGATATAATAGCCATCAAAGGTAATCCATTAAATGATGTAAATGAATTGGAACCAAATCATGTTGACTTTGTTATGATAAATGGTAAGATTGCCAAATTAAATGGCATTTTAATGCCTTTTGGTGTTTAAAAAGGGAAAATAAATGAATAGACTTAAAGCAAAGGCTATTTCGAGATTTAAATTAAAAATAAATGGAAGAGAGGTAGTTGATTTTTCAGGGTCTGCAGCAATAACCGGATATTTTTTTGGTAATGAAAATATTGGAGGAGTTAGTTCTAATATATTTGAAACAGATGAATCGTTTGAGCTAAGAAAAAAGTTATCAATAATAACACAAAAAAAGAATGTATTTTTAACATCTTCTGCAACAGAAGCATGTGATATTGCATTAGCAAGTGAAAAAAAGAGTGCAATAATTTCCTTTGAGGGGGCTTATCATGGTTTAACATATTTAACCAGAAAGGTTTCATTTGAAAAAGGTATCGATTTAGAAAACAAGATAGTTCACCTACCTTTTCCAATTAAGGATAGTACGGATGAGATTGAAACTATAAGTTCTGTAATAGAAAAATCATCGAAGCTTTTAAATCTTGATCAAGGAGCTTTAATTTTCGAACCTATTCAAGTTCACGCTGGTGTAAGACCTATAAGAAAAAATTTGGTTTCTTTTATAAAGGAATTAAAAAGCAGATATAATCTAACATTGATAGCAGATGAGGCATATACTGGCTATGGAAGAACTGGATATTTTGTTTATTCAAGAGAATTGGGCATTGAACCAGATGTTATAGTATTTGGTAAAGGTATAGCTGGAGAAATACCTTTAGGTGCTATATGTACAAATAGAGATGATCTATCAGAAACAGGGGTTTTAGGCACATTATCAGGAAATGCTAAGGCATCCAGTATAGCTCTGAAACTTTTAGATTTAATAGATGAACAAATGTTAAATAGGGTTTTAACACTTTCTGAGAAAATTAAGAAGTTATTTTCTCCTCTACCCAATTATTTTAAGGAAATAAGAGGTTCAGGTTTTGTCTTAGGTATTGAATTTGATGAAAGATCCATAAAGAATGGCTTCAATCAAATATTCAGAGAAGAGTTGATTAGACAGGGGGTTGTTTGTAACTTAGTAGGAGAGGGAAAGGTTCTTAAAATAACACCTCCTGTTTTAATCGATGATGATGATTTTGAATTCGGTACGAGAGCTATAGAAAAAACTATTTTAAAATTTAACAAATAGAAATAATCAAATTTTTTTCTTAAATATGTAAATAGAGTATATTATTGAAGCTATTACCCATATTATGATAAATGGTATGGTGTAAATAAGTGGTGATCCAATGCCTAAGAAGGAATAATACCATGCAATTATAGAAAGTATGGTGCCAATAGTTGGAACTATTAAATGTTTTAATATAGATAAATCTTTTAATTTTTTTGTTAAAAATGCGAGCGATTGATTTACTATAGCATGGTATCCAAGATTCATAACCGTCATTATTAAAGCCCAAAACACTACTGTGTAAAAGAAACCTTGCAAAACACCATAATAATAAACCATTATTACTTGAGTAATTAATGAAGCTGAAAGTGCTACTAAAAACACCACAATACTAGCATTTGATGGAGAACCGTATTTTTCATGAACTTTGTAGAGAAATTTCGGTAAAATTCCGTCTCTAGACAAAGAAAATAATACTCTTTCGGCAGCATTTCCAAATACTAATGGAGATGTTATTTGTCCAAATAGAGCAATTATTAAGACAGCAAGTGCTATATAGATGCCAAGATATTTTGATGTTACAACGAGGGCAGGTGCAAATGAACTTGCCAAATTACTTAAATCTGATGGAGGAACACCAATTGTAATCGCGTACATTACTAATGTTTCAAATACTGCTAATGATATAAGTGAAACTAATATAGCTTTCTTAATAGTTTCTTTGGGTAATTTTGCTTCTTCTCCGAAATGAACAACTGAAGAATATCCTATATATGCAGTGTATGGACCTACAATAGTTCCAAGGAAAAAGCCTGAAAGACCACTTGGGGAAAGCTTTATATTAAATACTTGTATCGTGTTATAAGGTGATTTAAATATAACATATAATGAAACTGCCAATATAGCTATAATTTGAACTATACCTGATGCAACAGCAAAATCTCTTGATAAGTGAATTCCAAGGTAACTTACTACAAAAACAAATACTATAACTGCAAGACTTGCTAAAAATGGGATATAATATGGCAAAGTCACATTAAAAAGAGAACTTGCAGTAACTGGTATTAGCCATCCAAAAACTGTTGCTGATATAATAACTGGACATAATTGGCCTAAAAATTGAATTAAACCAGTTGTAGAGGAGATTGGTGATTTTCCAAATGCACTCTCAACAAATTTATAAAATCCGCCTGCGCTAGCGATTTTTGTAGAGAAAATATAAACTGCAACAACGTTTGTTAGCATCATTAATGTACCAATAATAAAAGTGAGAGGAGCTGTTATTCCTGCATAAGTTAATGAAGTTGTTGAGCTAACAATATATATACTTCCAGGAAAGATAGCCGCTATACTTAAAAACACAAGTCCTAAAAAACCTAAAGATTCTCTTTTAAGTTGTGCCATGCTAATTCCACCCACAAATTAAACACTAATCGAAAACAAGCTAAAATTTTTTTCTCTAAAAATTTTAAATCAAAACAAAAGCGATTAAGGAAGGCATTATATGTGTGAGGTAATACACACGGAATTAAATTTAGATGATTATAAAAAGAAAATGTGTAATTTTATCTGGATTTATAATTTAGATATAGCTCAGTTGCCTTTAATAGAGAAGACATGAAATTGGATAAACTATGCTACCATTTGGGCTGGAATCGACCTCCTCCGATCCGTAAAGAGCAAGAATTCCCTTAGGGGTTTACAGGCTTATGGTTTACTGCCTTCATCTTCATGACTTCATAGCTAGTGAGTGTATGATATAAAACCCCGCTCTATTAGTCCAGCTGTAATCACTGGCTGGGTCTTCAGCCTATCATCCCTCATCACCGAGATTTAACCTGTGTTCCCAGTTCTAGGGACTCAGGTATATTTATCTGTGCGGAGACACGGACCATGTTTAATAGCCCATTATGGGCTTACTCATGCTCTCTATTGTTTCCACAATAGTTTAAAGCATTTAATAACTTAAAATATTACCTAACCTTAAAAGGGCAAGGCTTGCCTTTCGTTTATCAATTTACATATTATTAAATATTATTAGAAAGGATAATAAAAATTGTTTGAAACTTTATTAATATTATGCTTTATTTTTCTCCTTCTTTAATTAATTTTGGGATGAGGTATGAAACAAGAAACGCTAATAATAATTGGAGGAGGAGACGCAGGGATGACTACAGCATCATGGGCTAGAAGAAGAAAACCTTCTATGAATATCAAAGTTTTTGAGAAAACAAACCTAATAAGTCATGCGCCGTGTGGATTGCCATATTATATTGAAGGGTTATTTGATGATGAGAGTTTACTAGCAGCATACAAAGCAGAGGAATTTGAAAAGGAAAGGAACGTGAATGTAAAGATTAACCATGAGGTAACTGATATAGATTTTGATAATAGAATAATTTATACTGTAAACGAGGGTAAGGTTTACAAATATGAATATGATTACTTGGTATTAGCAACTGGTTCAAAGCCTAAAAAAATTAATTATGATAATGAATCTAGGATTTTCTATGTACATCACCCTGCGTTCGCAAGAGATGTTAGAGATAAAATAATGAAATTAAACAAAATAGCTATAATAGGTGGAGGTATTTTAGGAATAGAGATGGCGGAAGCATTAGCAAAAAATAAAAAACAAGTTATATTAATTCATAAGCATTCATACTTATTAAATAAAATACTTGATGAAGATATGGCGTATTACATTAACAATATGGTTTCTAAAGATCTATTAGTAAAGCTAAATGAAGAAACCTTAGAAATAAATGAAGGAGGAAGAATAGTTATAACTAATAAAAACAGATACGAAGTCGATGGAACAATAGTAGCAATAGGAGTAATGCCCAACACAGGATTAGTCAAGGAAAACAATTTTATTGGAGAAACAAAAGCCATAAAGACCGATGAATATATGAGGACCTATATGAAAGATGTATATGCAGTTGGAGATGTAGCTGAATCAAAAAACATTATAACAGGAAAACCTGATTGGCAACCATTTGCGCCTGTTGCAGGCAAAATGGGTTTTACTGCAGGCAATCATATAGGAGGCGTATATTATAAGTTTCCAGGTCTTGTTGGAACTGCCATAACAAAATATAATGATTATTTTATTGCAAAAACAGGATTAACTGAAAGTGAAGCTATAAAAAATGGTTTTAAGACAATGTCAACTATAGTAAGATCTAAAACAAGAGCTAGATATTATCCTGGAGGGAAAGACATTATCATAAAGCTAATTGCAGATGAAGTATCACAAAAAATTATAGGGGCTCAAATAATAGGTGGTGAAGAGGTTTTAGGCAGAATTGATATGATAGCCTTAGCTATAATGAAATCAAACACCTTATATGATTTATTTTATTTAGAACATGCGTATATGCCTGCAATATCAAGAAGTTGGGACCCGGTAATACTGGCTGCGAGATCATTGATGACTGGTTTCAAATAATTATGGTATTATTTAATTTTTTACGACAAAAATAAGACTTTAAATTAGAAATCCTCTTGTCTATTATTTCCTTTAACTATGTCGGCAAATATTTGGCCTATTTCCCATAGTTTAACTGTATCGTGTTCATTGGGTCTTGGCCGAGATGATAAGTATACTCCATATGGTTCATAGAAATTCTTCTTTGGCATGCCATAGGGTGAAAATACAATAAATTCTTCAGTGTTTCTTAATACATTTAATAGCATTCTATCTATGTAATTATATATATCGCATACTCTATCATTAATTCTTTCCAAAGCTGTGATTCCGGCAATTATTGGCCCTTCATTTAAGTTTTCTAGTATTTCATTCATGACGCCATCTATTTCTTCTTGATAAGGAACATTTTGATCCAATTTAATATTAAAAATACCGTAAGTTGGATTCATAATAGGTATATTAATTAATATTGGATTTATTAGCTTTACTAAAGACAAATCAGAAATATTACTATCAAATTTGTTTGAATCGACTTTTTTTAAACTAAGTATTGAAAGCCAAGACGATATAGGACTTTGGGGCGGATTGTTTTCAACTACACCTCTAAATGAATTATCTAATAAATACAATAAAGTTTTTGGTCTGCACTTCATAAATTCTCCATAACTTAATGCATCAATACCAATCAATACAACTTTGCTTGCAACCATTTTATTCTCTCCTCAAGAACCTCGTAAGGAACAACTCCTATTATTCTATCAACAGCTTCTCCATTAAAGAATAACATGGTTGTCGGTAGGCTCATTATATAATATTTGCTAGCTGTTACTGGAGACTCGTCTGCATTTACTTTTGCGAATCTAATATCAGTATACTTTGTAGATAAATCTTCAAGCATAGGAGAAAGTATATGGCATGGCGCACACCAAGGAGCCCAAAAATCAACGACAACTGCTTTATTTTTTGATATGAATTCTTCAAAATTACTGTCATTCAATTCTACAGGTTCTGTTACAATTTCTTCATTTTTTTTAGACGACTCTTTAATTATTTCTATTGCTTTTCTTGATAATATTTCCTTTAATTCTGGATCGTCTATATCTGGCATACCAGATCGCCTTAAATTTTATGTTGGATAAAAATGTTTAAAAGGATTACTATAAATTTTAATTAATTTATATTTTTAGTTTTAATAGTTTTATTATTTTGATGCCTTTTACCAAAAAATTTTAGTAATACAGAATATTATAACAATTAAGAGATCTGTTAATAGAATAAATTAGTGTAAAGCACGAATAGCTTAATAAGGCTCTTTTTTGCAAGTTACAATAGAAAAATAGGAGGGCATGAACTTAGAAGTGAATGAAGAGTCACGTAGTGGTGTGGACTTCATTGTTGGAAAGCACGTTTACGGTAGTTTATATGGATTAAAACCTGAAATAGCTGATGATGAAGAGTTAATAAGGCAAACAGTTCTTGATGCAGTTAAAGCTGCAAACGCTACTCTAATTCAGTTAATGAGCTGGAAAATACCAGGAATTAAAGGTGGAGTATCAGTTATGGCACTTGTTAATGAGAGCCATATAGTTGTTCACACGTGGAAAGAATACAGATATGCAACTGTAGACGTTTATACTTGTGGGAACCATACAAACCCTGAGAAAGCATATAAATTGATAGTAGAGAGGCTAAAGCCAGAATATTATTCATATAATTATGCTGATAGAACACAATTTCCTACATCAAGTCCAGTAAAAAAAGAAGAATTACGTTTTGAAGCAATTACTAGTTAAGATTAATTTAGAATTAATTTGTTTTTATTATCAATTTCTTTGAAGAATAAATAATAAAGAATGGGGTCAAGGAAAGAAATTATGGATGCAGCGAAAAAAGCAATAAAGTACATACCGATTTGAAATAATATTGATCCAATTGTGGTGGCAGCGCCATATGGTAACCTCCTGGCTATACCTGTTATGCTGCTACCTCTAGATCTTTCTTCTGGAGAATACAATTCCATGCTGACATTTTGCCTTATTGGCAAAGCGGCCTGATAAAATGCTGTTCTTAAAATATAGATTCCCGCATCAATAACTATTGAATGGATTAATGGTATTAAGAACAAAGGCAAAGATCCTACAGATCTTAAAATTAAAATGCTTTTTATGTAGCCAAAAATATGCTGTAGTTTATTTGATAATAAGAGGGCTATAGAAGTAGCCATATATGAAAGGTCATAGATTATTGATATTTCATAATCATTAGCTCCTATATGCTTAAAATATAAAGGCAATAAAGGCAATACTATACCAAGACCCAAACTTCCAAATAAGCCGGCTATTGCTACTTTGCTTATGTTTTTAGCAGATTTTTTTGGCATGAAATCTGCTTTGTAGTTAAATTTATCTGGTTTCTCGGATATAAAGAACAATAATATTATTGAAAACAAAGATAATGCAATAGCAATATCGAATAAATAATAATAGTAATTTTTTGGGAATGCTTTTATAATGTAACTGGATAAAAAACTTCCTGACATTGCCATTATAATAGCTATCATAGTTAAATATGAATAAATTTTCGTTCTTTCTTCTTTATTGGTTCTACTAGCAACCATAGCTGTTTGTAATGGAGCTACCGGTCCTCCCCCTGCTCCACCACCCATAGGGCTAAGTGAAAGCCCGAACATTGAAGATAAAAAGGCAATTATAATATTATGAGAAATGATTAGAATAATGTAAGCTATAGCAGGAAGAAAGGACATAATTATTAAGGTCTTTTTTCTGCTGTATAAATCTCCTAAATAACCGCTAATTAAAACAAGTATACTGCTACTTATAGTTGCTGCTAATGCGTAAAAACCGACAAGTGTTGTCGAAAAACCAATAAATTTCAAATATAAAGGTAATAAAAAAGCTATATAACCAAAGCTAAAACTCCTTATTGATCTAACTAAAGCTAACAAATATATGTCTTTCATATATCTATTTTGCATTTTTATTCACATTACGATTTGTATTAAGGATTAATAAGAATTTTTGAAAACAGATGTTTGCATTTTTTATTAAAAATTAATAGTATTATTTGCAAAAATAATTATTCAATGCCAAAATTTTATTTTTCTATGTATTGTGTGGAATTCCGTTAAGTTGTTCCACTATATGATTTGCTATAGGCAACAAAATTTCTAAAGATATTTTAACTGCAGATGGATTGCCTGGGCTTATAGCCACTAAGCTTTTGTTTACAATGAATGCATTAGCCCTACTTAATATAGCTCTATACCCAATTTCGTTTATACTTTTTGATCTATGAAGTTCTCCAAAACCAGGTAAAACATCTCTAGCTAATTGTTTTACAGTATCGACCGTTATATCTTTGGGAGATATGCCTGTTCCTCCAGTCATTAGTATTATATCAGAAAACTTTATAGCATTATTTAATGATTTTAATATTTCTTCTTCATCATTTCTAACTATTGTTTTAAATTTAAGATCATGACCACTTTCTCTAATTATCTTCTCAACAATAGGCGTTATTTCATCTTTTTTCTTCCCATAATAAACGCTATCACTAGTTATTATTAAAGCAAATCTTACCATAATTCTCACCACATCAACTAGATTTATACAAAAATTAAAACCTATTCCTGTATTAATAATATGGCGATATATGATGACGGTTCAACTTTCAATTCCAAAAGATGTTAAGGCTCATGTAGCAATAATTGGTGGATCAGGATTATATCAAGCAGATATAATTGAGGATGCTAAAGAAGTAAAAGTATATACACCATATGGAGAGCCAAGCGATAATATAACAATAGGGTATATAAAAGGTGTTAGTGTTGCGTTTTTACCGAGACATGGAAAAGGTCATAGATTTCCACCACATATGGTTAATTATAGAGCTAACATATGGGCTCTAAAATCAATAGGTGCAAAATATGTAATTAGTGTTTCAGCTGTTGGAAGCTTAAATGAAAATATGAAGCCAGGTGATTTTGTAATTCCGAATCAATTTATTGATATGACGAAGTTAAGGAAATATACATTTTTTGATGGTCCTATAACAGTGCATGTAAGTATGGCTGATCCGTTTTGTGATGATCTAAGTAAAAAAATTTTTGAATCATCTAAATCTCTAAATTATAGATCACATTTAGGCGGAACATATATATGTATAGAAGGTCCAAGATTCTCAACAAGAGCTGAAAGCAGAGTTTGGAAGGAAGTATTTAAGGCAGATATAATAGGCATGACGCTTGTCCCAGAAATAAACCTTGCTTGTGAAGCACAAATGTGTTATTCAACATTAGCTATGGTTACAGATTATGATGTATGGGCTGAAAAACCTGTTACAGCGGCTGAAGTTGAAAAAGTTATGACACAAAATATTGAAGGTGCCAGAAAAATACTTTACGATGTTGTGCCAAAATTAAAAGAAGATCCAGATGAAAATCATTGTAGCTGCTGTAAGGCGTTAGAACATGCAATACAATGATTTAAAAAGGGATCTAGGAAAGGCTATAGAAGTTGCAAAATCCTTGAAAAAACCTAGTATAAATGATAATATACTAATTATATCTGATTATATGTCTAGATCCGCAGGGAAAATTTTGTATATCAGCTTGTTATCTTCTGGTAAAAAAGCTACATTATTAACTCCTACAGAATCTGTTGAATATTCTTTACCTTATTATGAGCATTTTAATAGTGTAATAGTGTTTTCATCTAATTCAAAGGATTCTAGGTCTGTGCATGCAGCTGAGGTTTCAAGGTTAATGAATTTAGAAGTTAATTTTATTTCTCCAAAGATGGAAGATACTTTAGAGGAAAGACTTGAATATCTTAATGTTAATAGAATACTAGTCAATTCAAAAACGCCTGTGATTGTAAATAGTATAGCTTCATTGTTATGGATTCCTGAAGATTTAGGAGATAGATATGAGAGAATTAAAAGGGAAATTGATGATTTGGAAAATTCTTATGATTGGCTTATTAATAAATATGGCTCTTCTATTGAAAAAATGAAAAATTTGAATGAAGAATTTGTTATGTTTTACACTCCATCAACAGAGGCAGGAGCAATTTATTGTTATAATATTATTCAAAACTGTATTTTTATTTTACCTATAGAGTTATTAAGCAATAAGATAAAATATAGGAAATACTTGTTAACATCAAGTGTGGATTCCTCAGACTTTAAAGACCTTATATTAATGCTAAAAATGGGTTATTTAGATAACGAGGTTATAGAATTTAACACTGACCCTATTACGGCAGGACTATATTCGATGCTACTTATATCTTTAATCTCTAATAAACTAATTTAGGTGTAAAAATTGGGTTACAAACAATCAATAGTTTTAAGGAAGGATTTAAAAATGGGCCATGGTAAGGCAGCTGCTCAAGCATCTCATGCAAGCTGTGATGCTGTTTTTCAAGTTTTGGAATCTAATAGAAGAGATTGGAAGGAATGGCTTGATTTATGGAAAAAAGGAGGTCAAATGAAGGTAGTATTAAGGGTTAATACAAGAGAAGAAATAGAAGAAATCTATAGACAAGCCTTGGAATTAGGCTTACCTTGCTCTATAATTAGCGATGCAGGCAGAACCCAACTTCCTCCTGGCACTATTACGGCTGTATGCATAGGACCAGCTCCAGAAGAAATTGTAGATAAAATAACTGGTAAGTTAAAATTATATTAAAAAATATAGTTATAATTTATTAAATTTAGAAAACAACAGACTTTTAATGTTTGACGTATAAATTTATTGGGGATAATAATTGCCTAAAGTACCAGTCAAATTAGTCGGTTGGTCTGAAATAGTGGATTGGACTTTCAACCTAAGCAAAATTATTGAAGGTTCAGGCTATAAACCAGATATTGTGGTAGCTGTTGCAAGAGGCGGTTATGTTCCCGCTAGATTATTATGTGATTTTCTAGGTATAAGTGATCTTTTGAGTGTGCAAAGTCAACACTGGGTTGAGGCAGCTAAAGTTACTCAGAAGGCTATATTAAGGCATCCATTCAAAATTGATGCTGAAGACAAAAATATCTTAATAGTTGATGATATAGTTGATACCGGTGAAACCCTTAAGCTTGCAAAGGATTTTATTAAAGAGAGTTGGAATCCCAAGGATGCAAGGACTGCGTCTCTTCAATGGATAAGCACTGTTGCAAAGTATAAACCAGACTATTATTTAATTGAGGTTAAGGATTGGTCTTGGTTCCAATATCCATGGACAAGATTGGAAGATGTTATGGAATTCATCGAAAGAATATTTAAAGAAGATGTAAGAGCAAAAAATGGATTAAATTACGAGGAGCTTAAAAAAATATTTTCAGAATGGTATGGCATAAGTAACGAAGATTTGGGATATTATTGGGACCTAGCGTTTGAAAGGCTATTATCTAAAAAAATAATTGTTAAGAATGAAGATAAATATTACTATGGATTATAATAATTGCTTAACTTTTACTATAAATGAATTTTGGTCAATGCTTCTAGCAGCTTCTATAACTGTATCTCCTGTCCCTATAATGCCTTCTTTTTTCAAATAATTTTCAGTTAAATTTAATCCTTCTTCTTCATTGTTTGATAATCCAACTATTATAGGCTTAACTCCCCAGAATATGTTTAGTTTTTTTGCTATAGATTCTGAAGGTGCTCCAGTATAAATTGGTTTTGAAGGTCTAAAACCAGATATTAATCTTGACATGTCTATTGTTGTTGCGTATGATAAAATTTCAGCTCCTATATCGTTTGCTAAATCAACAACTCCTTTAGCAATTTTTGCTTCTGATATATCTGATATATCTATCTTATTTGGTATAATATGCTTCTGTGCTTCTTGTATAACCCTGCTTAGCCATATTATAACTTGAACTGGATATTTTCCTATAGAAGTCTCTGAAGTTACCAGAAATCCATCTACTCCTTCCTCAAGTGCTTTGTAAACGTCAGATATTTCCCCTCTAGATGGAACAGGTCTTTCAACCATACTCATAAATATTTCTGTGGCTAATATAACAGGTTTTAGCTTTTTTCTTGCACTTTCTATTATCCTTTTTTGAATCATAGGTAATAATTCTAATGGAAAATGCATTCCTAAATCTCCTCTAGCAACAACTATACCATCCGCTGATTCACTTATTTCATCAATGTTTTTTACTCCACTTGGTGTTTCGATTTTTGCTAATAATCCAATATTATCAGCACCTTGTTTTTTAAGAGTTTCTCGTATGATATCAATATGTTTAGAATTTCTTACGAAACTTACCATAACATAATCAAAATCTTTAGATGCAATAAATTTCATATCATTTACGTCTTTGTCTGTTATAGGTGGCATATCAAATTCTTTGCCAGCAATTACGACACCTTTTCTTGGCTCAAGAACATCTCCTTCTATAACTCTAACTTCAGCTGAATCCTTTTCAACTGTTTCTATCTCAACAGATACTTTTCCATCATCTATTAGTACTTTGTCTCCTTGCTCGATAGATGAAAAGAAGACTTTATTGTCTATGGGAATTCCATCAACTTTTGAATTTTCATATTTTAATACTAAGTTTTGTCCCTGTTGTACTTTTATTGGATCAAAATTTCCTAACCTTACTCTGGGTCCTTCTAAATCTGCAATTTTAGTTACTGTTATGCCAAGTTCATTGGATGCTTTATTAATCAAATTTATAAAATCTTCCCATTGTTTTTGGTCGCCATGGCTCATATTTATTCTGAAAGCATCAGTTCCAGTTGCAATCATTTTTCTTATTACATTGTAATCATAGTTTGACGGGCCTACAGTAGCAATTATTTTAAGTAATCTCATATTTTTCACCTCAAATATCCTATTTCTTTAAGCCTCCTTATTATTGTACTTTCTTCTCCTAATTCTCTAGCAGCTTCCACTATTTTATTTTCATCTATTTTGATTTTGTTTCTTTTTAAAATAACTAATATTTCTTTTAGTTTTAGCATATCTTCTTCTTTACCTGAATAAGATTTTAAGACTAGATATTGTTCAATATTTATTGCTCTAATTCTTAGTCCATTTATATCGATTCTTTGAGCATTTTTTATAAAAGATTCTGGTATATAAAAGTCATATAAATTGTCATAAAGGTCTAAATTGACTTCTTCGTTATTTATGATGGCTGTTATTCTTGGTGTGTTTAGCCAAGTATGTCCATATAACCAATTATTTCTTTCTACGATCTCTTCGTAGAAATTTTCATTTTCTAATATACTTGGAGACTCCACGAAGATATCAATATCTTCTCCAACATCCTCGCTCTTTGTATTTAATAAAATCACAGTATCTCCTATTATTGTAAACTTAATTCCTTCATCTAATAACTTTCTTATTATTTCAATAAACGCTTTTAATGAAACCAAATACCATCCCGAATATAAAAAAAGGATTTAAGAATATAAAAAATGTATATTTTACGGAGCGGGTGCAGGATAAACTGCTTTTCCAGTAGCTTCATTAGGTGGCCATAATAATACAACTTTTGCCGTGCCATTCGGATATACCCATACTTGTGATGGTAATGGGTTTTCTCCTACCTGCATGCCAAATTGTGTTACATTGAAAAGTCCATCTATTGTAGTTATTTTTCCACTAATATCGTTTAGCACAGCAGCCTTTATTGCTGTTTGGTTTAATGTACCTGCATCTTGTATTGCTAATCCTATGATTAATCCAGCGTTAAACCCTGCTATTGATAAGAAGTTAGGTGGAGTACCTGGATAAGTACTATTCCATAATTCTTCAAATTCAGTTAAGTTAGGTCCATAGTTTGGTGTGTAACTTACCAAAGGAGGATAAGCTAATGTAAAGGTACCGTTCATGTTTTTACCAACTGAGCTCAAGAAAATAGGCAAAAGTTGTCCTGGGAAATTGGTTAAAACCATTGGGAAATAAGTGCCTGACTCTGCAACTTGATTTAGGAAGGGAATATCATCAGTTGGATAACCAAGTTCAATAACTGCTTGAGGATTAGCAGCCTTTATAGTTGCTATATATGTTGAAAAGTCAGAAGTGGAGGTGGGAAAACTTTCATTTACTACTGCTGTAATTCCATATTGCTTGAAGAATGTGCCTAAGAAATAATCCTGATATGCATTAAAATCATTAGAGGCATATATAACTGCAACTTTTGTTATGTTTAATGAGTGCAAGAAAGGCGCTACATAAGTTACAAAGTAAGGTGATACAGGCAATGATGTTAAAATTATATATGGATTATTTATAAAGAATGCATAAGAAGATCCTGTTACATCCCATAGCAGTATATGGCTAGCATTTGCATATGAAACTGCAGGTGCAGTTAAAACTGAACCGAAATCGGCAACTAACACATTTACATGATTTACTGTAACAAGTTGTTGATAAAGCGATTGAGCTGTTGATGGGTTGCTTTGATCGTCATATGCTACAATTTTAACCGGAATTTTCTTACCATATTGTTTAACATATATTCCACCACTTTGATTTATCCATTTAGCCCATAGCTGTAGGCCTTCATATTCTGGCATAGATGATGTTGCGAAGCTTCCCGATGAAGCATATAATGTACCAATCAAAATATATGGCGGAGCTGCTACTGTTGAAGTAGTTGTTGAACTTGTTGTTGTAGTAGAAGTAGTTTTCTTAGTCATATAATAATATGCTAATCCACCTGCAATAACAACAACTATTATTATAACTACTATTGCAACTATGACTCCTGTAGAAACAGACCTATACCTAGTTTTATTCAAAATAACATACACCTCTCTTTACTAAATTTTAATTATAATGCTAAGTATAAAAACTTTTTCACATAATATAATATAAATAACTTTAATATGCATGATCATAGAAGCTATTTTATAATACTGAAATACATAAACAATTAAATACTTTTCCAGATACAATAAAAATTCAGAAAGTGAAGAAGAATGCTAGAGATAGTATCTTTAACAAAAACTTTTGGAAAATTAAGAGCTGTAGATAATTTTAGCATGGAAGTAGAAAAAGGTGAAGTAAAAGCTCTTATAGGCCCTAATGGTGCAGGAAAGACGACTGTTGTGAATCTAGTTACAGGAGTTTTATCTCCAGATAGTGGGAGAATTAGACTTGATAATCATTGTTTGTTAAAACTTCCACCTCATAAAAGGATTAAAACAGGAATATCAAGAACTTATCAAATACCAAGACCTTATCCAAATTTAACAGTTTTAGAAAATGTTTTGGTAAGTTCATATTTCGGAGCAGGATTGAAGGGAGAAGAAGCCATTTCTAATGCTATCGAAAGTTTAAAATTCGTTGGTATTTATAATATGGCAGAAAAAAAAGCAAAAGAATTGAACTCAGAACAGCAAAAACTTTTAGATTTTGCAAGAGCATTATCTGTAAAACCTAAATACATTATGATCGATGAAATAGGTGCAGGCTTAGGTATTTCGGAGCAAGAGGAAATAGCGTCTAAAATAAGAGAGCTTGGAAGGAAAGGTTATGGAGTAATCTATATAGGGCATTTAATGAAAATGGTAAAAGCTGTTTCTGATACAGTAGTCGTTATGAATGAAGGCAAAAAATTATTTGAAGGAACATATGAAGAAGCGGTTAATAATGAAGAAGTAATAAAAATCTATTTAGGTGAAAGATATGCTAAAAGTTGAGCATATCTATTCAGGATACGGAGATTTAAAGATCATCAAAGACGTCACATTTGATGTAAATAATAATGAATCCGTTTTAATACTAGGCTTAAATGGCGCTGGTAAAACGACATTGTTAAAATCAATAGCAGGTTTTGTAAAAATATTCTCTGGAAAAATATTATTTGATAATAAAGATATAACTGATCTTGATGCTTATAGAAGAGCAAAGTCTGGTATAACAATGATTATGGAGCAGGCAATTTTTCCAGATCTTACAGTAAAAGAAAATATGGAGATAGCTTATTCAAAAAATACAAAGTCTAATTTTAATAAAGAGCTAGAAGATGTTTTAAAGAGCTTTCCCGAATTGAAGGCCTTTCTTAATATAAAGGCCCAAGCATTATCTGGCGGTCAAAGGAAGATGCTATCTATGGCAATGGCATTGTTGGCCAGGCCTAAACTTTTAATATTGGATGAGCCATCATCAGGTCTTTCTCCATTAATGGTATCCAGAATTGTAAAATATGCAGGCTTATTAAAAGAAAAAGGTATTACTATGTTAATAGCTGAGCAAAACCCATCATTTATAGAGATAGCTGATAGGGTAATTGTGTTGGAGTCGGGAATAATAAAACTAATGGGTACAACTTCAGAAATCGCAAACAATAATGAAGTTAAAAAGACATTCTTCCAAGTTGCATAAAAATTAAGGCATTGACCTTTTAAAGAATTTTTTAATTATTTGGGCTATACCTCCAGGTAAAAATAATATTAGTAAAATTAACAATATTCCGAAGAATAGCTGAACATAATATGTATATGATATATTAAAATATTGATATATGCTGTATAAAATTACAGTTCCTATTATAGGGCCAATTATTGTTCCTAAACCACCGAAGAGAACAAAAGCAATTATATAAACACCTAGAGTTAGTGCAAAAACAGTTTCAGGATAGAAAAATGAGGAATACCAGCCATATAAAGCACCAGCTACGCTAGCTATCATTGCGCTTATTATCCAAGCAGTACCTCTTGTTATAGGTACATTAACTCCATCTAAATAGGCAGATATAACGCTGTCTCTTATAGCTCTTAGAGATAATCCAAATCTGCTTGATTTAATCCAAGATGTTAGTAATATAACAAATACTAAGAAAACTGTAGCTATAATATATGTTAAATTGGGATTGTATATGGTTACTAAAGAGGCTCCTAAGGCACCATTGGTAAATTTAGAGAGATCAGGAGATTGAACTAAATAATATATACCTTCAAAAGCAGCAAGAGTAGCTATAGCAAAATAATGTGATTTTAATCTAAACAAAGGTAGCAATACTAATGCAAGAACTAAGTCCAATATGAAGCCAAAAACAAAAGCTTCAATTGGCATTAACCCTAATCTTATTCCAATATATACTCCATAAGCTCCCATACCGAAGAATACCATGTATCCAAATGGTAAATATCCTGTTAATCCATATATTATATTTAATCCCAGAGCTACAGTAGTTAAAATAATAATATTGAAAAAGAAAGCTTCGTTAGAGTATATTTTTGGGCCTATAAAAGCTACCAAAATCATTATAATCGATATTATAATCGCAGCAAGATAGTTTTTATCAAACTTCACGTTGAACGCCTCCAAGAATTCCTCCAGGCTTAATGACTATAATTGCAAGTAAAGCTAAAAATGTAATAGCTAAACTGAGCCCAGATAAGTAGACTTGTAGTAGTTGATAAAAAATTCCAAATACTATACCTCCTATTATTGTGCTTAATGGATTACCTAGAGCTCCTATTATTACTATTGTGAAAGCTAATATTGTAATGAAGTCTCCCATACTAGGGTATATTGTTCCTAGAATATATGGTCCTATTACTCCGGCCATTCCTGCAACTCCAAATCCATAAGCAAAAGTTATTAGTGTTACCCATTTAGGATTTATTCCAAAGCTTATTGCTTGCTCTTGATTCTGCATAAGTGCCTTTGTGGCTTTTCCTAGCATTGTTTTGTTTAAGTAAAAATAAGTTATAATAAGAATTATTGCTGATAGTAATGTTATAGCTAAATAAACGTTTGGTGTTTTAAATCCGAATAAGTTAAATGCTCCCCCTAATAGAGCGCTAGTAGGTATTGCATGGTAATAGTTTCCGAACACCATAAATGAGATTGCTTCTATAGCTAATGATAAACCAAAAAATGCTGTAAAAGAATTCATTTCAGGGTCGCTACTAGACTTAAGTTTTGGTACAAATGCTAGATATATTAAAACACCTAATAAGAAAAAAACTGGGAACGCAATTATAAAGCTTATTCCTTCTTTTATACTATAATATATTAATAAATAATATGCCAAATAGGATCCCAACATTACGATATCTCCATGAGACAGATTTATCATCCTCACTACTCCAAATACCAAATTAAGACCTAAAGCCATAAATGCGTAATAGACTCCAACTAGTAAACCTATTACTATGGCGTACGGGAGTAAAGTAATTGCGATCAAATTGGACACACCTTTGTGCATCATAATTTATATACAAATAAAGGATTTAAAACTTTTTAATTAGTATGTTAATAAACTCATAAGCTTTTAATACTCTAACTTTAATATTTTTAAAAAATTTTTAATCTGTGGAGAAGTGTAAAAGTGAAAAATCATGAGGGCTCATGACGCATTAAGAAAAGCATTTATTAAATTTAATGTACCGGCAGATCCATATAGTTTAATGGAGCTTGAAAGCTTTGTTATATCGAGCAGAAATAAAGGTAAGAATAGTTCAAATTACATATCGTTAGTTTCGAATTTGGAGACAATGTTAGTTAGACAGGAAATAGAAAACGCAAGTCAAATTTCTAAAAAAATCGCTGATTTTGTTTTAGACTTATGTAAGGATGGGTGCAGTTAATGCAACTAGAAGAAAAACCTTTAATGAGGCTAATTTCTCATAGTAATCCTATTATTTTACACCATTGGGATGCTGATGGAGTAATTTCTGCATCAACTCTTGCGAGCTATATTGGTCAAGGAATAGAATTTGAATCTCCTCCTTTTAGATACGTTTTTAGTAGAGAATACCTTGAAATATTGGCAAGTAGAGCTGAAAACCATGATGTAGTAGTTGTATTAGATCTTAATTTATCTTCTAAAGTATTAATGGAAATTAGCTCAAAGACTAATAGGCCAGTAATTTCCATTGATCATCATACTACAAATGACATACCAAGATCTTTAGCTGTAATATATTATAATCCAGCTAAAGATGGAGATCCAGAGGGCCTATGGCCAAGCGCTGCTCATGTAATAGCTCTTTTAACTGGTAGCTATGATCCATTGCTTATTTCGGCAAGTATTGTTGGGGATTTAGATAAGGAAGCAAAAAATAATAGAATATATAAGAAATATATGGAAGAAATAGGTTTAGATCCAGAAAAAGATTATGATATACCAAAAAATTGTGCTATGCAAGTTTGGGGGGCCGAAGCATTAGGAAAAATAGATATAATAAAGAATTTACCTATATCCTTAGCATATGGTGGCATAGATCCATGTGTAGCATTAATGAGTAATCCCATTCTAACAACGCTAAGGGAAGAAGCGGAAGAAGAACTTGATAATTTGATTAAGAGGGCCGATAACAAGTTAGAAGAAGTATCAAAGGGTTTCTATGCATCATTAATAGATGGCAATGGAAGGTTGATAAGCAAAATTTCTCGCGCTCTTGCTTCAAAATATCCTGATAGAATAGTTATGATTGGCTACTTAGCTCATAGCACCAATGATGCATCTATTTATATAAGAACTAAAAGAAATGATATAGATTTTTCTAAAATCTCCATTAAATTAAGATCCTTAGGATATCAAGTTGGTGGGAAATCACAGTTAAATAACAATGTAATAGGCATAGAAATTACAGCTGAAAAATTAAATGATGCATATAATAATATTTTAAACTTGATTAAACAAGAACTATATTAAATCTTTTAATATGCCAATTCCCAATTTAAATAGGGATATTGGGTAACTTGATGTAAAGCCCAATAAGAATTTATATGAATTCTTATCTTTTAAAGAATTCCTAATCAAATCAATATGGAAATCGTAATCTATTTTTCGATTCATTGATTCTAAGAGATTTGATTTTTTAGAAATTTCAATAATTTCCTCAATTATCGTAGGATTTTTATGAAGTATCATAGATAAGTTATTAGTTTTTTTAAGCATGCTTAAAACAAAGCTTATAGAAGATTCTATAGAGTCAAGTATGTTATATCCTTTTTTGATTAGACTATAAGAAAAATATGCAGCTAATGAATTTGGAAATAAGCCTCCTCCTGTTAAAGGTTTAGTTAGTCCTATAGTATCTCCTATAGCTATTATATTTCCATTCCTTATGTTTGCCTTTTTGATACCAGAAATTATTAAACCTCCATATGTATGGCAAGGATTTGATTTAATATTGAAAGATTTAATAGCGTTATTTTGAGCATTCATTAGCATTTGAGGATTTTCTGCTCCAGTTCCAATAATTATTTTATCCCTTAAAGGGACATACCATGAGAAAAAATTGTTAGATGTTTTGTTATCAAATCTAACTTCAAAAAGATCTTCATCGTTATTAATGCAGAATTCCTGATTAATCCCATATATTGTCCTACCTTGAAATCCAAGACCATATTTTTTATGTATGAACCCATTTATACCATCAGATAACAATATTGCATCATAATTTTTATTTAGTATTTTATTGTAGTTTATTTCTTTTATTTTTTTATTTAAAAAGGCATTACCACCTCTATTAATAAACAGGTTTAATAAATCATTTTCTAATTTAACTCTATCAAGCTTTATTATATCATCTTTTGTATATATTTCTACAGAATTATAAAAACTTGTAATTTTTAATTTTGTATACTTTTTTATAATATTATTTTTAGAAACTTCACCAATAAGTTTTGAGGTTAAGCTAGAGATTATTCCTGTACAATGCTCGGGTATCCCAACTTTGCTATGTTCTTCATATAAGTCAACATCTATGTTTGCATCCAATAAATAATTAGAAAATATTAGACCTGAAAATCCAGCGCCTACTATAGCGACTTTCAATCTATTCATCCTTCATATTTTTCATTTTTAAAAGTGTTTTATAGGCTAATAAGCATTAGTTAAAAGATTTTAAGAAACAGAACTCATATTAAAAGCGAGTTACATATTAAAAATAGGGCCGGGGTGGCCGAGCGGTCTAAGGCGGCGGGCTCGAGA
>NZ_JAGDXI010000048.1 GCF_023256325.1 Caldisphaera sp.
GGCATTAGAAGATATAAACAGGTTTGGAATTATATTATATAAAGAAACGTAATAATTTGAATCTCCAACTTTTAAAACAGGAGAAAGTCTTAAGAAAATTGCATTATAGCTAAATCATTTAAATTTTAAATTAAATTATTTCTTTCCTTCATTTTTGTTTTTAGTATCATCTTTTTGTTTTCTTAATGTCATAATTCTTTCGACATATTCAATTATTTTTAATAAATCAATTATATCGTTCATATCGTCTTTATTTAGCATTTCTCTTATTTTTATAGAAACATAGTATTCAACAGACCTTAATGTTTCATCAATTTCTATATCCTTAATTTCTTCTTCGCTCTCAACAACATAGACTTTCCCATGGACTGGACATAATATATCTCCTTTTTTTGTTTTGAACAGAGGCAATCCGCATACAGGACAAGTTTTATCTAACATTGAAGCTCCTTGAGATAAAAGCGATGCCATCTTTTTTACAACTTCAGGATCATTTCTTAAATCTTGTTTATTATTCATTTCAATCCCTATTAATAATAATTTTTTAAAAATAAAATATTCCTATGAAATCCTAATTATAATTATATATAAATAATTTATATGTAAGCTTTTATTTTTTTCAGTTATAGTGTTTCTGGCGATGGATATGAGTAATGCAAAAAAGTTAAATAATGCAATAGTGACGATAGCTATAGTTATTATTTTAATTACGTTCGGAGCTAGAGCCTCTAATAATATGATTGGTACAACTATGCCGCTGCTAGCTAAAGAATACTTTAATTATAATAATACTGAGATTGGACTACTAGCAACTGTTTTTATGGGATTCATGTTCATAATGAGTAACTTTATCAATACTAAAATAAAAAGTAAGACGAGGAGAAAACTTTTTATATTGTCAAGCATTGTATATACTATAACATTTTTATTTTTCTATATTTCAAACAGCATAATGATATGGCCTGTCGCAGCACTATCAGGCTTTTCAATAGGCGCTTTAATGCCTAACTTAATTACTTCTGCAGGGCTTTTTGATGACAGAAAATTAAGAGAAAGAATGCTTGCAATTTATTCTCTTTCCTTAAGCACATCTCTATTAATTGGACCTGCAATAGAAAGTATAATACTAAGATATTATACAATACAACAATCTTTCCTATTTTTTGCAATAATTGCTAGCGTCGTCCCCTTATTATCACCTTTTTTAAAGTTTCCAGAAACTGAACATGAATTAGGGTCAGATTCTTCTCTTAAAAATATTGTTAGAAATAATGGGTTTAAAGTCGCGCTCCTTAATAATTTAACTTATCAAGTTCCTTTCGCTTTTATTATTACGTTTGATGGCATATATGCTAAAACTGTATTTCATGCTAGTAACTCTATTGCTATATTGCTTTATTCATTATTTTTTATAACATCGTTTTTAGGAAGATTATTCTTAGCTGCAAAACCGGTTACTAATATTAAGTTTTTGATAGATTTATCGGTACTCTTAACAATAATAGGACTCTTAGTTGCCTGGATTTCGCCTAATATTTATGTATTTATAATAGCTCTGTTAATTTTAGGAATACCTCATGGATTTACTTATACTTTAAGCATAGTAACATTATCAAGGACTTTCGACGTAAAGTTAAGAAATGCAGCTAATAGTTACTTTTTCTCTACAATGTCATTAATAGGAGCTATTCTTCCTTCTATACTAGGAATTTTAGTTGATGTAACAAGTTTAAGATGGGGATTTATTGCTATATTGCCAATAATTATTGCTGTATTTTATTTCACAGAAATGTACGCAAGACAAGTCAAAGAATTAAAAATGTACATATAATTTTTATAGTTTATTGAATAAAAATTCCTCCTCCAGCAGGTGGTACAATAGCTACTGTATCGCCATCTTTTAATATTAAATTTAAGCCTTCATTAATATATCTGTATTCTCTTCCATTAACTAATATAGATAAATTATCCAATAGCTTTCCATTGTTTATTATTTGGTTTTTTATTTCAGGATGTTTATCGATAATATAATTTATTACATCGATTAGTTTTGGTTCAAAGTCAAAATCTACTATATTTTCAAAGTGTTTTGTAATTAAGTAAAGGGTTCCCAATGTGAGAATTTTTATTTTCATTTTTAGACCCTTATAAAGCAAAATATGCTAAAGGGGAAAATATTATTTGATCATTTTCATTTAGTTTTGTATTTAGATTTTCAAAAAATTCAGCCCTTCTTCCATTTATTAATATCATGTTAGGATACTTGATACTATTTTCATTTAATAGTTTTTCTTTAAATCCCTTTTTTATGTTTTTATCTATATAATCTATCAAATCAATCAACGTGAATTTATCTGGAATGTCCAAATTTAGTTCAAATTTACCAATATATTTATAATAGTCTAAAATGAATCTCACCTTAATTTTCACTTTTTCACCCATAAAAATAATTACCTATTTAAAAATTCTTCCAAATCTAGTTTCCTTATTATTTCTTCGGTTGGAATTCCGTTGTCCCATTTTCTTAATTTATAGTATTCTGGCAAAAAGAAGTCAAGCCATTCTTTTCCTGTATGACCCTTGGCTGGTCCTTCTGGTAAAGATTCCTCCAAAAGCCTCTTGGGCAAGGTGTCTTTATATTCTCCTTCTTTTACATCGAATAACCTCTCTGCATTATAAATCCTTTCACCAGTTGTCATAAGTTCATTTTCTGTCATATCTTCCCAGCCAGTTATTGCCTTTAAAACTTCTAAATAGTCTGATGGTCCTGTACCAAAAACGTTGAACTTGCATATTACCAAGGAGTCAACTATTGTGAACCAATCTTGCTGTTCTTTTACTCCTTTTACTTTCTTTATATCTTTAGCTAATGGATCCCACTTTTCAGGAGAACCTATCATATCAAAAGCCACGCTATAAGACCTTAAATGGCATCCTCCTCTATTAGCTGTTGCGTAGCTTAATGACATGCTGTTTAATGCTCTCGGATCATAAGCGGGTAACTCTAAACCTTTTACATGTATTGCTACATCAGGTCTTCCAAAATGTTCAGCTAATCTCTTAGCTCCTTCCGCAACCAAATCTCCTATCTTATTTCTATATGCTGCAAGATAGATTAATTGTATTATTGCATCCTTATTTCCCCAACTTGGTTCAATACCGCTCATATTAATCAATTCAATAAGTTCTTTTTCTTTATCTTTATCTAACTTACCTTGCTTAGCTAATTCATATAATTCCATAAGTGTTGAAACAGTGTTTCCAAAACTTATTGTATCAAAACCCATATCATTTTCTAAGTAATTCATTTTTATAATTGATGATATATCGTCAATTAGAAGATTAGCGCCATGGGCCCAAGTACTTTCATATTCAGGCCCTTCTGATATAGGTGTCTTATAAGGACCTTCAGGAACTTCTGTTACTCTTGAACATTGGATTGTGCACCCCCAACAACCTTTTCTCGTTTTTAAGTAAGATTCTGCTAAGTGCTCCCCACTTATGTCAAATGCTTTATCATAAATTCCATGAGTCCAATTTTTTGTTGGCAAGCCACCAAGAGCATTTGTCATGTTCATTAAAACTAAAGTACCTAATTGTGTTAATGCTTGTGAAACAGGATTTCCCATAATTTTATCTGTTAATTTTTTAGCTTCACTAATGAATTTTTTGGAATCGTACATTTCTTTCAATAAATTTCTCTTACCATAAACCCAAATAGCTTTTAATTTCTTGTCTCCAAGTACTGCCCCTAATCCAGTTCTTCCAGCTGCTCTATATCTATCATTCATTATAGCAGCTATCTTCGATTTATTTTCGCCGGCCGGTCCAATTGATAATATGCTACCTATAGTTTCGCTAGAAATTTTTACTTTTTCTCTTATTATTTTCTCTGTATGATGTACACCTTTCCCCCATAAGCTTGATGCATCATTAAATTTAATATCGCCATCTTCAATTCTAAGCCATATTGGGTAATCGCTTTTACCTTCTATTATTAATCCATCAAAACCTGAAAATCTTAGCCATGGACCAAAGTCTCCACCACTATTAGCATCACCTAAAAAACCTGTAAGCGGACTTTTTCCTACTACATGATATCTACCAGTTTCAAATGCTCCTGTACCAGTGAGGGGCCCAGTTAATATGTAAATTTTATTTTCTTTATCAAAAGGGTCTATACCTTTTGGTATTTCTTTTAATGCTAAATATGTACCAAGTCCTCTACCTCCAATAAACTTTCTTAATAATTTATCATCAATTTTTACTTCTTTCCAATTATGATCTGATAGGTTAATTCTAGCTAACTTGAATTCCAAGAACCTCACCGTTTATCTATATAATGGTGTTCACAAGTTTATATATTTATGTGTACAATACAAAAAAGTTTATAAGAAAAACTTTTTTACTACTGATAGTAGTAAAAAACAGGGTGAAATTGTTGTCAGATCTGATAAAAACAATTGATAATATGAAATGGAATAGAACAGTTTCATTGACATTTCTTTCTTTGGCAATTGGGTTCTTTATGTGGGGCATAATTACAACAATAGGTATATTAACTTATCCTGCCTACAATAATATTTATTATTTAATTTATGTTTCGGCAGTTCCATTAATAGGTGATTTGCTACTATCAAGGTTATCTGATATTTCTCTAGGAAGAAAAACAACATTTTTCATTACTATGTTTTTATACTCTTTAGGATCTATAATTTTTATAATTAATTCTGCCTTTTTAAATGAAAACATCTACATAACTTTGTTTGCATATACTATTGCAACTATAGGAGTTGAGGGAGAAGTACCTGTTGCTTTGTCATTAATTGCGGAACTTTTTCCTCTTAGATATAGAGAAAAGATGTTAATTATTCTACCTAACTTTGATAATATAGGAGCTGCGGTAGCAGCATTAATCGCATTTCTAACATACTACATGAGCTCATCCTTTGTGGTACAAGAAATTTCAATGGGTATTGTTGCATTAATAGGTGCGATAGTTGCAATAATAGTAAGGCTAACATTACCAGAATCGATTAGATGGCTGGTTGTGAAAGGTAATATAAATAAGGCTAAAAATGAAATAAATAAGATAAAAACAGACAATACATATACAGAAAGTGCATCAACATATAATATATCAAAAACAGTAGGATTAGGATATAGGTATGCCTTCTTAGTATTAATAGGACTTTCACAATATTTAACCTATGGACTTATGGCTTATATTATCGCAGATTATTATTTCAAAGGTTTAGACTTAATTCTTGTTGTATTTTATGCCAACCTTGGGGCTTCAATCGCTGGTTTAATTGCTATGCTAATAGTTGATAGACTAGGTTCAAGAAGATTCGCTCTTCTATCGTATTTTGGTGGTTTTTTAACTATGATTCCAATAATGTTTTTCGTTGTTATGTTTAATAAGTATGTTACAATGTTTTATGTATTGTTATTTTTAAATATGATGTTCAGTGAGTTAGGATGGGCTGTAAGAACTGTTTATGAGCCAACATTAATGCCTACAGCGTCCAGAGCCTTTATGATAGGTCTTGTTAGATTGCCAATAATAGTTGCTTATACTCTTTCAATATACTTAACATCGTCATTTAGCGAACTAGGTTTTATAGTTTATAATATGATTTTGTGGGGAATAGGAGCTTTATCTTCAGGTATTTGGTATATAAAAGGTTTTGATACAAATAAAGTACCTCTAGAAAAAATTACTGGAGAAGAGAAAGTTTTAATAAAAGAAACCCAATGATTAAGTGATAAAAATTTTATTTTACAAAGGTTTTTATTTAATTATTCGAACTTAATTTCAGATCTCATATAAGATTTTCTAGCAATGTAAATTAGCAGTAATGAAAGTGATGCAAGAAATATCATTTCATATAAATCAATTATTTTTACTTTGTTAAGAAATCCATCTCTCATTACATTTGCTATATAAGTTAAAGGATTTACATAGAATAAGTATAACAATGGTCTCGGTAATGAAATAGCAGGATAAAACACTGTTGATGCAAAATTTATAAAGAATATTATCAATATTTGTATACTATTATATGCATTTTGAGATTTAATATAGGAAGCCAGAATAAGCATTAAAGATCCGAATAGCAAAGATCCAATGATTAATGTTAGTATCATTATTATAACTCCTATGGTTGTAAAGTCAAGACCAGGTATCAATAAATATGAAATTACTAGCAATATCGCATTTCCCATAATCGCGAAAACTACCGAGCTCAATATGAGACCCAATAGATAATCAGTTCTTGTAAAAGGCATTGCTAAAATTTGAGCTAATGAGCCCCATCTCCTATCAAACCATAGCATTGAACCCGAAGCCGTTCCAGCTATAAGCGTTTCATAGGCCAACATTCCAGGTGCTAAAAATTTTGCATAATTTACATAAGATAAACCTAGAGAAGATAGCATAGATCCATAACCATAGCTAAAAAATACTAAAAACATAGTGGGCATTCCAACCAATATAAGCCATGTGCCTGGATCACTATTAACTATTAAATTTCTTAAGATTAATCTAACTACCTTAGGATATGCCATTTTCTTCACCTATGACATTTAAAAATACGTCTTCCAAAGTCTTATCTCTAATATTAAGCCACTCTATTTTTCCATTAGATTGTTTGATTTTATCAATTACCATTTCTACAGTATCATAAGGGTTTTCTGTTAATATAATTAATCTATCATTAACTATTTTAATATTATCATGATTAATATTTAGTTTTTCTTTTATATCATTTAAATTTATATTTTTTATTTTAAATTCTACAGCTCTTTTTCCGCCATATTTAATTTTTAAATTATCTAATGTATCTATAGCTACTATTTTTCCTTTGTCTATTACTGCAATTCTATCGCATAAATACTCTGCTTCCTCTAGCATGTGAGTCGTGAATACAATTGTCAATCCTTTGTTAACCATCTTTTTTATATAGTTAAGTAAATTCCTTCTCATTATAACATCTAATCCAACCGTAGGTTCATCTAAAAACAGTATGTCCATATCATGCATAAATTCTCTTGCAATTTGTAGCCTTCTTCTTTCGCCACCTGATAAATCTATTGCATCCTTCTTTCTGAGATTTTTTAGATCAAAAATTTCCAAAAGTTCCTCAATTTTTTCTTTTCTCGTTTTTTTATTTAATCCCCATAACATGCCATATATATCTAAGTTCTTTTCAACCGTAGTAAATTCAATACTAGGTAATTGTTGTACTAATCCAATTCTACTTCTAATTTTTAACCCATCCTTTCTAACATCGTATCCTAAAATGTTAACTTTTCCTGAAGTCGGCAGAATTAAAGTTGTTAGTATTTTTATTGTAGTAGTTTTTCCAGCTCCATTTCTTCCAAGTAAACCAAAAACTTCACCTTTTTTAACCTCAAATGAAATACCTTCTAAAACATATTTTTTATTATCATAAGTGTGCTTTAAATTTTCTACTTCTACAACATTTTGTTGCATAGTTTGATACCTTTTGTAATTTAGTCCTTGTTTTTATTAGCTAATATTTCGTTTACTTCAATTATAATTTTTACAATATCATTTACGACACTTTCTAACCATTGTTTTCCTTTTTCTTTATCTGCTTTAGTTGGTCCACCTAATACAGCATCTGGATATAAATAATTTTCAATAATTGGAGATTGGATAGACACTTTAGGCAACCATTTTGGTGTGTAATCCTTTGCCTTATCAATATCTACATCCTCTTCTTCTAAATATAGCATTGCACTTGTTTCGTCGTCTCCTGCATGACCCGGTTGTGTAAATAATTTTTGTCTTGTTTCTTTACCAACATCTTTCCACCAATCAATTATTATGTAAGTTGCATTCATTTCATAAGCTGCATCTTTTGCAGCTATATTTAATAAGCTAGTATTTCCTCCATGACCATTTATAATTACTATCAATTTATATCCATTTCTTGCGATTTCTTTTAGTACGTTATATACATATAATCTAAACGCATTGCTCTCTATATTAATGGTTCCTGGGAATTTTGATAGGTATATCGAAGAACCATACCATATAGTCGGAAATAAATGACCATTTACTTTTTTTGCTACCTCCTCAGCTACGAATTGAGCTTCTACAGCATCTGTACCTAATGGTAGATGATCCCCATGTCTTTCAACAGAACCTATAGGAATAATAGCTATATGCTTTTCAATATTATCAAATTTATGACCGTTAAGTTTCCATACGTATTCCATTGTTTCTCCCATGTATATTTTACATTTTGGGCTATTAACCTTAACAACAATTTAAATTATTTATACATAATATAGCTATTTACAATTTGTATATAAATTATATGTAATTTTGAAAAACGAATTTTAAAATAAATTGATAAAGCATACTCGGTGAAAGCTATGGATGGAAAATTAATAGGAGTAACGGCTGTGGCTATAGTTTTTCTTATAGCTGCAGCATCATTGGGATATATGTATAGCTCTGTAACATCATCATATAACTCTTTGAAAAGCAAATATAATATTCTCAATCAAAACCTAACTCAAACAAAAAATGAAATTAATTCTTTATCAGGAGAGTTGAGCTCTCTAAATTCATCATATAATAACTTGCATAATGAATTCTTATCTCTAAATTCATCATATACATCTCTAAATTCAGCATATAAACAAATTATATCTCAGTATAATAATCAGCAGCCTAATGTAGTTCTTTCTTTAGCTATGAGCCACTGGAATGATATAGCAATAGAGAATGCATCATTAGTTATTCAGCAATATGCTCCAAATGCAGTTCTCCATTGGATAGGTGGACCACTAACAGGTAATTATACCGGTATACAGCAAATCAATGCAACGTGGAGTAAATTTAACAGTTTATATGAATATGTAGTTTGGTATTCATTAGTCCCTCCAACAGTTGTCGTCCATGGAACTAGTGCAATGGTGTATGCTCCCCTCCAATTTGTCGTATTTCCATTCCCAACATCAAGTAATCCAACACCTCATGAATTAGTATTAAACGTTACAGAAGAACTTTATTATAGCTATAATTCATCAATAACTAATTGGCAGCTAAGTAATGAATATTGGATAGTACACCCAATACCAATAAGTGATGTTGCACCTGGTTATACTGGATCAGTATATAATGCAACATCATAAATCGTTAATAAAATTTTTATTTTTTCTTTTTTATAGGTTGATAGCGGTGCAAAATAATATATGCAATTTAAAAGTGAAGATCACCTTTTTTGGTGGATATTTGTTGGATCTAAGGGAGGCAAGATGAGATTGAAAATTATAAAATTAATTATGGATCAAGGTCCTTTAAATGCAAATCAATTATCAAAAATTTTAAACGTCAATTATAGAACGATTATGCATCATCTCAATGTATTAACAGAAAATAACTTAATTATTTCTGAAGGTCCAAGATATGGGCAAATTTATTCAGCTTCTAAATTTTTGATGCAAAATAAATCACTCTTAAATAAGATTATATGCGAAACTGGTGAAATAAAATGTTAAAGCCATTATCTTTTTGGAGTTTTGAAATAGCAATAGCATTGATAAGTATTGTATTTACTTATTATATATTTTCATTTTATTATAAAAATTCGAAAAATATGAAATCACAATTTTTATCAAAACTTGCTTTATTTAGTGGTATATTTTTTGTTCAAACAATATTTACTGCAATTTCATCAATATTTTTGTCCATGAAATATAACGAAACCGTAGCAATACCAATGCTTATTATTAGTTCACTGGAATTAATCGGTTTCTTAGTACTGTTTAAATTAGTTAGATATTGAATTTCCCGTATTCACTGAAGAGTAATAAAGTTTAATTTAAGGATTCATTGTTTTATTATTGATTCAGCATAAAACTTTGGTTTGATAATGTGTGAGAGGTCTCAACTATTTTAGGTTGTATAAAGCATTTAAACTATGAAATTTTAAAATACAGTGAAGAATAAGATAGGGTCTCTAAATAGCAATTAAGGATTTGTACTATATATAATACATGTCTCTGAGTCCTTATGGATTTCTAAAAATATGCGTTAAATTTAAAATAGTGTAGTTAGGCTAAAACTAGCTTACATTTTAAACAAGGATAAATGAAGAAGTGTATAAGCAAGGCCAAAAGTTGTAAAATTATGAAAACAAGACTGTAAATCGCTAACCAATAAATGCTTTCTGATAATTTAATATATTATTCTTGGCAATACTTTTTACCTACTGATAGCCTAATTCACTGTGGTGGGAAAATGGTAGCATATAAAGACCTTGTTAGTCACTTTTCATGGAATGAAGCGTATAGTTTTCTAGGAATGAATGAATACCGAAGCATGAATATTTATGATATAGTTGCAAACAAAGTAAAAGAAACTGACGAATTAGCCGCTTTAAGAGTGAATTCTAATTGGGAAAAAAGTACTATGACATGGTCAGAGCTCTTAGACAAATCTTCTAGGCTTGCTAATTATATGAAAGCTTTAGGGATAAATAAAGGTGATGTTATACCAGTATTGGCATCAAAAAAGTTAGAGCAGCTAATAATTATGCTAGCAGTTTGGAAACTAGGAGCTATTTATCAGCCTCTTTTTACTGCATTTGGACCAAAGGCAATAGAAATAAGAACGGGGGATATAAAGCCGAAATTAATTTTTGTTCAAAATGATCAATGCGAAAAAATTAAGGAAGTAAAAACTGCGCCTAATAATATTATTAGTTTTCCAGACAAGTGTTCAAATACAATTGGATTTGATGATACGCTATCTGGTGAAAAATTAAACACATCAAGTCCTCAAGGAATGAATGATCAGATAATACTTCTATATACAAGCGGGACAACTGGTTTACCTAAAGGTGCCATGATAAACAAGAGGCTTTTATTAAATACTTATCTTTATATGAAATATGGGATAGGTCTAAGCGAGAATGACAGATTTTTCAATGGAGCTGATTCAGGATGGGCTTACGGCTTATATTATGGACCATTAGGATCAATGTTATTTGGAAAAACGACATATATTTTTGATGCCCCATTTAATCCGGAGACTTTTCTTAAATTTTTAGAAGAATTTAAGATAACAAATTTTGCTTTTGCTCCTACAGCTTATAGGATGATTATGGGCTCTATTAAAGATCCTAAGAAATATGATTTAAAATTGAGCAGGGTCAGCTCAGCAGGAGAACCCCTTAATCCTGAAGTTATAAGATGGTTTATGAAAAATTTTGGCATCCCTATTAAGGATCATTATGGACAAACAGAGGTTGGTATGATCATATATAACGGCTGGGGTTATGATGCTGAACTGAGAATAGGAAGTGCTGGATTACCCGCGCCTGGCTATGAAGTCAAAGTGATTGGAGAAAATAATGAGGGAATAATAGCAGTTAATTCGCGTAGCGAAGGATTTCAATTTATGGGCTATCTTAATGCACCAGAAAAAACAAAGAAATCATTTATTGATGATTATTATTTAACTGGAGATGAAGCAAAAATAGACTCCGATGGTTATTTTTGGTTTGTTGGAAGAGTTGATGATGTAGTAAAAGTCTCAGGTTACAGGGTTGGACCATTTGAGGTTGAAAGTGTTTTGATAGAACATCCAGCCGTATTGGAGTCTGCTGTCGTTGGAATAGAAGATAAGACTAGAGGACATATTTTAAGGGCATATGTTGTTTTGAAAAAAGGATACAAACAGACCGATGAATTAAAAACAGAATTGATAAATTTTGTGAAAACTAAATATTCAAAACATGTTCATTTAGAAGATATAGAGTTTGTTGAGACTCTTCCCAAAACTGAAAGCGGGAAAATACAAAGATTTAAACTAAAAGATATAGACAAGGGAAAAGAAGAATTTAAAAAGAATTTATAAAAAAGAAACATTTATTTTCTGTAATATCGTATTTACTTCTTCTATTCATTAAATATTGTATTTTTAACTTTGTAGGAATTAAGAATTAGGATTCTTTTCCTTATTGTAAGATATAGCTTTTTTTTAGAAATGTTTTTACCATTGTTTGAAACAGTGATAATTTGATTATGGTTGATAGAACTAAGTCATATTTCAAAACTTAAGAAATTAAAGTCTTTGAAGTAACATCTCTTAATTCTCTTCTCAAAACATTATAAATCTGTCCCATCGATTGATATGTTCCACTGGCGAAAAGAGATCAAGGTGGTCATAGAATGGGAATCCTTAATAATAAGTTGGAAATGATCTAAGAAAGATTAAAGTCTATTATCATTAACTATAATATATTAAATAGCCTATTAATGATTTAAATGTTGAATAAAATGCTTTCATATTAGCCTTTAGTTTACCACCAATTCTTGGATTGCTTCTTCTTGGTGGAGGCGAGTATATTATTTGACAAATCTTACATCTTTTTTTATTTAAAAATAATAAAAATTCTAAACCAAAGGTTTCACCTAATTTTGGATTGAAGTCTTTTAAACAGTCCTTAGAATAAACTCTAAAATTTGAATAAATATCATCTACATTTAAGATTTTTTTAAATATTTTTGTTGAAATTTTTTCTGAAATTCTTGGCAAATTATTTCTCGACGCAATTAATACGCCGCACTTATTATTGATAAACTCATTAATCATTGTAGGTATCAATTCTGGAGGATTTTCAAGATCAGCATCAATAGTAACCATAATGTTGCTAACTGAATTCAACATACCATACCAAAGTCCAATAGTTTGACCTTCCCTTTTCTTTATAATTGTCTTATCAGAAAGTCTTTTAGCAATTTTTGCAGTATTATCACTTGAAGAATCATCTACAACTATTATATATGAATTTAAATTCAGAGATCTTATTTTCTTAATTAATTTATCAATATATTCTTCTTCATTATATGTTGTTGTTATTACAGAAACTTTGGTAAGCTCCATGTTTAATTCCCCCATTAAAATTTATTTTTATCTCATCTTTATATTAATATGGTGGTATAAATAAAGTATAATAATGAAAATAATAACCAAGATTATGAATTAGAAAGAGCTTTGATTCTAATATTATCTATAAATATAATGGGATTTGCAGTCTATTATTATCTTACTATGGTTCCATATAGTTACTTTGGCTCTTACAAGGGTTGGCCTATTTATATACAATCTCCTCCTTTATGGATGCTCATTACATATTTATTTCTGGTTATAATTTCAATAATTGCAGTTTTTATAAGTACTAATGCTTATGTAAAAAAAATTAAACTAATTCAACTGTTAACTCTATTTGCTATCGTATCTTTAGTTTTAACAATAGGAATATTATATATGTCCTCATTTAAGATAATCTATACTTTGGTTGGAGGATATTCAGATTCTTACATAATTCAGATTAGTGCAGCAAAGACACTTCTTAAATTTCAAAATCCTTATTCGTCAAGTTATTTACAATACTTAATTCTTAAAGAATCTTATCCTTATTATACATATATCTTTAAATATCCTTATGGTTATGCTAATAACAAAATAATTGGCTTTGTATCTTCTTATGATTACCTTGGATTTGCTATGATTTATTACATACCAAAAGTTATATTTAACATACCAAAAAGCCTTTATGACGCCATAATATATGCCTCAGCCTTGCTTTTAGTTTATAGAAAAATGAAAGAGCCATATAAAAGTCTATTTCCTTTAATTTTAGCAAGTGCTTCATTTATTTTTATTGGAGAACCAGTATTATTTAGCCCAATAGTAGGTTGGATAGCTCTTGTTATGGTAGCTATAGCATATAGTGACCATCCATTGCTATCAGGTTTTTTGTTTGGATTAGCAGTATCATATAGAGAAACTGCAGGCGTTTTCTTTATATTTTATTTAGTAGCATTATATTACGAAAAATACGACATAAAAAAAATATTTTATGGATTTTTAATATCGGTACTATTAGTTAATTTACCCTTTCTCATACTTAGCCCCAATGAATTTGTAAAAGGAGCATTATTACCTTTAACCTTTAATTTAATGCCAATAGGTGCAGGTTTATCAACATTGACACAATATGGAATTTACTTGCCTAAGATTTTTTATACAGTTCTATTTTTAAGTATTATAGGAATTGGATTATTGGTTTATGCTAAATATTACTCAAAACTAAAATATGCAGGTTTAGTTTTACCTGCTATAGCTTTTTTATTTTATTACAGACCTATGCCATTTTATTATATGTGGTTCCCTCTTTTTGCTTTAATAGCATACTCAACTTCAATAAATGGAAAAAAATTGGCAAAAAATGTAAAATATAAAATCGATATTAATTGGTTTATAATGACCTATGAACTATTAATTATGTCATTAATTTTGTTTTTAACAAGATATGTTTCCAATATTTCAAGTATTATATTGATTAGTGGGTTTGTTGGCTTGGCTTCTATATCAATAGTATCTTATCTATTTGAAGTTAGTAATCTAAGACAATACTATAGACCTAAATATATTACATATATTATTTTAGCATCATTAATTATAGTAGGAGCATTTTCATCACTGTTTACTCCACAGCTATCAATATATATATCTTCAAAAGCATACCAATCATCTCAAAATTTGATTATAGAATTAGCATCATTAAATATAATTAAATTTCACAATCCTTATAATGTAAATTACTATTACGATATTTTAAAAAATCCATCGTTCGGTTATTTATCTGAAACAATTCCATACAACAACACTCTAATAAACATAACTAAAATCGATCCTCAAAAGGATTTTTCTATGTATTTTAATTTTAAAACAAGATCCTGGAATAACATTACGGTTTACAATTTTTTGCCAGG
The DNA here is from genome assembly GCF_023256325.1 of Caldisphaera sp. Taxonomy (GTDB): domain Archaea; phylum Thermoproteota; class Thermoprotei_A; order Sulfolobales; family Acidilobaceae; genus Caldisphaera. The sequence goes on from NZ_JAGDXI010000048.1 coordinate 14,827, forward strand.
ACTAGCACTATTATATATACCAGCAAATCTCCTTTCATTAACTCCTTACACATATTCTAGTATAATATATGCGATAACTTTTTCACTATTAGGATATTTTATTTATAAACATAAAGAAATTAATTTATTTTTAATATCGATTTTAATGGGATTCTTCATTGCTATATTATACTTTTCATTTAATGCGATGTTAACTTTAATTCTATCGTTTTTAATTCTATCATTATTACTAGCGAAATACAGTCCAATGTTGTCGGGTATATTTTTTAGTTTGTCAATTCTAACTTATCCTGATTTGTTACTATCGATGCCATTTTACGTTATATTTATTTATTATAATTATAGATTAAAATTTAAAAAATTTTTTATATCATTTTTGATAACGTCTTTATCAATAATATTTGCATTTTATTTGACATCTAATAATTTTATTTATTACTCTTTTATGCAGCTAATTTATTATACAAAATCAGACATCAATTTAGGATTATTGCTAAATTTAAATACTCAGATTTTATTAATTATAGGTATTATAGTAACAATAGTATTATCAATCTATTATTATAATAATTTTAACAGACTAAAAGAATTTGGCCTTTTACTTCCTATATTTGTTACTTTATTGCTGCCTTCTTTATCTTTAGGATTAGTAGCAATATTTGTTATCATAGCTTTTATATCGCATTTTTTAGTAGAACAAAAATCTGAGATATATCAAACGAAATACACGTTATAAATATATGATTAATGCTTTCTAATGAATTAGGATCTTATAAATGGTTCAATTCCTAAATACCTACTTGATGGCCCTAATTGATCTTCTATTTCTATTAATCTATTATATTTGGATAACCTTTCGCTTCTAGCTGGCGCTCCAGTTTTAATTATGCCTGAGCCTATGGCAACAGCTAAGTCTGCGATAAATGAATCTTCAGTATCTCCGCTTCTATGACTAATTACTGGTATTATACCGTTTTCTTTAGCAATTCTAACATAATCTAACGTTTCAGTTAGTGTTCCTACCTGATTTACTTTAACCAAGGCTCCATTAGTTGCCTTCATTTCTATTCCTTTTGTTAAATATTTTGTATTAGTTGCGTAGAGATCATCTCCTACTATTAAAACTTTATTACCTATCTTGTTTGTAATATTGTGGAAAGAATCAAACTCTTCTTCGTAAAATGGATCTTCAAGATATATTATATTAAACTCTTTCACTAAAGACACATAATAATCAAGTAATTCATCTGAAGTAAATTCTTTTCCATCTACCCTATATAATTTTTTATTAATGTCATAAAACTCAGAAGAGGCTGCATCCATGCCTAAATGAAAATCATTACCTAGATCATAACCAGATCTTTTAATGGCCGTTTCTATTAAATCAAAGGCTTCCCTTGATTCATTTAGTGGAGGCGCATATCCACCTTCGTCCCCCACATTAGTAGCTGATTTTCCATATTTTTCACTTATTACATTTTTTAAAGTTTTATAAACTTCTACAGATATCCTCATAGCTTCTACAAAAGATTTAGCCCCAGTAGGTATAAGAATAAATTCCTGAAATGCCAAATTATTTCCGGCATGAACTCCTCCATTTATTATATTAAGGATTGGAGTGGGCAAAATCCTTGAACCTGGGCCACCTAAATATTCGTAGAGTTCTAACCCTGATGTACTTGATGCCGCTTTTGCAACTGCCACACTTATTGCAGTTGTCGTGTTACCTCCTAATGATGATTTGTTTTTTGTACCATCAAGAACTATGAGAAGCGAATCTATTAATGATTGATTTCTAGAATCTAAATTAATTAATTTTTGAGCAATTTCTCCATTAAGCTTTGATAAAGCAATATTAACGCCTAGCCCATTCCATTTGCTTCCTCCATCTCTTAACTCTATTGCCTCTTTTGAGCTTTTGCTGGCACCACTTGGAGCAATTCCTATACCTAAACCTTTTCTTGTCTTTACAATTGCCTTTATTGTAGGATTACCTCTTGAATCTAAAGCTAAAACACCTTTTACTTCATTAATTAAAAAATCATTTTCCATATTTTCACCAGATACACTGGCTGCAAATGAGTTTAATAAATATTCTATTACTAGCTTACATGCATTTTATCTAAAAAATTCTTATCAACAACTATATGGTTTATAAAAATTATTATACTGTACTTTATAATAAAACGTTTGTAAAATATTTAATTGAATTACTATAATTATTTGATTTGATAAAAGCTGAATGCAATAAAAATTAAAAAATTGGTGATAAAATGAAAAGATCAAGTGGGGTACTGCTACCCGTTTTTTCGCTCCCTGGGGAACTAGGGATAGGCGATCTAGGAATATCAGCTTATGAATTTATAGATTTTTTGAAACAAGCCGGACAAAGCTTTTGGGAGGTCTTACCAATAAATCCAGTGGATCCACTTTATGATAATTCTCCATATAGCCCATTATCGTCATTTGCAGGAAATACTTTATTTATAAATGTATCATTACTAAAAGAACACGTTTTCTTTGAAAATATTTCAAAATCAAGCAATTTAATAAATTATGATGATGTTAAGAAAATGAAATATCACTACTTTATGGATGTTTATAGATCATTTAAAAAAGAGGATGATTATTATAAATTTATTGAAGAGAACAAGGATTGGATATACGATTATGCCTTATTTATATCAATAAGGAATTATATTGGGAAAAGTCTATACGATTGGCCTTATGAAATAAAGACAAGAAATAAAGACAAACTAAAATATTATCAAGAAAAATTAAAAAAAGAAATTGATTTCCAAATTTTCCTACAATATATTTTTTACAAGCAATGGTATAATCTAAAAAAATATGCGAATAAAAAAGGCATAAAAATAATAGGAGATTTACCGATTTACGTCAACTATGATTCAGCTGATGTTTGGTCTCATCCAGAATATTTCATGCTAGATGAAAAATTAAATCCATTATATGTTTCTGGAGTTCCTCCAGACTTCTTTAGTAAAACAGGTCAACTCTGGGGTAATCCAATATTTAATTGGGATAAAATAAAAGAAGAAAATTTCAGATGGTGGATAGATAGATTTATCCATACTAAGAAGTTATATGATGTTATTAGATTGGATCATTTTAGAGGATATGTAGCTTATTGGGAAGTACCTTTTGGAGAAGAAACAGCGATCAATGGAAAATGGGTTAAAGGGCCTGGAGAAGAATTATTTAAGGAATTATTGAAAAAAATTAATGATCCCGATATAATAGCCGAAGATCTTGGCCTAATTACGCCCGATGTAATAGAATTAAGGGATCGTTTCAATTTTCCTGGTATGAAAGTTCTTCAATTTGCCTTTGATGGAAATCCAAGTAATAATTATAAACCACATAACTATAATAATAAGAATTGCATAGTATTTACAGGGACTCATGATAACAATACAACAATAGGGTGGTTTCAAGAGTCAGGAAAAAAACAGAAAATGGACTTTATAAAATATATCGGTGGGAATTTATCAGAAAAAATTAATTGGGCTTTCATAAGGCTGGCAATGAGCTCTATATGTGATGTTTCTATAATTCCTATGCAAGATGTTTTAGGATTGGGTAAAGAGTCCAGAATAAATACTCCTGGAACTATAGGGAAAAATTGGAAATGGAAATTATCTTCTAATTATTATAGCAAGAGCATATCCAAAAGATTATTAGAATATACTGAAACATATGGAAGAATTTAAAATATTTTCTTTACAGATAGTCATTATAAACTCATGATAAATGAAAGATAGGCCAATCTTTTAGAGTGTGAAGGAGGTCAAAATGACTCAATTCTATGATAAACCTTGGTTATCCTTTATCAGTAAAACAGTTTTATCAAGGGGGAAATCTTGTTATGTATTAAGAAGAGAAGCACAGAAGGTATATTATAAGACTTTAATTCCTTAAGTTTCAGAATATAACTTAGTTTAATTCTTTATTATATAATAGTCTCTATTTTAGAATATAAAAACATTTCTATGAATCATAAATATCATATTTTGCAACGGGAATTCACTACCTTGGCTTCTATAAAATTAAATTTTCAATTGAGAATCAAATGAAAAATTAGTTAAAGTTTATCGTGTTCTGAAATCTCATGAACTTAGCTCATAATAAAAAATCAAATATGCTATGTCGAGATAACGATAAATCTAATACCTTATAAATCCTCTGTGATAACTGTTATAGCGGTGAAGCTGTTTGCCAAAAAAGAAAGCAGAGGATCCATTCAAGTGTCCAAGATGTGGTAATAGAGTCAGTGAACCAGAAAAAACGTGGACGGTTGTATCCCCTATTCCTGATAAATATGGGAGGGTTTCTATAACAATTATGGGTTCATTCAAGTGTCCAAATTGTGGATATTCATGGAAATCTGTGATTAAAAAGATGAAAAGCGGTGAAGGTGAAGAAGAACAGCTCCCAGCTAATAATGAACCAGGAGAAACTATTGAAATAGATTTATCAGATCTTGACAAAATAGATGAAAATAGTCCTCCTGAGTAATTTTGATAAATTAAAGAAAAATCTTATCTTTTTAAGCCTATGCAGACTTTTAATGTCTGTTGTAAAAATAAATTAGATAATGCTGAAAATGAAATGGAATATACTTTTCTAGAAAGCTAGATATCATCTACTACTTAAAAATTAAAAAACGTTGAAATTTCTCCCCTTAGATCAAATTTAATTATGAGTATTTGAAGTTTTACTCGACCTAAGGTAGGAATAAGAGTAGTTCTTATTAAAGGTTATTTCCTTTAATACACCAAGAACACTTGCTCTTCAAAACACGAAAGAGGTCATATGATTATATTTAAGTCATACTAAGACTTTATAATTTTGTAATAAATTTTAAGTATTTGATTTGATAAATTAAAAGCAAATATATAGCCATAATTTATATAATAATATAATTATTTTTAAATTTTATAATAATAAAAGAAATAGTTTTTATCTATAAATTAAAATTTAGATAAAATCTCCGCTATATCGATTAACTTTACATTACTTGGTTTTACTCTACTCAAGTTTGCTTTGCAAATTGGACACATGGTAATAATAAAATTCGATTCTGAAATAAGTTGATTCATCCTCATTTTAGCAATATCGATTGAAAATTTAGGAGAAAAAGATTCTAAAGGCCCTCCACAACAAAAAGTGTTTTTACCTGATCTTTTAGCTTCATTAATTTTTATTCCCATAGATTTAAGAAGTTTTCTGGGTTGATCTATTATATTTTCATATCTTGAATAATAGCACGGATCATGTATTGTAACAATTAAATTACCTAGTTTTTCTGCATTTATATTAGCTTTATCTAGTAATTCTAAATAATTTATAACTTCTATATCAAATTTATCAACATATCTTGGATAACCTTCTCTCAAGACATGTGTTGTATGTGGATCTACAGTTATTACCCTCCTAACATTTTTTAATTTAAATTTCTCAAAAACTCTGTGGGCATGTATTGAAAAATAGTCATCCATACCAAAATCGTAAAGCAAAACACCACTGTAAATATCGTCTTCATATAGATAAGAAATACCTTTAACATGATTTTGTAAAATTTTTGCTATATTTTTTAGAATTAACTCACTTTCATTTATTTCTTTAATATTAGGTTTAATTATTGAGGATAAATAATAAGGTGAAATACTAACGATTTTTTTCACCAGATTTATTAGCGAGTTGCCAGCTGATAATTCTGAAATTAATTCCAAATATTTTACTGTATAATTGATATAAGGGATTAGCTGATATAGAGCTCCAGTGTAGATATATGTATCTCCATTGCTTGGTAACTTTAAGGGTTCAGCCCATTTAAATAAAGCATCTTTATTCACTGGAACTGGATATCCAGTTTTTAATGTTATCTCGGCTAGCAAATCCATTATATCTTTGGCATCCATATAATCACCTTTCCCTTATTATAATTTTCTTTTTAATGCTTTGTTTGTTATAATTATTGATAATAGCCCTCACTTCTCTTACTGCTCTACCAATATCTATTTTAGCAGGGCATACCAAATTGCACGCATTACATAAAAGACATGAATATATGCTTGATAGTACTTCTTCTGTTATTGTATTGTTTTTTAAAATTTCTTTAATTAAATTAACCCTACCTCTAGGTCCGTAACCCCTATGCGGACCTAGACTTATTGTTGGACAAACAGACTCACAAAAACCACAATACATGCATCTATTTACTTCATCAAACAGCATTATATCGTTTATCAATTAAAGCACCTTTCCAGGATTTAAAATGCCTTTTGGATCAAAAATTGATTTAATCGATCTCATTATACTCAGTTCCTTTGATGAATTATAGTAATTCATTTCCATAACTAAACCTTCTTTCTTTAAAATTCCTATCCCATGCTCAGCACTAATACTTCCATTAAGTTCTAGAGCAATTCTCATAACTTCATTATACCATTTGATAACTTTATCTTTTGTGCTTTCATCTGTTGGGTCATACACTACACTCGGGTGTATATTACCATCTCCTATATGGCCTCCTATGCTCACTTGCAATCCATATTTAATTCCTAAGTCTCTTACCTTATTAACAGCTTCTATGATTTTAGAAGGAGGCACTACAATATCTTCTATAAATACTTGCAATTTTTTGTTTGCACCATATATAACTTGTCCCATAGAAACTTGAGCTGCGAACAAATTCCTTCTAATCTTGAATAAACCCATTTCTTCGGCTTCTTCTTGATTCAATGAAGTGATAATTTTATTCGCATTATGTTTGCTTAACTTGTTTTCTAAAAATTTCTTAATTTTATCTGTTGACTCTTTTGTTGTATCTATGCTAATAAGAAGCATGTTTCCTTCTGGTGTGAAATTCAATTCAATACCTTTAGATGCCATTTCTACTGTTTTGCTATCCATAAATTCTGCAATATAAGGCTGGATTCCACTTGATTTTATTTCAATAAACGCGTTAAGAAGGTCGCTTAAGTCATTAAATAATGCCAAAGAAGTCACTATGCTTTCAGGTATTGGTGTTAGCCTTAATACTGCCTCCGTTACTAATGCTAATGTACCCTCGCTACCAATTATAAGTCTTGTTAAATCATATCCTTTCCTACATTTAACTGTTTTGCACCCAACGAAAAGAGTAGTACCGTTTTCATCAGCTAATACTATTTGTAGTCCGTTTACCCAGTCTTTCATAGTTCCATATTTTGCTCCTTTAAGTCCTCCTGCTCCATTATTAATTGCTCCTCCTATTGTAGCTACGGATTGGCTAGCAGGATCAATAGGAAACATATATCCGCTTTTTTCTAAATTTATGTTTAATTCATCTATTCTGATTCCTGGTTCAACTATAGCTATGCTATCTGTTATATTTAATTCTTTGATTTTATTCATTCTTTCAAAGCTTACTATTACCCCTTCTTTTAAAGGGGCAGCATTTCCTGATAAGCTGCTTGAACTTCCCTGGGCATAAATAGGAACTTCATATTTATATGCAAGGCTTAGAATTTTTGATACATCATCATTATTTTCAGGAAATACAACAGTTTTAGCTTTTCCTTCTATGCCAGAAGGTTCTCTTGAATAAAGCTTTAATATAATATCGTCCATTAAAATTTTATTGCTGTTAATCGATGATTCAAGTTCATTTATAAAGTTTTTAATATTTCCTTCGTTCATTCTCTCCCTTGATTATAAAACAAAATAAAAATTAATATGTGTTTATTAATTATACATATAGTCTTAAAAAATCATATACAAGTTTTGTATTTTTCTTTGTTTAATGGTATAAAGCCTTGTTTATCGTAAAAGTTGTCTGCAATATCGTTTCCTGCAGGATAAATTGCCGTAATAATACCTGCACCTTTTAATTTTGCATATTCAATAGCTTTTTGCAAAAGAGTTACTCCCAATTTTTTCCTTCTATATATCGGCTTTACATAGAAATCTGTTATTTCAGCTTTAATCCTAGGCTCATAGAAGAGCCTATCTATTATAATAAATCGTATGATTCCTGCAATTGTTTTATCAATTTCGTCTTCGGCGACTAATAAAACAACTTTATCGTTGTTTATGGATTCTTTAACATAGTTGGTAACAACGTCATATATATTATTAACCACTTTAAAGTTAGCGTCCAATTCTTCATTCACACTTTTTAATCTCACAATCAATTCTACGACTTGATTTAAATCATTTTCATTAATTTCCCTGATATTAATTCTTTCAATTGACATGCTCACACCTCTTTAATATATGTTGTTGAATAAGGTCTAAAACCTAATTTTTTATATAAATCTGTTGCTATCCAATTTTGGACTGGGAATTCAACAGCTATGTATTTTATCCCACTTTTTGAAATTTCTTCTGATAGTTTTTGTATTAACATACTTGCAATGCCTGTTCTTCTCATCTGAGGCTTTACATAAAGTTCTTTTATTATTTCTATTTTGTTATTTATGAGCAATGGATTTTCATTTGTAACAGATTTAATATACCCAGATAAAACGTTATCATAATCTGCTACAAATACGTTAATATTGGTATTATTTATCATACTTTCAGCTATTTTAGTTGCGATTTCTTTTGCATTGGATACAATAGCCCAAGACGAATCGAATTCTTCATTAAACGCATAAAATCTATATACAAGTTCTGATAATGGTAATATATCATTTTTTGTCGGTCTTCTGATAACTATACCTGTGTCATACATTTTTAATCGCCTCAATCCCTATAATCTATCGAAGGTTTAGGAATATATTCTCTTTCCCACAGCAATTTAATTTTTTCTCTAGTATTTGAAATAATTTTTCTAGCCCTATCGAGTTCTTCTTTGTATGTTGTTGTTTTCCTAGCAAATCCCTGCTCAACAGCTTTA
>NZ_JAGDXI010000016.1 GCF_023256325.1 Caldisphaera sp.
ATAAGAAAAATGAGGGGGAATGAAATAAGCGTAGGAGAGGTACCATTTATAATAGGTTCTCCAGATATAATTTCTTTTAGAGTTCCTCCAAATTTAAGTGTTATACCTTCTGGTATAAGTCCCACAAAAGAATATGTAGAGATAAAAATTGGTACAAATAAGATACCCTTTGTTCCAGGAACTCAAAATATATTTGTAACTAATCCGAGCGTAGATCCTTTACCTTTTATATCATCATTAATGATACCGACCTTACTGGCAAAGGGGTATAAGATTGTTTATAGAAGTTATTTTCATGGTGAAAAAACTATAAGGGATAGAATAGCAAAATGTCTTGAATATTATCCTAGAAGCTATCATGAATTAATTAATAATTTAAGTATAAGGAATTTAAATCCTTCATCCAAATCTATAATAGATCTTGAATTAATAGCTGAAAATATAGAAAGATACGAAAAACCTGATATAGTAATTGTTGAAGGTCTTGGAACTTATATAGATTTGGTTTCTGATGCTGAAACTTATAAAGAAGAGCATTATAATAATTTAATTAGAAGGGCTGGTAATAATATAACGGGTTTTTACTTTATACATGAACTTGAAGAAAATATGATGAAAATACCTTTAATAAGCGTTTATGATAGCATCTTTTATTTAACTATTAAAAATAAAAACCTACTCCTGAAATCAATAAGGAATCACTTAAAAGTTGTTCCGTTAGATCCAATAGAAATAGATGCAAGGAACGTTGAATCATGTTTTATGGTATGAGAGAAGTTAGTATTGCTTTTTCGCTATGTAATCTATTTTCAGCCTCATCCCACACTGCTGACCATGGACCTTCTATAACATCATCTGTAACTTCTTCTCCTCTATGGGCCGGTAGGCAATGTAAAAATATAGCATTATTGTTGGCCCTTTCCATAAGTTTTACATTAACTTGATAAGGTTTTAATAGCTTTTTCTTTGCTTCAGCTATGTCTTCTTGGCCCATGCTAACAAAAACGTCTGTATAAACAACATCTGCTTTATCTACAGCCTCTAAGGGATCTTCAGTAATAACTATATTAGAACCACTAATTTCTGCAAAGCTTTTTGCAGCTTTAAATATTTCATTATTCGGCTTTAAATCTTTTGGAGAACCAAGATAAAAGTCAATGCCTAGTTGAGAAGCAGCTATCATTAGGCTATGAACCATATTATCACTTCCATCCCCGATAAAAGCAAGCTTTAATCCCTTAAACTTCCCTTTCTTTTCATATACGGTCATATAATCAGCTATAACTTGCATTGGATGTGACAGATCGCTTAAAGCATTTATTACTGGTATATCTGCATAATTGGCTAATTCAATCAAATCGTTGTGATTTTTTACTCTAGCTGTTATACCATTAACAAACCTTGAAAGAACTCTAGCTGTATCTTTTATTGGTTCTCCTCTTCCTAATTGTAACTCATTCCATCCTAATGTTATTGGCTGAGCTCCCAATTGATATGCAGCTACTTCTAAGCTAACCCTAGTCCTTGTAGAAGGTTTTTCAAATATCATTGCAATGCTTTTTCCGTTTAAAGTATTTAAAATTCTTTCTCCAGCATGATATCTGCGTTTTAGGTCTAATCCTAATTCAATCAAATACTTAACTTGCTCAGGTGTAAATTCTTTAAGACATAGCATGTCTTTTCCTTTAAGCTCCTTTATTGACATCGTCATCACCATAAAATTAATCATCAAAAAGGTATAAAAAGATTAACTTTAAGAAAAAATAGGGAAGCAAAATGAAAGTTATCAAGGTAGATATTGATTGCCCTAATAAAGAAGTTATAAAAGAAGTTGCTGAAGTTATAAAAAATGGAGGAGTAGTAGTTATACCAACAGATACTGTTTATGGTTTAACTGCGGATCCGTTTAACGAAAAAGCTATGAGAAGAGTATATGAAGTAAAAGGTAGGGAAGAAGGTAAACCATTACCAATACTTTTAGGGGAAAGTCATGATGCAATTTCATTAGTTAAGCCAAGTGAGATGTTTTGGAAGCTAGCTAAAGCATTTTGGCCAGGAAGCTTAACTATAGTTGAAAACCTATCTGATACAGCACCTTCACATTTATCTATTTGGGGTAGTATAGGAGTTAGGCTACCAAATTGTTACTTCTGTAGGGCTCTTGCAAGAGAAGTAGGAGGAGCTATAATTGGAACAAGCGCTAACATATCTCACATGAAATCTCCAGTAAATGTAGAAGAAGCTTATAACATGCTAAAGGACAGAGTTGATCTTTATATTGATGGAGGACAGGCTAGGATAGGTTTATCTAGCACAGTTGTAAGTATTGTAAATGGCAATCTAAAAATCTTAAGAGAAGGCGCTGTCAAAGAAGAAGAGATAAAAAGGGTTTTGTTTAATATGGTGGAGAAATGATGAAAATAGTTGAGCCAAGCGAATCTCAATTAGAAACTATTAAAGCAATATTATCTTATCAATTTGATTCTAGAGTTGCCGATGCTTTTATAAAAAAGCCCTTAAAGATTTCCATGAGATTAGGTAAGATAAGGTATGTTTATTTAGAGGAAAAAAGAATAATGACTTTACGGCCTACTGATTTCGGTTTTACATTAGATATAGAATCAGGAAAAATAGTATTGGAAAACTCAGAATATCCTAAATATAGAGTAGTTGTAAAAGAAGGAGTAAATTATTTAGGAGATGTTATGGGAATAGATGTAATAGATGCTGATCCATCAATAAAGCCTGGAGATGAGGTTGTGATAATAAATAATAAGGGGGAAATAGTAGGTATAGGAAAGGCTAGGGTGCCTGGGTTTATGATGAAGTCTATAGGAAAAGGAGAAGCTGTTAGAATAAGAAAGGTGTTAAAAAATGGGCAGAAAGGTTGAAATAATTTTAAATGTAGGAGAAGATGTTTTTAGAGATAACGTAATAATAACTGGCTTTCCTGGATTTGGAAGAGTAGGGTATACTGTACCAAAATATCTATCAGTTGCTTTGCAAATGAAAAAAGTAGGATATATTATGACCGAAAGAATGCCTTCGGTTATTTTAGTTGAAGACGATGGTATAGGACTTCCTTTTGAAATATACCAAAACAACAATATAACAGTTTTAATGAACAGGGCCGTTCCTGAAATAATAGATCAAAATGCGTTTAGTGAAAAAATTTCGAGTTGGATCAAGCAAATGGGATTTAAATATGCTGTATTGGTTGGAGGGCTTAGCAGGGAGTTTATGAACGAAAATGAAACTTACGGATATAGGTGGATTAGCAATACTTCTTATAATGGACCTTCCTTAGAAGCCCCTAAAATGGAAAAAGGTCTAGGCGTTGTGGGTCCTCTTGCGTTGTTTTACATTTATTTGGAAAAATTGAAAATACCAACGGCCATGGTTTTACCATATTCAATAGTCGAAGGTGTAGATTACGATGCAGCTTTTGTTGGGGTGAAGGCAATATTAAAGAGCTTGCTAAAAATGGAAGCTGCTGTTCCAGAACTTGAACAACTAGCTGTTAAACAAAGAGAAGAAATTGATAAGATAGTAAAGATGCTTCAATCCGAGACTCAAAAAGAAGGACCTTCTAATATTTATATGTAATTTTTGTTAACTCCCCGGTTAACAATAATTAATCTTGTTTGCTTATTAATGCTATGGATTCGGACATTTTTACTCTAATAGATAAGGTTTCCCAAATTTCAAATATATGGGACGAGCCCTGTAGTCCTATGTAATCAAGTTTATTGCTTGCTCCAAAAACTATATTTGCTATTCCTGTTGGAAGGTATAAGTAAAGCTTCTCCATATTTAATACCTTCAGAAACTACTATTTTATCTACTACCTTGCTAACCCTTGTTAGCTCATCAATTCCTGAAGGATCGACCACAGATGATAAATATGCTCTATCAGAAGGTGAAATAACTAGGCTTAATTGAGATTTTGATGCAATATTGTTTACGGCTTTTGACATTAGAGCGGTAAAAGATCCTGGAGATGACCAGTTACCTTGAATTTTAACTTTAGCTTGAGAAGATAGAGTATTAAATATTAAAGTATCTTCTTGTTTTGCTAATAATGTGGATGCCCAAATTACAGAAGAAATAGGAGGTTTAGATAACATTCTTCTATAGTAATCGAGAATTTCTTGTTCTATGCTAAAATATGTGCTCAGTTTTTGCAAAGGAATTATATCGGAAGAAGATTTAATTATTTCTCCTTCCAAAAGCTTTTCTGATGGTACTGCTAATGTACCATCACCAAGGGTTAATGAGGTCATAAATGATCTAAGCTTTGCATTTTTTAATAAAGTTTCATTTATTGCAGACTTAATTTCATTAACTTCAGTATCATTAAGTGGGCCTAATGGATCAAGAGCCTTATTGTCTTTAGAATTTTTTTGCTCAGAATTTTCTAAAAGAGAAGAAACTTCCTTACCTCCTTTTTCAAGCTCTATAGCTTGCTTAGGATCAAGTCTTTTAAGCAATTCAAGGAATTCGCCTAGATGCGTTTTTTCTTCATTAGCTATATCAACTAAAACCTTCTTAACAGATTCATCATTAGTATAACTGGCAAGCTGCATGTATAGGTTTATAGCATCAAGTTCAGCTATAGCACCTAGCCTAACAATTTCTGCAACTCTATCACCTTCTACTTTAACAAAAGGATCTAGTGGATTTTTTGATAACAAATTCATCCCCATAATTGATTGTTAATTTAAGTTAATATATTTTTTATTTAAATTTGTAATTAAAGCTCTGTATTTAATATATTTTGGATCAATATATTAGAGCTTAATAATGTTATTAGATACTATATAGAGGGGAATAAAATGAATCAGCTTAATATAATGGGAAAGACTAAGCTCAGCTTAGATGATCCATTCTTTAATGATATATATGACGTAGAAGAAGGAATTCCTGTATTTAAATATTTTCTTAATGGAGAGTGGAAGAAAAGCAATGATAGAAGCAAAATAGTTTCACCAATAGATAACAATGTAATAGCCTATATATCGAGGCCTGAATTAAGTGAAGTGGAAAAGGCAATAGAAAACATGTATTCAAAAGGTAAGTGGAAAATTAGAGATATGCCAGGAGACATTAGATTAAAAATAATTGAAAAGATTGCTGATATTTTAGAAAAACACCAAGATGTTGTAATAGATTCATTAGTAATAAATGCGGGCAAAACATATAATTCAGCTAAAGGAGAAGTTCTAGCTACTATAGAAAGGCTAAGAAAGTCCCCATTAGATCTTAGGAAAATTGTTGGAGATCTAATACCAGGGGACTGGAGCTCAGAAGCATTAGAAACAGAGGCCCTAATTAGAAGAGAGCCTTATGGTATATCTCTTATAATAATTCCTTTCAACTACCCTTTGTTTGATAGTGCTAATAAGATAACCTATACAATATTACCAGGGAATGCAATAATTTTAAAGCCTCCAAGTTCAGATCCGATTCCTTCTCTATTTTTATTAAAGATGGCGATAGAAGCAGGACTTCCAAAAGAAAGCATAGCTTTAATTACTTTGCCTGGGAAACATATGTCTAAGGTTGTTTCTAATAGCAAAATAGGTATAATTAACTTAACGGGCAGTACTGAGACTGGTATAGAGGTAATGAAAGAGGCTGGAATTAAACAATTTATAATGGAACTTGGAGGTGGAGATCCTGCTATTGTATTGGGAGATGCAGACATAAGTTGGGCTGCGAAAAGGATTTCATTGGCTATAACAAGTTATAGTGGACAAAGATGTGATTCTATTAAATTAATATTAGCTGAAGATAAAATTTATGAACAGCTTAAAAATGAAATTGTTAATGAGCTCTCTAAGGTAAAGGTAGGAGATCCAAGAGATAAAGGTGTTGATATGGGACCCTTAATTGATAAATCGAGTGCAGATCAATGGGAAGAAGGAGTGAAGGACGCTATAGCTAAAGGGTGTAAAATATTATTTGGAGGTAAGAGAATAAACGATACTTTTATTGAACCAGCATTAATAGAATGCGATAAAGATAAAGTTAAAGAATTAGTTGCATATAAAGAGGAAATATTTTCATCTATAGCAATAATAACAAAGTTTAGTGATTTAAATCAGGCAATAGAGCTTTCAAACGATAGGAGATACGGCTTAGATGCATCAATTTTTGGTAATGATGTTAATAAAATAAGAAAATTAGTTAGATTACTTGAAGTTGGAGCTATATATATAAATGATATGCCAAAGCATGGAATTAATTACTACCCATTTGGAGGTAGGAAAGATTCTGGCATAGGAAGAGAGGGTATTGGGTATAGCATTGAGCAGGTAACTGCTATGAAATCGATAGTTTACAATTATAAAGGTAAAGGGGTTTGGGATTATATATAAAATTTTTTAATTTGATTTCGTGGAAATATTTAAATAAATTTTCAAATTAAAATTAAATGGTGCAAAAAACGATCAAGGGTTGTAATAAATATAGCATAATCATAGGAGTTGTAATGTTAGCTATATATATCCTCTTGTTAAAATTTTTAAATTTATCAAATAGTTTCTCGTTTTTTAATGTAAATTTCATTATGTATTTAACCTTATTACCTATATTAATAGCCATATTTTCAATTATATCAACTCTTTTAAGCAAAAGTTATTTAACAGGCATAGCATCATCAACGATACCTTTACTATTTATATCAAATTCTATTTCGGATAGTTTTTTAATATTATATTCTATATTTGGAATTTTTTCTTCATTTATATTTTACTTTTTTATAAAATCTAAGAACAAAATTTTTCTAGGAAAATTTGAAAATCCAATACCTTTAGCTATAGCAGCAGTTGCATTATCTTTAATATTAATAGTTAATTATTTCAATTATAGGTTTCTTTTAGCATATTTTTTAATCTCTTTAATAAGCAGTTTTTTATCTTCTACAGAACAAAAATTTTTTAGATCTTCCTTATTAGGCATATTATCCTCTTTAGGGCCAATAGGTTTCTTTATTATTTCATGGTATTTGGTTGAAAGGCCTATTTATATTAGAGATTGCAATGGTTTAGAATTGAGCAATAAAATATTAATGTCATCTATAGGTAATAGAGATCTTGCATGCGCTGAAGGAAAAGCAAAAATAAAGCTTGAAAGGCCTTTTATTTTATGGATATATGGTAAATACAACCCTGTTAAATTGAAAAATTATATTGAAATAGGGATTAGTGAAAAACCAAGTTGCAAAGAATCAAATTGTATAGATTTAAGCGACAAAGATTTATATCATAGCATAAATTTCTTAAATAATTTAAGTAATGAATTAAGAGGTGAAAAGGATTTATTAATAAAATTAAACATGGAGATGTTAAGCAATGCTGATCTAATAAATGTGTTAAAAAAGTTATCAAAAAGAATTAGCTTAGTTATTGAGATGAAAGACTTTATTGATAAAGATTTTATGCAGAAATTCAATGCTGCATCATCAGGTGTAGTTTTTTGCTGCGTAGAAGATCCTGAAAAATCTTTAAATATAGCAAAGGTGTTTTTTAGGTATCCTTACGAACTTGCTGAAATACTTAAGCAAAATGCCCTTGTATACCCATCTTGCGATAATGGATTCTTAGTTTTAAGAATATGATTTTGCTAGCAGAAGATTTTAGAAATTAATAAAATATCTTTATTAACGATTTTTGCTGTATAAAACAATTATTAGACTTTGCAAAATTATTGTTAACCGGGGGGTTAACAATTTTAACAAAGATCCTTTACATCAGGGTTTCTTATTTTAAATCTTTCATTAGGTAAAACCTTCCCTCTCTCATGGTATGATAGTGCTTCCCAGTAACCATCTATGTATCTTTCCGATATGTAAAGAGAAGATAGCCATTTTGATCCTTTCCATCCGAAAAGGTCTGGAGAATAAATCCTTGCTGGAAAACCTGCTTCTGGATTTAATTTGTTCCCATCCATTTCTATAACAACATAAGTGTTTTCCAATATATCTTTTTCAATAGGTATTGTTGATGAATAGCCAGACATACTTATAGCAATAATCCACTTTGATTCGCTCTTTAATCCTGATAAATTTATTAAGTCTAATAAGTTAATTCCTTTCCATCTTTTTCCCTTAACGCTCCAACCTGTTACGCAATGGAAGTCCTTTTCTCCAATATCTCTTGAAAGCTCTTCTAATTGGCTATATGTTAGCTCAACTTCTTTAACAACATCTCCTTTTATGCTTAGCCTATATTTATTTAGTTCAACTTTTGGTATTTCTTCTTCAGCAACATAAATAACAAATTTTGGTATTTCTTTTTGGCCTATAGGTTTTTCAAAAGTAGAACAGTTTTTATCTAAAAAAATCGGCTCCATCTTTTCCCCTTTTTCTAAAACCTTTCCTTTAATTAGTTCATTTTTTATATTTTCATCTAATTTGCTTAATATTGAAGAAAACATTACTCCACTTGTGTTTAAAAAATACCCGTTTCTTTCTACAATCCTCAATATTCCGTCAAATTCATTTATTTTAAATTTATGTAGATTAAAGCTTCTTCCTATAAACTCTTTTTCAATATAGCTCCCAAGTTTAAAATTATAACCGAACAATTCATTTAGTTCTTTAATTGATTCTAAAGCTATACTTTTTATATCGTTAAAATCTTTTATTTTTATTGACCCTCCGCATTCAAACACTATAGGTATGTTTAAGCCCTCAAGCAAATTGTTATAATATGACTTGCAGCCGCTTATTTCCATAATTTTCACTCAAGATATTTTATTAAAGTTAGTTCTTTTTAGCTTTAACATATATTAGTTTTCTCCACCTCTCTCCTTTATATTTTTTAGATAGAAGAGGGAGACTATGATATTAGATAGAGTACCTAGGTATTTTAGACCTTTAATAGGTTTAGCGGCTATATTAATTGTTATATGGGAATTTAAAATAGAATTTTATTATTATAATTATATAATGTATTTTCTACCCATTTTAATAGCAATACCTTTAATTATAAGGTTTAACAAAATTAAAAATATAAAAAAAGTGAGGGGAAGTTATGATGCTATAGAATTAGAGATAAATGGTAGCAAAGAAGAAAAAGAAGAAACAGGTAAGGTTATTTCTAGCATAATAAAGGATAGGTCTAAAAGCAATGCAGTAAAATATGGATCTATTTCAATATCATCAGGAGGATATACAAGAACCTTTGTGGCTATAGGTTCTAAGAACAAGAATGATGTAGAAATTGAAAGAGAAGTGTTTAAAACTTTGATTTCAACCTCATTTAAAAATGTAAGGATTAAAGAAATCAATGATGAAGAAAAAGGGGGTTTAATAAAAGCAATTGATAATATAAGCCCAATTGGTAAAGGAGAAATATTAATAGCTCCTTCAGATAAAGGGATATCACTAAGTGAAGGAATTTATATAGGAAAAACATTTGATAATGCATATAATAAGGATGTCTATTTGAACGAAAATGATATAGAATCCCATATAGCAATATTTGGCTCAACAGGAACAGGTAAATCAACAACAGCTGCTACTCTTGCTTATAGGGCATCAGGCATTTTTGATGTTTTAATAATGGATTGGACTGGAGAGTTTTCAGATATGATGGAGAGCGCAAACATTATTTATCCTATGGAATTTAATATAGATCCATTTAAAATTGATGAATTTAATGAGAGGCGTGATATATTAATAGATTCTTTAAGCAGTGGTTTAGGATTAACGGAACCTCAGCAATACCTTTTAATGAAAGTAATCCAAGATGAAAATCCATTGTCTATTGGGGACTTAATAGAAAAAATAGAAAGGTATAGTGAAGAAGCTAGGTGGGATAGGGATGTAAAAAGGGGTCTTCTAAGAAAAATAGAAATACTAAAAAATGTTATGAGGAAAAGCAATATAAAACAAAATCTTAGCTTAAATAAAGGGATAAATATTTTAAAATTAGACGAAATAGATAGTTTAAATGCAAGGAAATCATATGCGTTACTCTTTTTAGCAATGATATATCTTAAAAGAAAAAGGAACGATAAGAAATTGTTAATAATTATAGATGAGGCTCAAAACTATTTTGATAGCGAGGGAGGTAGTTTAATAGAACAAATGATGGCTCAATCAAGAAAATATGGTTTAAGTATTGTTATATCAACACAATCACCCTCATTAATACCTAATAGTGTCTTGCTTAATGCGAACACAAAGATTATACATGCATTGAGAAGTGCAAAAGATAAGGAAGTAATATACATGACTATGAGTTTAAATCATGAATTAAATAGCCAACTCGACAAATTTGAAATTGGTGAGGCTTTATTACAATCTTCTTCAATCCCCAACCCTATTATAATTAAGGTTGATCCGATCAACGAGAGAAGAAATAAAATTAACAAGACTTTCATCAATAAGCCAATTGATTTTGATTCCAAAATCGAGAGAAGAAATTTTATCAAAGATAATGCCTAATGAATCCTCTGGCTTTAAGTTTGTAGTATCAATTTCAATAATCATATCATTATAATCATAAATATCCTCAGCAATAGTATTAAATGCTTCAGCTAAAACATTTTCAGAAATTTTTTTATGATCCCAACCTTTATTTTCTAGTCTTTTCATTAAAATTAATGGATTTGTTCTTAGTAATAATACAAATGCTGTATTAAAATAAAATCTATCATCATCAAGAAAAACGTCTGGGTAATGAGTAATAAGAATAGTTAATCCATTGCTTTCTTTAAGTATTTCTTCTTTTAACTCTTCTTCCTTTATTACATAAGTATTCCTTCCTGTTTCATCAGGCACGACTAACCCTTTCTTAATTGCAAATTCGGAAACTTCTATATATTTGCAATTGATTTCTTCAGAAAGAATTTTCCCTATGCTACTTTTCCCTGTTCCAGGAGTGCCTGATATTATTATAAATTCTTTATTATCTTCATTCATTTTTGCTAGCCCAGAGCCTTGATATTTCATCTTGTGGTGGAGAATCTATAAAAGTTATTTTATTAGAGTTTTTTACTATAACTTTTGGATTGTCACTTGGATTTAAAACCCTTCCAATTATCGAATACCTTGTATTTATATTGGTTAGTGTTTTTTCCGCTTCTTCTTTTTTATTTAAAGGTATGGTTGCTAATATTGATCCACTGCTTATTAATTTAGTGTAGTCAATTTTTAATTTCTCTGATATAATTTTAGTTTCCTCTTCAACAAAAATTTTCTTTTGATCAATTTCTATATCATGGCCAGATGAATACGCTATTTCATATAGACCCCCTAACATACCTCCTTCAGTAGGGTCATGCATGCTATTTACAAGTCTCTTATCTGAAAGTTCTAAAGCCTGATTCATTATGCTTATTCTATTTATGAATTCTGAAGCATTTTCTAGTATATCTGATGGAACTCCTGATTTTAATGCGTGTTCTCTAAAATCCGTTGCAATGATTGCACTTCCCTCTAGACCAGCTGGGTTTATTTGAAATATTAGATCTCCTTCTTTTGCATTCCTTGTTGGTATATAGCATTCTTTACAAGAACAGCCTATAGCTGTTCCAATAATTATTGGAGAAATTAGGCCTGGAGTAGATTCAGTATGACCCCCTACAATTTCTACATTTAATTTTTTAGCTTCTTTTACAGCCCCTTCTATGATGCTGTTTAAAGAAGAATATAATGAATTTTCGGGCATTAATATATCAAGTATAAGCCATTTAGGTCTAACCCCTGTTACTGCTAAATCATTTGTGACTACATCAATTGCTAGAGAACCTGCATGATATCTTGCTTCAGTAATTGGGTCGGAGTGTATTGATAAGGTGCAAAATCCTAGGTCTATTATAGCAGAATCTTCTCCTATTTCTGCTCCTATTAAAGTTGAGGCTTTTTTGAATGAATTTACATTATCTAATACTATTTCTTTTAATATATCTGAAGGTAGCTTTCCGACCCAACTAGGCAAAACTTAACCCTCTAATATTCTTTCCTTGCAATTTTCGTGGCATTAACCATGTTTATTAGCTTTCCTTTAGCTATCTCCCTTGGTAAAAGCTTTAAGCCGCAATCAGGGTCTATATAGACTTTTTCTGGCCCTAGAATGCCTAGTTTCATAAGTTTATCTATAGCTTCCTTGATTTCATTAACGCTCTCTATTTGCAGAGTATGTACGTCGACTACACCATAGCCAAGTTCTTTATTATATCCATATTCCTTTAAATAGGGCAATAGCCTGAAATCGCTGTTCTTAAATTCTAGATCAAATTGGTCTACTGGATAATCTAGTATATAAGGTAGTAGCCTTTCAAGCCTTCCATAGCATATATGTACAATCCTCTTTGCATCCATTCCTTTAAATATGTAATCTAAAGCTTCCTTTAATAGGTCCGCCTCTTCTTTCCAAGGTCTTGTTGATAATGCAGGTTCATCAACTTGCACATATTTGGCCCCATTTCTTATTGCCTCCATTAGCTCTTCTCTTATTATTTTTGCAAAATCCATTATGATTTCTTTTCTATCTCCGTAAAACAGATCAAAACTCCATTCAAGCATAGTGTATGGACCAGTTATTATTGCTTTAACAGGCCTGCCGTTGCTTATTTTATTTGTATATAACCAATCTGTTATTATCATCTCTCTAACTCTTTCAAGTTTGTTAACTATAATAGGCTTCCTAAAGTAAACATTATCAAATATCCTAACCCAATCTCCTTCATTATAACCCTTAAGTCTTTGGGCAAAATAGACTACCATGTCTTCTCTTGATTGTTCGCCATCACTTATTATATCAATTCCTGCATCTAGGTAATCCTTTACTACTTCATTAATTGGACCCCTTATCTTTTCATGGAATTCTTCCTCGCTAATCTCATTTCTGTCCCTTTTCTTTATTATTTCGCTTGCCTCACCTAGCTTTGGATAACTTCCAACAACTGTTGTAGGAAACTTTTTCGGGACTTCATAGCTCATTGCTTTTCAACCTCCTTTATAGGATTTATAAATTCTGCATTTAATTCGCTAGCTATCTTTTCTAAATAAGATCCCAATAAATACGTTTTCCTTATAGCAAAATTATAGGGAATCACATCAAACCATGTTGTAGTTGTAACCCCTATTTCTTCATTTTCTATTTTTGTTATATTTATTAAAATCTCTTTTATTTTATTGTAGTCATCGTCGTGAATTCTCCTAGCATCTATTAAACCTAAAATAGGTTTTTTATCAGAAAATCCTTGGCTTTTAATTAAATCTAAAAACCTAGAAGGGGAATCCATAGCGTCAATGCTTATATATTTAACTTTTGTATCTATTAACTTTTCATAAACTTCCTTTTTAGGTATATCAAAATAAACAGATAAAGTAGTTGGTATATTAACTCTCTTAGCTATATTTGAAATAAGGTCTTTAGCTAAATCAGCATCTTCTTTAGTTATTTCATTATCTGATAATATGGGTTCATCTATTTGTATCATACCTGCTCCAGCTTTTTCAGCCTTTTCAGCCTCCATAGCTAATATCGATGAGATGCTATATGCTAAGTCTTCTTTAGACAAACCGCTTTGGTTTTTACCCATTAATACCAAACTCAAAGGTCCTGGAATGACTGCTTTAATTAAAGAGGGATAAGCTACTTTACTATATGCCCTTATTCTTTGGGGCCAAACAAAGCTCTCTATATCTGGCTCTGCAGTAAATACGGGTATTCTATAAAAGAAATTGTTATCAAAATACCTTAAAAGGCCTGTTATAGAGACGTTCCTCCATGACTCAAGGAATGGTCTAAAAATATCGTGAAAGTCAAGCATTCCATCAGTTACATACCTCAAACCAGATGCAACTTGGGAGCCTATAACAGCACTTGAAATTAAAGCTATATTTATTTCATGGCTTAGATAAGTTGATTCTCCTTTTTCTAGGTCTCTCATTTCATGTCTTGCATGCATTGATCTTGGATACCCTCCTAAAACTGCCCCCCATAGTTTGACCACATTTTTCACCTATGCTCTTTAAAAAGTGCAAAGAAATAAATTTTAAAGAATTGTATAGGATTTTATTAATAGGTCATTTTGCAAGTGTTTTAAAGTCTAATTAAAATAATTAATATGGTGAAAAAAGTGCCTAAAATTAAAGGAAATGTATATATTGTAGACGGCCTAAGAACACCAGTAGGAAAATTTGGTGGAAGCCTAAAGGATTTTCATCCAGCTGATTTAGCAGCATATACTTTGACTTCATTAATAAACAGAGCAGGT
Source organism: Caldisphaera sp. (assembly GCF_023256325.1). Taxonomy (GTDB): domain Archaea; phylum Thermoproteota; class Thermoprotei_A; order Sulfolobales; family Acidilobaceae; genus Caldisphaera. The sequence goes on from NZ_JAGDXI010000016.1 coordinate 14,239, forward strand.
ATTTCTCCAAAAGATTTAGACATGCTTATTTATGGTCATGTTATTAGGGCAGGAACTGGTATGGATACAGCAAGACAGGTTGCCTTAAAGTCTGGTGTTCCTGAATATATAGACTCTATGACTGTTGATATGGTTTGCGCAAGCGGTATGAATGCGATAATAACTGCTGCCAATTATATTCAGGCAGGTTCGTTTAATTTAATTGCAGCTGGAGGTATGGAATCAATGAGTTATTCTCCATTCTTATTGGGGCAAAACATAAGGTGGGGAGTAAAGCATTTGATTGGAAGTCAAATGAATTTATTGGATGCTATGGTTTATGATGGATTATGGGACGTATTTCAAAACAAAATTATGGGAGAAGAAGCTGATATGACAGCAAAGGAGTACAATGCTGACAGGGATTCTTTAGATAAAATATCATATGAGTCTCATATGAGAGCCGCAAAAGCATGGGACTCAGGCTTAATGAAAGACTTCGTTATACCTTTTGAACAAAATGGAAAAATAATTTTAGATCAAGATGAGGGGATAAGAAGGGATACGAGCATTGATAAATTGAGAAAATTAAAGCCAGCATTTAGTGGAGGATTTCATACTGCAGGCAGTAGCAGTCAAATAAGTGATGGTGCAGCATCTTTATTAATAGCAAGCGAGGAAAAAGTTAAGGAAATGGGATTGAAGCCAATAGCTAAGATTGTTGGTTTCGCCTTTCATGGAGTTGAAACGTGGAAGTTCCCAGCAGCGCCCGTAGGAGCAATAAGTAAATTGTTAGACTCTATAGGATGGAGTATTAAAGATGTTGATTATTTTGAAAATAATGAAGCATTTGCTGTAAACAGCTTTATATTGAATAAAGAATTAGGTATTCCATATGAAAAGCTTAACGTTCATGGAGGTGCAATAGCTATAGGTCATCCATTAGGAATGAGCGGTGCCAGAATTACTTTGGAATTAATTAATGTGCTTAAGAAGCATGGAGGAAAAAGAGGGGTCGCATCAATTTGTCATGGATTAGGAGGGGCATCAGCTTTAGCTATTGAAATTGTTTAAATATCAAACAGCTAATCAATTTCTTGGGCCTTGTTTTTGATAAAATTACCGTTTCTTAAATCTAACAATGCTTCATTTATCTGATCCCATGTGTTCATAACTATAGGTCCATACCATGCTATTTGCTCTTTTAGAGGTCTGCCGGAAAGCAAGATAAACCTTATACCGTTTTCTGAATAAACTTTTAAGAAATCACCATCGCTGAAAATAGCAAGCTCTCCCGGTTTTATAATATTTCCATTGGGTTCAAAAATACCATTTCCTTCCAAAACCAAAGCTAATACGTTGTATCCTCTCTTAGTTTTGTATTCAAATTCTCCCTCTTCCTCTAGTTTAACATCAAAATACGACGGATCTACATAATTGTTGGCATTTACCGGGCCCTGAACCCTATTATAAATCCCAGAAACTACCTTTACTTTGCCTTTATCTATTTCAACTGTTGGAGATCTATTTCCTTTAATATTTCTGTATAAAGGCATTGACATCTTTAAATGGCTTGGTAAGTTTATCCATAATTGAAATCCTTTAACTTCAGTTAAGGAAAATTTTTTGTCTAATTGATCCTTATATTCTAATGGTTTTGGCATTTCCTGGTGGAAAATTCCACTACCAGCTGTCATCCATTGTATATCATTAGGATATAAGACTCCTTTATTCCCTTCACTATCTTCATGCTCTACTTTTCCATTAATTAGATAAGTTATAGTTTCAATACCTCTATGAGGATGCCAGGGAAATCCTGCTATATAATCTTCTATTTTATCAGAACCAAAGAAATCTAATAGAAGAAATGGATCTGTTAAAGGAGCTGTATATTGAGAACCAAAGACTCTATATAGCTTAACTCCAGCACCATCAATAGTATATTTTCCTTTAATTATCTTAAAAATTCTCCTTTGCATTATTCCACCATTTAATTAACTCATATAAAATTATTAAGCAAAAGCATATATTTCTAAATAATTTTATATTTTAAAATATAAAATGATTTGCAGTTAAATAAAATTAGAATTTTTAAATGTTAAATCATAAAGTAACCTTTAATTAATTTTCAAAACTTTCAATTTTATGGGCTTTAAATATTTTAAAGCTTTACTTTATAGTATAAAATATAGAGAAAGTGGGGTAGCCTCTTTGGAAATAAACAACAAAGAAGAAAGCAAGAAAATTAATGTGTTAGAAGAATATGGTGTTGTAGGCTACCCCAAAGTATTGATAAGGATTTATGAAGATCAGGAAAAAAGAAGGCTTTACGATATAAAAGAACCGATATTAGATGATATTTCCATAAAAGTTTATAAAGAATTAATGGATATTGTATCAAAAGATATAGATTTATCTAAAAAACTAGCAGAAAAAAAGATTTTGGAAGAGGGTATAGATATTTTAATTCCAATAGCAAAAAATTTAGCATCTAAAAAATTAATAAAAGGTTTTCATATAAGAAGAGATGGAAAATTTAAGGAGCTGCAAAAAAGAATAGATGATATTGCTCTTGTTTCTTCTTATTATGTTTCAAGAGATTTAATAGGCTATGGAAAGATTGAGCCGCTAATAAGAGATCCATATATAGAAGACATATCATGCAACGGTCTTCACATACCAGTATTTGTTTATCACACAAAATACGAATGGCTTACTACAAACGTTGTCTTTAATACCCAAGAAGAGCTTGATTCTATTATAGCTAAGCTAGGGGTTAGAAGTAGCAGGGAGCCTTCTATTGCTACCCCAATAATAGAAGGCCTATTAAAGCCTGAAGGGTATAGGGTAAACATTGTTTTGGATACAGTATCTAGAAGAGGACATAGCTTTACTATAAGGAAGTTTAGGGCAGAACCATTTACATTAATAGAACTTATGAGGTCTAAGACTTTAGATCCACTTGTTGCAGCATTTATTTGGCTTTCTGTAGAAAACAAACAAGGAATAATATTTTATGGTCCTACTGGAAGCGGTAAAACGACTCTATTAAATGCATCTACAACTCTTTTGCCAACTGAATATAAAATAGTAACTGTGGAAGATACTCCTGAAGTTTATTTACCATTTCATGAAAACTGGGGCGCAATGATGACTAGATTATCAACGGATCCAAGAGTTGAAAATGTAACAATGCAGTCCCAAATAGAGGCTGCATTGAGGCAGAGACCTGATGTTATAATAGTTGGAGAAATAAGATCTAGAGAGGCATATGCATTTTTCCAAGCATTAGCAACTGGCCATGGAGGTTTAACAACAGTTCACGCAGAGTCTGCTGATGTTTTAATCAAGAGGCTTGTTTCACCTCCAATGAACGTGCCTGCTAGCCTTATATCGGCGGCCAGGCTGTTTGTTAATATTTTGAGAATAGAAGAAGGAGGCAATGTGTTTAGAAAAGTTATGAGAATAGATGAGTCTTGGGGATATGATGTTGAAACTAATAGTGTGTTGTTAAAAGAAAAAATATTATGGGATAGATATAAAAATTCTTGGTATATGAAAGGGAAGGAAAGCTATTTGTTAAAATCAGTTGCTTCTCTCAATTTAATAAGCTATGAGGAAGCATTTAATGATTTAAAAATGAGAGCAACAATATTAAATTGGCTTATGAATAAAAATGCTGATAATGCAATGCTTAATGAGGTTCTTAGATTATATAGAAGAAATCCTATAGATTTATATAATAAGGCTAAGGCAGAAACAGGAGAATTTAACATAGATATAAGGGGTGATTAAGATTAAATCATATAAAAATATTTTTTATAAAATTTTAATAAATTTGAACCATTTTTTCTATAATTTATTTTATAATTTAAAACCATGCAATCTCATAAAAAAACTAAGCCCTGAGATAGATTACATGATTTTGGGTTCCGGAATAAGTAAAGGATTTTATAATTATTGTAAAAGAGAAGTTACCTTAATTTTTCTTTTTTTACCTACATTATTATGGGAAGTTGTTTATATTTATTCAGGCCTATCGGGAAAATACGGCATTGAAAAAATTATAATAATTTCGATTCTAGCAGTTGTTTTAGGTTATTTATTGTCTCTTGGCTTAAGTATTTTAATTCCATCTTTCAAATACTCATCAAGAAAAGATGACTTAGAGGCAAAGTTTCATATATTTGCCTCAACTCTAACTTCTTTGCTTGCAGGTGGAGAAGGTCTTTCTCAAGCTCTTTTAACATTTGTTAATAAATATTCTGATGAATTAAAAGAATTTAACGTAGAAATGAACTATATAAAGACATATGTAACCTTAAATGAAAATCCTGCTAAAATATTAGAAGGGTTATCTAAAATAACCCCTTCCCCAAGCCTTAAGCTTTTGGCTCAATCCCTTGCAAGAGGAGCTGTTGCTGGGGCAGATTTGGTTCAAATAGCTCAGGATTCTATATCTTCCTATCTGAATTATTATTATTCTTTGGTTGAAAGAATATCCTCGTCTATTGGAACTCTATTGGAATCTTTTTTAGTTGTTGGTATTGTGGGTCCGGTCTTAATAGGAGTCATGGGAATGTTATTTACTGTTTATCCGGTTAGCACGATAAGTTTTACATCATTAATTATATTAGTTATATTTATACTAATACCTATAGTGTCTCTGATAACAGCTGTTCTAGCTGATAATCAAACATCAAAATTAAAGCTTTAGGTGAGGAAGATGAGAACTGTTGGCCCCCCAAGACCTTTAAAATATTTAATTTTTATTCCCGTGTCTGGAATTTTATCTTTGTTTATTTTCTATTATATATTTAAAAAATTATTTCCAACTCAATTCCCTGTATTTACAAGTTTTTCTAATATACCTGTTCCATCTACCATGATAACAATAATATATGTGGATTTATTTTTTGTTTTTTTATTGTTACCATACGCAATATATTCAAGGAAGTATAGCAATTATATGCTAGAGTTAAAAAGGCAGGCAAGATCATTTTTAGAAATTTATCCAAGCGTAGCTGCTTCATTACCTTCAGTTTCCCAAGCTATACTAGCTTCTGTAGAGCTGGTTGAGCCACCTTTAAAAGATTATTTAGCTGCTTTTGGCTCTCTGTATAAAATGACAGGTGATCTTGAAGGATCTTTTTTGAAAATCTTTTCTTCTTCACCAAGAGATGTAAGGTTATTGCTAACGTCTATATTAACAACTGCGAGAAGTGGAGGTAGAGCTAGTGATATTTTAAATGTCACAAGCAGGTATGCTGCAGAGCTTCAAAGGATGGAATTTTATTTGAAAAACAGATTGCAATCGTATTCTTCAGTAATAATTTTAGGCATAGCTGTTTATGGCTTCGCAGTAGGTATGACCATAGTTATGCTTGAGGTATTGAAGAAAAATGCAACATTTGGATTAACAGGAGTTATGACAGCAACCATAAATATACCAGGTATTTTAGGAATATTTTTCTATTCACTTTTAATAGTTTCTGCTACATCAGGTTATATTATAGCGAAGGTTATATCAGACTTTGCACCAAGAACAAGCGAATACTTCATTTATTTAATATTAATAGGCACATTCACTATGATAGTTGCTTTAAGTTTAGCATCACATGTTGTGATTTAAATTGGGTTATACGTTAATAAACTTTAAATAAAAATAAAAAATATCGGGTCAGACATTGAGAAATAAAAGGTCTGTTAGCAATATAGTTGCAGAAATAATGATGATACTAATAACTTTGGCTGTTGGATTTACATTGATAGTTTATTTATCATCTGCTGCTGGAGGATTCGTTAGCTTAACCAATAGCAATAATAATCAAGCCCAGCTTGCATTACAGCAATACATTGTCCCCATGGGTTCCTATATAAGTAATGGAAACTTATACTTTATATTTAATAGTGGTCCTATGGGGGCACAGATTAATAGCGTTTATATTAATAGCACATTGATCAATACCTGTTCCATTTTATTTAATAAAACTTCATATAGTTTATCTCATTACATACCTCCAGACGCAGTTGCTGTTATCAAATGTACAAACGTTAAATCAGTGACTTCATTAGTTACAGTATCATATAGCGGAGGAGAGGTATATGCAATGGCAAATCCATCGTAAAAAATCTCAGTCTGCAATAGTTGGAACTATAATATTTATTATAGCAGCATTTATTATAGCAGGAGTTATGTTTAGTCTTATAAATTACAATCAAAATGTTTTAACTACTCAAAAGAATTCTATACAGGTACAACAAATGGCAAGCTTAATGGAAAAGGATATATTTGCTTATTATAATTATACAAATAACAATATTTATATAAATGTTTCAGGTATGGTATATCCTTATAGCTATTACATATCAGGTATTTCAGTTATATTAAAAAATGGTAGTTATATAACTTTTGATTCATATTCTGGAGGTAGCAATTCTTTACAAATAATAGTTAAAGGAAGTAATAATAAGATAACAACGTATAATTCGTTACCAGTTTCTCTTGCTCCAAATTCATCGGCTTTAATAATTATAAGCAATGTTAAAAGTGATCCTATAGGTATTTCTGTAAGCGTTGTTAATGGGAAAGCCATAGCTTCGATACCTGTTGAGAATGTACAGCAAATTCTTTCAGCATTAAGAGGAACTGGTGTTATATATGTTGTTCCGCCAGTAAGTAAAATAATAACCAATAAATACTTTAATGTTAGTTTCTTAATAACAGAAGTCAATATACTTAATAAAACAGTATTTACTCCTGCAAATTCCCCCTATAACTATACATGGAGTGTATCTTTTGATTTAAATACAAAAGCAAACTCAGGTATTACTGGTACAGGTACATCAGTACCTGCGACAGTAACTCATAAAACTGTTACATTCTATACCATTATAAGTTTTTCTAATGGAAATAATGTTACGTTTATTAAGATTCCCTCAGGATACTATTATTACTATAATGTATCTAACCTATATTTTTGGATCACTATTAATAAAAACAAATATTATAATTTTACATGTTACGCTAATCCATCTAATGGTATAATATTTGTTAATCAAAACACTAACATAAGCATAACATATAATTGTTATCAAACATCATAATTAAGACGAATTGTTATCTATTCCTTGGCTCCCATCTCAATAAGTTTTTTCCTCAATTCTTGAGGTATTTCCATTGATTTGTTATTTATTTCATCATATACTACTGCAACAATTTTACATATTGCCGATAATTGATTGCTGCTTTCATTATGTATCTCGTATGTATACCTTATACTACTTTTTCCCAACAAAATTTCAGTTATATTAACGCTATATAAGTCTCCTGGCCTTAATGGGTTTTTGTAATCACACTCAGCATGAACTCTCGGCATTAGTAATCTTTTACCAACTTCTCCTTTTTGTGAAATATTTAATGATGCAAAGAAGTCTTCTTCAGTTCTTTCACATACTCTAAAGAAATTAGAAAAGTGCATCATTATAGCTGCATCCGTCTCACTCCAATAAACTCTGTATTTCGCTGAAAATATAGGCTTCACATTTATCACCAATTTTGAAAAAAATTAAGGGAATTAAAAGTTTTCTATTAGATAGAAAAACCTAATATTTAGAGAAATATAGAAAAAGATAGGTGCAAGAAATGTCAGCGTCGCCAGAGCCAGCAAGGAGATTCGTTTCACGTTTAAATTCATTGCTAGACAGGAGCGTTACAATAAAGCTAACCAATGGTAGATATTATGTAGGAAAGCTAACAGGTTATGATCCTGCAACTTACAGCGTTATGCTAGAATCAGCTAAAGATAATGAAGGAAATTTATGGCCTGTTTCTATAATTTATGGGGGAAGTATAAGTGAGATTTTAATTGGGGAAAGTGAGATTTTTAATGCAAAGGAGTTTTCAGAGTTTTTAACTAGGTTTGGTAATATTGAAAAGCATTTAATAAAAGTTTATGATGATATAAATGTGGTTGAAATTGGTAAAAACATAAAGGTTTCTAAAGATGGTGTTGAAGGTTCAGGTCCTTTGGCCCAAAAGATATACAGCATATTTAGAGAATATTTGAGGACGAAAGGAATTAATCAATAACAACGGTGTTTTAATTAATGTTTATTATAAAGGATTTTGAATTAGCTGGTAGAATAGGAATTTTAAAAACAAATAGGGGGATTATAGAAACTCCTGCATTTTTCCCAGTTATAGATCCTTTGAAGCAAGATGTTGGAATAAAGGAAATCGAAGAGATGGGATTTAATCAAATTATAACAAATGCTTATTTATCATATAAGAGATTTGGGGAAAAAGTAATTAGTGAAGGAATTCATAAGGTATTAGGATTTGATAAAGTAATAATGACTGATTCGGGGGCATATCAGGTATTAAAATATGGGAGTATTGATGTCAACCAGGAAACAGTTATGAACTTTGAAAAAGCTATTGGAAGTGATATTGCTGTTATTTTAGATAAGCCAACAGGAGACACTGATTTAAAGGAAGCTGAAGAGAGTGTTGAAGAAACATTAAAAAATGCTTACGATGCAGTTAAATTAAAAGATGATAAAACTATTTGGGTCCTTCCTATACAAGGAGGAAAATATTTAAATTTAGTTGAAAAAAGTGCCAGAGAATCATCAAATCTCCCATTTGAGATGTTTGCTATTGGTAGCCCAACAGTTTTTCTTGAAAAGTATGGTTATAATCTTATAATAGATATGATAGCGACTGCAAAGAAATACTTACCTCCAGAAAAACCTTTACACCTTTTTGGAGGAGGTCATCCATTAATTTTTCCATTTGCCATAGCAATGGGTGTAGATACATTTGATTCCGCTTCATATGAATTATATGCAAAAGATGATAGATATATAACGGATTATGGAACTGAAAAGTTAGAGGATTTAGAGTATTTTCCTTGCAATTGTCCAGTTTGTTCTAAATATACCCCTAAGGATTTAATGGAAATGGATGTAAAAGAGAGAAGGAAGCTTTTATCAATACATAACTTATATGCAATTAAAAAATCAATAAATAGAACTAAACAAGCAATAAGAGAAGGGAGGCTTTGGGAATTTTTAGTTGAGATCTCTAGGTATAGACCAGAAGCGCAAAGCGCCTTAAGATCATTAAGCAAACATATAAAGTATATGGATAGATTTAATCCTAAGTATAAGGGAAATCCTAGAGGGCTTAAGTTTTATGGAATAGAAAACACTTGGAATCCAAGAATTATTAACTATAAATCATGGGTTTTAACAAAATATGAAATAAAAGGAAAAGACGGAATTATAATGAAACCTTATAGAGGTTGCAAAAAAGAAGATATAAAAAATATGAATTTAATATATTACGCTCCTTACTTAGGTTTAATACCTTATGAAATTTGTGGTCTATATCCAACGGCTCAATTTCATTACGTTAATCCAATTCCAAAAGAAGTTGAAAATGAACTAGTTAATACTATTAGAGCGTTTATTATAAAGAATAGGCAAAATAAAATAATAAAGGTATTTGCAGATAAGAATATTTTATTTAGTTATAGTGTAGGAATTGAAGCTGAAAAATTAGGTGTAGAGGTTTTATGGAGTTAGATTTTTTGCATGAGCTGTCTGAACTTTTCTGCATTAGATTTGAATGATGATAGCATTTCAAGCCTTTCATTTCTTCTTTTTTCAGACTCAGCAATAATTTCTTTCTGCCAATCCTCTGTAACTTTAAATTCTGGTATTGGTTCGCTCCTACCCGTTGGTCCTACATGAACTAATGTGAAATAGCTTGTTGTTGTGTGTTTTTCTTCTCCAGTAATTTCATCTCTTTTAACCACTTTTGCAATAACTTCCATGCTGCTCTTCCCTATGTTTGTTAATGTGCTGTAAATGATTAAAGTCTCTCCAACCATTACTGGAGAATAAAAATCTGTTGTGTCTACAGATGCTGTAACAACAGGGCCTCTAGCGTACCTTGTTCCAACTAAAGCAGTTGATTCATCCAATAATCTCATAAGCTTGCCAGCAAATAAAGTGTTTAATGCCATAGCGTCTTCTGGCATAACAACTTTATAGTTCGTTATAGTAAACCTATCATCTAGACCTCTTGGAGGAGAAGAGTCTAAAGCCCTTTCTTTTCTATCCTTTATCCTGTTTTCCCTGTTTTTTCTCCTCTTTAAAGCATCTTGATATATTTCTTCCTCTTCCTTTGTTTTTGCTTCAATGCAAGCATCTAGCATTACAGGCCTTAAATCTTTACCTACAGCTACATACGTCATGTGGGCTAAAGTAGTTAGCCTCTTTTCATTAAGTATAGGATTTTCCGCTTCAACCAATAAGCTAACATCTATACTTGTATTTCCTATATAATCAACCCAAGCAGTTATGTTTGCATTTTCCCCAACTAATACGGGAGATATGAAAAATATGCTATCCATACCAGCTAATAAGGTTGGTCTCTTAGCTATCCTAGTTGCTTCCATGTTTGATACTTGTATCATCCAATCTTCTATAACTCCTCCAAATAACATGCCTAATGGGTTTGCATGCATAGGCATTACTTGAAATAATGTAGTTAACTTAGTTTCAAATGGGCTTAGTTTTCTTTTACATGGCATTACTTTCCCCATAGGAATAGTTGCAATAAAAATTAAATATATTTATTGCTAATAATTGTTGCATTTACCATCTATTAATATCTTTTTTACATCAACATTAATTCCATATTTAGACAAAACCTGTTTAATTTCTTCAATAGCTTGACCATCAACATCTATAATACTATCTTCATTCCTGCAATAAATATTTATATGAGGGAATGTTTGGTCTATCCTCATTTTCCCGTCTATATCAAATGTATCTATTATTTTTAAAGACTCTAACATCTTTATTGTATTATAAACTGTTGACATACCCACCCTAGGTAAAACTTTTTGTGTTTCATCATATATTTCCTTTAATGATGAATGATTTTTAACCATAGCTAATATAGTTTTTGATATAAGTATTCTTTGAGGTGTCATTCTAAGTTCTTTTTCGCTAAGTTTTTCTAGCACGTCTTTCATTCGGTCGTCTATATCTTGTTCTTTCATTTTAATCATCCATAAGTATTATGCATAGAAAGTTTTTAACTTTTTCTTATAAAAAATAGTTTCTTTATAATAAAAAATAGTAGTTATTATTGTGTTTTATTTATATTCAGGAGGCAAAGCGCTTAACAAGTTTTTAACGGCTTCAATACTCTTCATAAATCCTTGGCGTTCTTCGTTATTGAGTGGGACTTCTAATACTTTCTCAACTCCGTTCTTCCCTAATATAACTGGGACTTCTGCAACAACATCGTTAACTCCATATTCTCCTTGTAAAATAACGCTTGCAATTATTGCTCTCTTCTGATCGTTTTTAATTGCTTCTGCCATTAGTGTTAACCCAGCTGCTGGAGCCCAGTTGCTACTATAGCCTCTTAATTTAATTACTTCAGCACCTGCTCCAACTGTCTTCTTAACTATTTCATCAATTTGATCCTTTGTCATTAGTTCGCTTAATGGAACTCCTCCAACCATAGATAGTCTTGGTACTGGGAACATGTTTTCTCCATGCATACCTAAAACAATTGGCAAAATTGAAGCTGGACTAATACCTAATTTTTGGGATGCATAATAAGATAATCTTGGAGCATCTAATAATCCACTAAAACCAATAACTTGGTTTCTTGGGGCTTTTAGCCTCTTATAAACTACGTATGTCATTGCATCGCTTGGGTTTGTTAAAACTAAAACCTTTGCTTTCGGCGAATATTCTTTAATAGCATCAGATACTTCTGCCATTACTTTTGCATTTATTGCTAACAGCTCTTCTCTCGTCTGTCCAGCTTTTCTTGGGAAGCCTGCTGTAATTATAACAATATCTGAACCTGCCATGTCTTTATAATCATTTGATCCTATAACTTTCCTGCTAGACCCTATGGCTGCAGCCATGTGGCCTAAATCCAATGCTTCGCCTTGAGGCTTATCCTTTAAAATATCAATTAATACTACATCATCAACATCTCTCATTAAAAGAAAAGCACCAGTTGTTGCCCCAACCTTTCCTGCTCCACCTACTACTGTAATCAATTCTCCCAACCTCTACTAATTTTATAATTGTTAGAACCTGTAATTAGGTTTATATAAATGAGACGTATTGAATTTTTACTAAATCCCTTTTTAAACTTTAACGTAGTGTATTGGTCTATTCAATGCGAGTTCTGCAACTTCTTTTAATGCTTCAGACATAGTAGGGTGAGGAGGCATGCTAAATGACAGATCCTCAAGAGTTGCTTTTAACTTAACTGCAAGAGTTGCTGAAAGAGCTAGCTCAGATGCAAATGTTGATATTGCATGAACACCTATTATTCTATTAGAAGAATCATAGACTATTTTTATTAAGCCTATCTCTTCTTTTTCTATAACAGACCTTGCAAGCCCACCTAATGGTAATTTAGTTTCTTTGGCTTGAATCCCCAAAGAATTAGCCTGAGTTAATGTATAACCAACTGAAAATATTTCAGGCTTTGAGAAAATAACGCTAGGTATAATGCTATAGTCTATTTCTTTAAGGTTTCCTGAAACGCCCTCCGCGGCAGCAACTCCTTGAGCAAATGCTTTGTGGGCAAGCATTGGATTCCCAGTTACATCTCCTGAAGAGAAAATATTTGGGTTGGAAGTTCTCAAATATTTATCAACTTTTACAAAACCCTTTTCATCAGTTTCAACTTTTATGTTTGGTAGTAAAGTTTTCCTTCCTACTGATATGAAAACAGAATCGAATTCCATGTTTTCATTATTTATATTTACTATAACATATTTTTCTCTTTTTTCTTTAATTTCTTTTATTGTTGTGTTTTTTAATATCTTAACCCCTTTACTCTTTAAAGCCCTTTCAGCAAGTCTTGATATATCAGCATCTATATTAGGAAGTATTTTAGGCATAACTTCTATTAGAGTTACTTGAGAGCCTAGTGAAGAAAAAGCATTTGCATACTCTACTCCAACATAGCCTGCTCCAACTATTAAAATGCGGGAAGGTAATTCTTTTAGGCTAAGAATTGTTCTATTATTATGAATTATTTGGCCATCAGCTTTTATATTAGGTAGATCTGAAGGCTCTGAGCCCGTTGCTATTATTAATTTTTTCGACCTTAATCCGTTGTTTTCCTCAATAAAGTTATCATCACTTTCTTTAATGTTTGCATTTGAATAAAAAACATCTATTTTATTGTTTTTTAAAAGATATGAAATGCCTTCTCTTACCTTATCAGAGGCATTTATAGCTTCTTCAATAGCTGATGAAAAGCTCTTACCTTCAAGAGATGATTTTATTAATGCCTTTGTAGGTATACATCCATAATTTGTGCATTCCCCTCCAAGCTTGTTCTTTTCTATTAAGGCTACCCTTAAACCTAATTGTGAAGCTCTTATAGCTGCAGGATAACCTCCAGGGCCTCCCCCAACAACTATTAAATCGTAGAGCTCCATTTACTTCACCTAAATCCCTATTAATTCTTATCCATGTAAAAATAGCTTGTTAGTATTTTATATTGTCTAATGAATTTGAGCTATCTTTAGCAATGAATTTATCTTGTTAACAAATATAGCTTTTCTCCAATTTTTTCTCCTTCTGGATTTTTATTTATAATAAAATCTGTTTTGTGTAATGCCTTTAAATCGTTTATGAAATCTGATAAGCTTTCATCGGCAATAATTAATTTACCTTCAATTGGTTTGTTAAGGCTTATATTATGGGATTTCTTATAGGTCCAAACTTCCTTGTTTATTTCTATTATATCTAAAGCTTTTTTCATTAATTTTTCTTTTTCTTCTTTATTAAACATAGGTTCAGGAACTCTTTCTTCCATTATATCTTTATTATAAAGCATTTTGTAAGAGTAATATGTAACAAATGGCATTATAGGGGATAGCATAATTAATGACGATCTAAAGATTTCATGTAAGCCTTTCCAAGATGATTTCTGCTCTTCTTCATTAAATTCTTTCTCTCTATTATATGCTCTGTTCTTAACTAATTCAACATAATTTGATGCAAACACATCCCAAATTAATTCATACAATAGACTAATAGGTTCAAACATGTCTAAGGATTGGTAACCTTTATCAATTCTTTCTATATAATCTTGGGTTAGAGCTAAGAAAGCTCTTTCAGTTTCTGTATAATTAGTATAATTAGAATCTTCATATGGGAATGAAGAAATAAATCTAGATAAATTCCATATTTTCGTTGCAAAATTTCTCCCAGTTATAACTTTTTTCTCATCAAATCTATAGTCATAGCCAAGTCTTGCAGATATTGCAGCCCAATACCTAAAAGCATCAGCTCCATATTTGCTTACTATGGGATCGGGATCAATGACATTGCCTAATGATTTATGCATCGGTCTTCCTTTAGGATCTAATCCCATTCCAGTTATCCTTATGTACTTGAAGGCAGGTTTCTTAGTTAGTTGATAAACTCTTAATAATGAATAGTATAACCAAGATCTTATTATATCTTCTCCTTGTGGTCTTAGTGTGTTTTCTATGGCCTTTTCAAAAAATTCTTTGTTTTCATCCCATTTTGTTACATATAATACTGATATGCTTGAGTCAAACCAAGTATCAAAAACTCTTTTTTCTCCAACTATTTTTTCTTTGGGAGCATTACAAACTGGGCATCTATCAAATGGAACATCATCTAACCATGGCCTATAGTATTTACCTGGCTCAGGTGTTAGAATTGAGTTACAATTCGTGCATCTCCAAGCAGGTATTTCTGTTCCATAGTATCTATCCCTTGATATAGGCCAGTCCATAGATATGCTGTCTATCCAATCAAAAAGCTTTTTCTTATGCATTTCAGGTCTTATATCAATTTTGTTTATAATTTCTTTAAGTTCTCCTTTAAATGGAAGTTGTTTTAAGAAGAATTCTTTTCTGTTTATTATCTGCAATGGCGTTTTACATCTCCAACAAACTGGTATAGTATGTTTAATTTTTTCCTTTTTAACTAAAACTTTTTTCTTTTCAAGTTCTTCTACTATTTTCTTTCTTGCATCCATAACGGTTAGACCTGATAAGAAAGCTGAATTTTCTAGCATAGTTCCTATAGGGCTTATTAATACCTTAGGCTTTAAGTTAAGCTCTTTGAAAAGCCTTATATCATTTTCATCACCATAAGAACAGACCATCATTAATCCAGTTCCAAAATCCATATCAACGCTTGGATGCTCAATTATTTCCATTTCTACATCATATAATGGTGATATGGCTTTCTTTCCTCTTAACTCTTTATACCTTTCATCCTTTGGGTTATAAATTAATGCAGCGCAAGATGCTAAAAGTTCGGGCCTTGTTGTTGCAACTGTAACATATTTTTCTTCTCCCTTTATTTTAAAGTTTATATAATAAAGGTAACCTTCTTCTTCCTGATATTCAATTTCAGCCTCAGCTAATGTAGTCCCACATCTAGGGCACCATCTTACAGGTCTTTCATCTTCATAAATTAAACCTTTTTTAAACAATTCTATAAAGGTCTTTTGGGTCATCTTTCTGTATTTTTCGCTATCAGTTCCATCTTTCCAATAGTCGAAACTACATCCAAGCCTCTTCCAAACGTTAACTATGTCTTTTTCTGCATTATCTAAATAGCCTTTACATAAATCCAAAAATTTTTTCCTCCCTTCAGGAGTAGATGCCATATCTCTTGCTCTTATGTTATAAATTTTTTCCACTTGAACTTCAACAGGTAAACCATTTCTATCAGCATAAAAAGGAGAAATTACTTGGAATCCTTTTAACCTATAATATCTTGAAATCATGTCTATTTGAGAGTAATGAGCAGCTCCTCCAACATGCCATTTTCCACTTGCATATGGAGGAGGTGTATCTATAACTATTATTTTGTTTGATGCTTCATCAATTTTATTATCTTTTTTCTTTTTCTCCCACTCATTTAATATTAATAGTTCTAAAGACGGATCCCACTTTGTTTCATTAATTTTAGCCTTATTCTCTTCCATCTCAGTTACCTGGATTACTAGGAAATCATTAAATTAAAAATTTATTTAAGTCAGAGTTCTACCTAAATTAAAAATTAATATAAAAAATGTAAAAAGTCAAAGAACAGTATTGTTTAGAAAAAATAATAGGATTATAAAACACTGATAGGTATTTTAATTTATTAGTAATTGCTATAGCAATCTATTATTTTCTTGCCTAAAATTTAATTTTAAAACCTCTTAACAATTATTAAGTTATTCTCATATTTTTTGTATTATTACGGAGTTAAGTTTAAATATGTTACAGAAAAATTAAAGAATAGCGAATAAAAGAGGTGTTCGTATATCATGAAATATACGATTAAAGGTTTAAGTATGAGAAAAAATAATAAGGCAATATCTGATATAGTAGCGGTTGTCATGCTTATTTTAATTGCTATAGCTGCAGCAGTATTGATTTATTTGTGGCTAAGCGGATTAGTTGGTTCAGTACATTCATCAAATCCTGCCCTAACTGAAAGAATTAGCATAAATGCTGTTGTTATAAATTTCAGTAGCAGCACTTGGTACGTAACTGCTTATGTATTAAATTCTGGTTCTAGCCCCGTAACAATAAATGCCTTATATGTTTTAAATGCTAGCAATGGGGCAACATTATTTGGTGGTTCAACGTTATATAGCAGTGTTAACGGCGGCACGCAAACATCGTCTATTTCTATACCAGCTAACACAGTAGAACCAGTGGTTTATAGGGCAAGCTCTTCTCAAGTACCGTCAGCGGGTACTCCAATTATTGTTGAGGTAACAACAACAAATGGGGTTCAGGCAACTTATCAACTAACATGGCCTTAAACCTAAATAATTACTTTATTTTTATTTTCTTTTTTATATTAAATAGCTTAAATCACCAGGTATTTTAGGTATATTACCAGATATATTTAATACATCTTTTTCTAAATCATTAACTATTTTATCAATATTTTCATCTATTTTATCAATTTCAACTTTCTTTTCAACCCTTTTCCCATCATAAACAGATACAGTTATCTTTTTGCTTTCAACTTCTTTTTTACCAACATAAATTATTATTGGAGGCTTTGCAGTAGTCTCTATTTGTCTAACATCTCCTGATAAGCTGGTCCTGCTAGTCTCTTTATATCCAGACCTAAATCCATTTTTAATAAGCTCTTTATGTATACCTTTAGCTACATCTTCAACTTTTTCATCACTCTCATCTCCAGCTTTTATTGCCAATACTGCGAATTGTAGAGGTGATATGGAAAATGGCAACCTACCTTTATAGTTATCTAAATAAACACCCAAAAACCTCTCAATAGATCCAAGTAAAGCTCTATGTATAACATAAACGTTTATATCACCGAAAACTTCTTTTACCATATCATAAATCTTAAATCTCCTTGCTAAGTTAAAATCAAACTGTATAGTTCCTAGTTGCCACTCCTTGTTATCTTCCATCTTAACTATAACATCAATTTTAGGTCCATAAAATGCTGCTTCCCCAATACCTTTTATAAATGAGATCCCATAATCTTTCCCTATTTTTTCTGCAGCCTTTTCCAAAAATTCCTCAGCCTTTTCCCATTCATCTAGACTTCCCATAAATTCAGTTCCTATTTTGCTTCTATCAGATACGCTTAATCTTATTTTTATGGTCTCTGGTGAAACTTTTATCTTAAAAAGTTTGGAATATATGGTTATCATTTCATCAAATACATCAGTAACGACTTTTACAGCATCTTTTTCAGGGGTTATTATATGGGCATCATCTTGGGTAAAAGCCCTTGCCCTTAATAAACCGAAAACGCTCCCACTTGGCTCTAGCCTATGAACCCTTCCTAACTCAAATACCTTAAAAGGTAGCTGTATTTTACCCCTATATTTGCCAAGTTCATTCAAGAATATCATTAAATGGAAAGGACAATTCATTGGTTTGACAGCATAATCTTTATCTTCTAGATGAAAGACATACATGTTTTGCTTATAATACCCCATATGGCCTGATACTTCAAAAAGCGAAGTGCTGCTTATTAATGGGGTTTCAGCAATATAATAACCCCTCCTTGCATGGAAATTAGTTAGTATTTGATATAATGAAGACCTTAAATAACCGCCCCCTAAACTAAACAGAGGTATGCCAATGCCTATATAATAGCCAAATTCTCTCTCCAATTTGGGCACATTGGTTTCAGGCTTTATTGCTATGTCTAGGTCATATGCATAATCCATGTGGTTTTTTTCAGCTTTTTCGCTCATAATTTTACACCTCTTAAATTTTTATTAGATTAAAATTTAAATCTTTCATTATTGTCTATGAGTTATTTATTAATTATGAGCTTTTATTTTGAAACGATTTTTTATATTTGGGAGAAGAAATGGAGGTAAAAATAATTCCGGTAATCCATAATATTAGCAGTGTGCAAAAACTTATAGATATGGCTAGGCTTAGCTTTGGTTTTGGTTACAAAAACATAATCATAACAAAAGCATACGGAGGTGCAGCTCAAAACGGTGTTGCTGAGGTATTTAAGATATCCTTAAAAGAAAACAAAGGGGTTGTTGTTTTACCTGATTTAAAAGATGTAATAGATCTCTACAATCCAAAAAAGGTAATATTAATAGATAAAGAGAATTCAAAAGACGAGATAGATATTGTTAACCCCCCGGTTAACAATGATCTAATGCTTGTATTTAATGGATCGGATTCATCATTTTCTCCTTCTGAAATTTCTCTTGGAGAGCCGTATTATATAAAAGGGGTTAAAGGTAAGATTGGTAGTGTTGCCGAAGCTGCCCTCTTGCTTTATGCGTATTCAAAATTCTTAGCTTAAATAGAAATAACATAAGTTTTCCTTAAAGATTTCATTTAATAGCACCAGAGACCCTGCTTGCAAGGGCGGGGTAATTTACTATTTACGGCCAATTTGTTTGGTAAGTTGCCTTAACTCCGTTAGTAGTTATAACCTCTATAATCACAGGAGTGCCTGGATTAACATGAACTTTAGTATTGTTTGATGCATATACAAGCCCAACGCTTTTAGGATTTATATTTAAGTTCCCAGATGGTGTGTTATTAAAGAATATTAATGAGTTATTGTAGTATAAAACTGCAACGCTGCTTATAGACGTTTGAGATCCTAGATTTTGCACATAAGCGTAAGCTATATAATTATTGTTTCTATACGTTATGTTAGCTGAACTAATTTCAATTTTTACATATAGTGCTGGATCATTATAGTGCATTGACCCTATTAAACCATTTAGCCAAACATATAACAGTAAAGAGGCTGAGATAGCTACTATTATTAGCATAACGACAGCAACTATTTCAGATATTGATCTCTTTTTGCTCATTTTTTCCACCATATTTATTATTTAAATCTAAATTTAAAAACTTAAGCAATTTATTCCCTACACTTTCCCTACACTTCCCAGAGGTTCCCTAATATAGCTTAAATTACATAATCTAAGATGGGTGATAAAAAGTGAAAGGATTTGGCATAAAGATTGCCTCTTTGCTATTGACTTTGATGGTAATAGGGGCTATAATCTTTCCCTTTGTAAATGCTCAGCCTTCAAGTAATAATGGAAATGCAGAAAACCAAAACTCAACATTAATTCTATTAAATATAACTAGTAAAGCAATTAACTTTGCTAAAAATAATGGTATAAATGTTACATTGGCTCAAAAATACTATCAATTAGCTCTATCATCATATAATGAAGGCAACTATACACAAGCACAAATATATTTACATTTAGCTATGAAGGTATTGGCAAAGCAAATGGAAAGTAAAAAAGAAACGGTAACGCCTGTTTTACAGGCTGAAGGTATTAAGGTACAATTAAAGCTAATAGAGAACTTTGTTAGCAAGAGCAAATTATTTAATGAAACATATAAAAACATGATATTATCTCAAATAAATCAATCTTTATTATATTTAAATGAAGGAAATGTAAGCCAAGCGGCTAAAACTCTTTCAGAGATAAAGCAAGAACTTATGCAGGCATCAGTAAAGATATCAGATGTAGCCAAACAAAGAGTTTCCCACTTTATAAAGAACAAAATTAAAAACGAAATTAATAATATGAATAAAATGTTTGAGTCAGAGATGGGGAATGTTACATCAGAGTTCAGTTATAACGTTAATGTAACACCAGTTTTAAGTCTTGTTGAAAAAGAAATTAATTCAACTAATATAAGCGTTAACACATACGCCCACATACTAATTGCTTTAAACAATTTGGAAAACTTCATAGTAAATCAAAAGATTTCGTTTGTTTTCAATTTGTCTGGCAGAAATAAAGAGCTATGGGGAATTTTAATCAATCTAGAGGCTATAAACAGGTCTTTAAATATGGTATCTGCTAGGACAAATAACCAAAATATAAATAATGCAATAAGTCTTATGGAAGAGTCAATAAACGAGACCAAATTCTCCATTAAGGAATGGTATATAGGTAATGATACTGGAGCATTAAAACTCATAAACGAATCAATTCAAAATGATATACAGGCTCAACAATACTTATCTAATACATCAGGTATGGCAAACATGCTCATACCAATTTCAAATAGAATATATAAACTGGACTATATGGTGCTTAAATTAATAAACAACACTATAATAATTGGTAAAAGCGTTGAAATAGAAGGCTTTGTTATTTGGAACCTATCATCAAACAGCTATTTAATAGTTGGTCATATAATATCAATAGGAAATAATATGATGTTTATGCCTGTAACCGAGCACATGTGGCAATTGATGATAATAAATGTTTCCAAGTCAACGCAAATAAATGGAACCATATATCCAAATGAAGTCGTTAAAATAAACGGTATTATAACTGGAAAATACTATGCTATATATGAGGTAAATGCAACCCAAATAACTGTTTTAAGCAATTCAACAAATACAGTTAATTCATAACGGTGTTAATAATGAATATTAAAGTACCAATACTGCTTTCATTAATTTTTATTATCTTTTTAATGCCTTTAGTTGGACATGCTTATCAATCCTACCAATATAGCCAACTGTACATTGATGAGTATGGTGATCTAAGCGGCTATTTTATAGTAAATGTTACTAATGCCCCAACAGTTGTGACTATAAACATACCTGGAAATATATCTGCGTATGAAGCTGTTAGCGGCAATACAAGCTTACCAGTTACAATTAATAGAAATAATGTTAGCGTTTTGGTCGAAAATAATAGTATAGTAAACTTGTCATTTATTTCTTTTAACGCTGCAATACAAAAAGGTGAGACATTTTTCCTAGACATAGACTTGCCTTCATACACAAATCTAATTTTACCTAGCAACGCTGTTATAATTTACACAAATGCAACAATACAGGGCATTAATGGAAATACAATAAGTCTATATCCTGGAAACATTGAAATAGAATATTCAATTCAAAATATCACAACTACTTCTACTACAACTATTACCTCAACATCTACTATTACCTCAAATTCTTCTACATCGACCTCCTCTACAACGCCTCCCTCAACCTCAATATCGCCTACAACAAAAGGCATAATATTATATGGGGTTATTGGCATTGTAGTAGTTATAATAGCAATAGCAGTTTTATTATTATTGAGAAGATCTAAATAAATATTTACAAAAGTTTTTATTTTCTATATATAAATTATTTATAGGTGGTTTAGGTGCACTCATGGAGAGAAGAATTTTGGGGAAGACATAATTTATTTGATAGTGATGAAATAGTTAAAGAAGTCTTAAATAAAATAAACCTAGCAAAAGGATTTTATGTTGCGGATTTAGGCTCAGGCACAGGTAGGTTTACTATACCCTTAGCAAAAGAAATAGGGGAAAATGGAAAGGTTTTTGCGGTTGATATATCAAAGGAATCATTAACGATATTGAAAGAAAATGCTGATAGAGAAAAATTAAATAATATTGAAATTGTATATGGAGATATTTCAAAAAAGATACCTCTTGACGATAATTCTATCGATGTGGCTTTTATGGCAAACGTTTTTCATGATATCCTTTATGAGGGTAATGAATCAATTGTATTAAGTGAAATAAAGAGGATTTTAAAAAATAATGGTAGGTTAATAATTTTGGAGTTTAAAAAGATAAGAGGTCCTCCAGGTCCACCAATTTTTATGAGAATTTCGCATGATGAGTTAATTAATATTTTAAATAAAAATGGTTTTTCAGCAAAATATTTGGGAGAAATAGGCAAATATCATTATTTAATGGAGGCAAGGATATAAATGCCTAAAAGAATTTAATTTAATAGGTGGTAGAGATTTTTAAAATTAGTAAAGGAGAGTTAATGAAAAGGATAAATTCTGTATTAGATAAAATAAAGGAAAGCAATTATGATGCTATCTATCTAACTAACCCAACTAACATTTTTTATTTAACAAATATTTCAATAATATCAACAGAAAGGCCATTCGCTCTAATAATTCCGGTTGATGGATCTCCAATAGCTTTTTCTCCATCTGTAGAAAAAAATCATTTAGAATACAGGAATTCAATTGCAGGAAATATAATAAATCAAATTTATTATTATTTTGATTATCCTGGTGAAGTTCATCCATTGAATAAAGTAGTTGATATAATAAAGGAATTCAAAATAAAAAGTCTTGCAACTGATAATTCAATAGGAGCAAATCCGATATGGGGCTATAAAGGACCAAAGCTTTCTGATTTATTGCAGAAAGAAGGTATTAAAGTAGATAATTTAGGGGAAATAATAAATGAAATGAGACTAATTAAATCAAATGAAGAGATAGAACTAATAAAAGAAAGTGGAAAATGGGCCGCAAGATCAATAAAGATTGCTATGGATTTAATAGAAGAAAATAAATGGGATTGGGAAATAGCTCTCGATGCCAGTATGAAGGTACTTCATGAAATGAATAAACAATATTCCCCTTATTTACCTTTAAGAGAATCTGTTGGAATGGTTGTTGGTTTTAGAGGGCAAGTAGGAGAGTTCTCCTCTTATCCTCACGCATTAGTAAGTGAAAGATCTATAAGAAAAGGTGATATTCTAGGAATAGGTGCAGGACCGGAAATAGGAGGGTATTACTCTGAGCTTGAAAGAACCTTAATATTTGGAAAACCAAATGAAAGAATTCTAAATTATTTTAATAAAATGCTTGAGTTAAGAGAGGAAGCCTTTAACGCATTGAGACCTAATATAAGTGCGTCTGAAGTTGATAAAGCAGTTATGGAAAAAGCTAAAAAGCTAAAAGTAGAAGAATTTTTAAGACATCATACAGGTCATGGTTTGGGTTTAGAAGGTCATGAACCTCCATTTTTAGATATCGGCTATAATGTAGAATTAAAGCCAGGTATGGTGGTAAGCATAGAGCCTGGGATATACAATAATTACGGAGGATTTAGGCACAGCGATACAGTTTTAGTAACAAAAAATGGCAATGAATTGCTAACTAACTTCCCTGATGAGGAAGAGTTAATATTATAAATAAAATGGTATTTTTAGTATATAATCTATTGAATATATTCCGGGGCCTGTTATTATTAGCACTAATGATATAATTAAATATATAACGTCAATTTCCGATGCAGCCGGGTTATTTATCATTAGATACGGAGATTTCATTTTTATTCCTTTAACATATAAAACTATAGATAAAAACTGTAATAAAAACAATATAGCAGCTATCCTAGTTAGAAAACCGAATATTAATGCTATTCCTCCCACCAATTCTAGCAAAGCCGTTGCGTAGGTTAAACCTTCAGGAACTCCAGCACCTTTCATGAACTTTGCTACCCCTTTCAGATCTTTAAGCTTGGGAAGCGAGTGTCCAATCATATTTATACCCATGAGTAATCTAATGATAAATATTCCAAGGGATGCGCCAAATAAGTAATTCATTTCTATCACCTAGCTCTTTTTATTATTTTATATTCAAAATACTAAATATATACTAGCAACTATTACTGTATGTAGTAGCTTTTCTGAAGCGAAGTGATAAAAATGGGGCAAGAGAAATGCGAGCTAACACAGAATTTATGGGAAAGACTTGCTAAGAAGTGGACTCTAGCAGTTGTTTACAATTTAGGTGTTTCTAAAGGTAGCGGTTTTAATGAACTAAGAAATAGAATAGGGAGTATTAGCCCTTCTAGCCTAGTTGAAAGGCTTACAGAGCTTGAAGGAATGGGCATAATAAAAAGGGAAGTAATCCCTAGTAAACCTCCAAAGGTATTATATAGATTAACTCAAAAAGGAGAAGAACTATATAAAATATTAGATCAATTGGCATCATGGTATCTATCTAATGAGGAAACATTAGAAAAATCTCTTAAAGTATAAATTTTTATTTTCATTTAATTCTGAACTCCTTGGAGCTAGAGTTGCAAAAAGAATTAAGGTTAATGATGATAATATTAGTTGCGTTGGGTTTGATTACAGGGTTAATTTTAGGAATATCAGGTATACCTATGATAATTGGATTAACAATAACAATAGGCTTCCTTCTTTATATCATCTCAGCTTTAATATACCCCAATTCAAGGTTTATTTTCTTAGGATTAATGGTAGGAGGAGATATAGGGTCTATAATAACTTTATTTTCTCATCCCTTAGTTTTACCTTTTTTGATAATAGAAAGAGGTAATGGACATATATCAATAGATATAGATTTTGTCCAAATCATAGTTTTTGCTGAAATAATATATCAAATAATAAAATATTTAAAAAGAAGGTGATAAATTGAGACAAGAGCTATCAATATATTTTTCTAGGACTATCTATGCTGCTCAATGGTATATATTAGCTCCTGCAACATTAGCCATAGCAGAAGCTGAAAATGTAAGCAAGGGATTAATAGGCTTTCTACCATTTGCATTTATAATAGGTGCAGCAATAACCCAAATACCTGCTGCATATCTTTCATCTAAAATTTCACCTAAAAAGACATTTTTAATAGGTTTATTTATATTGTCATTATCTGACATTTTAGTGCCGTTTACAAACAAGTTTATTTATGCAATATTATTAAGAATCTTGGCAGGTCTAGGAGCAGGCCTATATTTTTCCCCTGCAGCAGCTGTTTTAGTATATTCAAATAAAGAAAGGTCAGCAACCTTAATGGGCTTATATAATGCAGCTTTTAGTATAGGAGGTCTAATAGGGTTATCTTGGGGTTTGGTAGATGCTCTTTTAGGTTGGAGGGAGGCAACATTTATAGGAGGTCTAATAGGGCTAGTAGCCTTTTTAGAAAACTTGTTTTTTGTTAAAGATATTAAGCTTTCATCTAAAAACAAAATGGTTTTTGATAAAAAGCTAATAATTTTAGGAATAGCCACATCAGGTATTTGGGGAAGTAGCTATGCTGTTGGTACATTAATTCCTTCTTTTGCGTCAGAATTATATAAGATTAGCTCATATAGAGTAAGCCCATTAGTTTCCTTATATTTCCTTGGGAACATTATAGGAGGTTCTTTAACTTCATTATTTGAGAAGAGGAATAAGTTTAATTCAATTTTATTAATGGCTGCTTTAACAGGTATTACTTATCCTCTATATGGCATACTAGGAATATATTTTATGGCTTTTGCATCACTTTTAAATGGCATTTTTGTTAATGTTACGACAAGCATTTATTATGCGTTAGCAATTGATGAATTAAATTCAATAAACGAGTCATTATCATTATCAATAATAAACTTGATAAACATGGTTATAGGGGTATGGGTTTCTCCAATATTTTCATTAGCCATGTCTATAAATCTAAAGTTATCTTTATATATATTGCTTGCCTCAACTATTATACCGGTAGTGTTAATTAAAAAATTATAAATTCAAAAAAAGGTTGTGGAAGTAATGGAAGGAAACGAAAAGATAGCAGTAATAGCAGACTGGGATGCTGATGGAGTAATAGCTGCTGCTGCCATAGTATATTCTCAAGAAAAACTTGGTATTTTTCCAGTTAAAGGAAAAAGGAAGGTAGAGTTAATACCATCAGGGCCTAGAGAGCTAGAGCATGCCTTTAAGGAAAAGTGTTGGGATATTTTAATCATACTAGACATACCATTTTCTCAAGAAGTAAGCAAGGCCCTAGACGATTTATATTCTAGGGGATGTAAGCCGAAGATATACTACTTTGACCACCATCCAGTAACTCTTGAAAATATGAACAATATAGAGACAAAATACAATGCATTAGCCATATTAGGTAAGAGCCCAACAGCTATATTGGTTAGGAGGTTCTTAGATGGGCTTAATGTTAAGCTTACACCTAGACTATCAAATTTGGTAGATGCTATAGGTACATTGGAAGGAGGGGGTTGGCTTAGGAATAAACAACAAGTTCCTGAAGGTATAGTAAAGCTCGCAGCATCCATATCAAAGGCTTTGAACCAAAGCAAGGATAAGAGCATATGGGAAAAATACGTTGAATGGGCTTCAAATCCATTACCCTTTGAACAGTCTTTATTAAAACAAAGTAGTGAAGATGATTTCAAAAATGTTATAGAGTTAGGGTTTGAGGTATCTAAAGAGAGTGATAGAGAAATTAAAGAAAAAGCTATGGAACTAGCTATGTCAGCAAAAAATTTAGGTTATATAAAGTTTATAGATGCAAGGGATAAATGGAATAAGAGTGGAGCATCCGCTTTAACTTCAGCTATTTTTAAAATATTAAAGGTAACAACCGCTCTACTAGCTGAGAAGAAAGAAGATAATGTTAGGCTTTTAATAATAAGGAGCGGTAAGGGGGAAGCATTAAAGATAATGAAGAATTTGTTCTCTATGGGTATAACAGAAGATGTTGGAGGCCATGGAAATATAGCTGTGGCTAAGGTCAAACCTGAAGTAACCATTAGGAATTTAGAGGAAGCATTGAGGAAGGCATCTATACAATCATTGCAAGAAGATAATTCATGAGAAATACTAGAGAAAAGCTTATATAGAAGCGATCTCACGAATACTCTACTGGAGCTAAAATTAGTTAGGGAATAGGTGATAAATATGGCAAGTGGTTCAGGAAGCAATATACCTGTATTAATACTTAAAGAAGGTACTCAAAGATCTTATGGTAGGGAAGCATTAAAAAACAATATATTAGCGGCTAAGGTTTTATCGGAACTATTAAAGACAAGCCTAGGTCCTCGCGGACTAGATAAGATGTTGATCGATTCTTTTGGAGATATAACTATTACAAATGATGGTGCTACAATAGTAAAAGAAATGGAAATACAGCACCCAGCAGCAAAGCTATTAGTGGAAATAGCAAAAGCCCAAGACAGTGAAGTAGGAGATGGAACTACAAGCGTTGTTGTATTAGCTGGTAGCTTGTTAGAGAAGGCAGAAAAACTATTAGATGATAATATACATCCATCAATAATTATTGATGGTTATACAAAGGCTATGAACAAGGCATTAGAGGTTTTAAACACTATAGGTAGAAATATAGACGTTGAGGATGAGAGCACTCTAAGGAAAATAGTTGATACTACAATATCTAGCAAATACACAGGTCAAGGGCCTGAAAAAGACAAAATAATAAACATAGTTGTGGATGCAATTAAGACAGTTGCTGAAAAAAGAGAAGATGGATCATATTACGTTGATTTAGATAACGTTAAGATAGAGAAGAAGAAAGGAGAAAGCTTAATGGACACTTCTCTTATTAAAGGAATTGTTATAGATAAAGAAGTTGTTCATCCTGGCATGCCAAAGAGGATAGAAGATGCTAAGATAGCAGTATTAGATGCAGCATTAGAAATACAGAAACCAGATATATCAACAAAGATAAGGGTAACAGATGTTGACCAGCTTGATAATTTCTTAGAAGAAGAAACAAAAATATTAAGAGAAATGGTAGATCAAATAGCTGCAACTGGAGCAAATGTTATCATAACACAAAAAGGTATTGATGATGTTGCTCAACATTTCTTGGCAAAGAAAGGGATATTAGCAGCTAGGAGAGTAAAGAGAAGTGACATAGAAAAAATCGCTAAAGCAACAGGTGCAAAGATTGTAACAAGCATTAAAGACCTAAAGCCTGAGAGCTTAGGCTATGCAGCATTAGTTGAGGAAAGAAAAGTAGGGAACGATAAGATGATATTCATAGAAGGTGCAAAGAATCCAAAGAGCGTTACAATATTATTAAGAGGAGCTAATGATATGCTATTAGACGAGGCTGAGAGGAACTTAAACGATGCATTGCATTCTCTTAGGAACATACTAAGGGAACCAAAGATAGTTGGAGGAGGAGGAGCTACTGAGACAGAAATAGCAATGGCTGTAAGGAGTTATGCAAGAACTATTGGAGGTAAAGAGCAACTAGCTATTGAGGCATTTGCAGACGCGCTAGAAGTCATACCTACAGTGCTTGCTGAAAGCAGTGGAATGGATCCATTAGATGCATTAATGGAGCTAAGGTCTCATCATGATAAGAACTTGAAGTTTGCTGGCATAAATGCGGTTGATGGAAAAGTTGTTGACGATGTAACAAAGTATAACATATATGAACCAATACTAGTTAAGAAACAAGTAATAAAGAGTGCATCAGAGGCTGCAATATCTTTAATGAAGATAGACGACTTAATTGCCGCTTCAGCACCAAAATCAGAATCTAAACCTGGTCAAGGAGGAGAAGGATCTTCAGGCATGCCCTCTGGAATGCCTGGCGGCATGGGTATGTAATCTAATTTTTTATTTTTATAAAAATATTTTTGCTTTATCTTTTAATAAACTTTACAAAGCTTAATTATTTTTTGGTTGTATTGTATTTGTTTGAGCGATAAACTAGGATAAGGGGTTAGAACAAATAATGTCTATTGAACTGCTAAACCCAATGCTTAAAGACGTTATAAACAGCTTGGGTTATAAAAAGCTTTTACCGATACAGGAAAAAGCTATACCTGTTGTTTTAAGTGGTAGTCATGCATTAATAATATCTCCAACTGGTTCCGGAAAAACTGAGGCAGCATTTTTGCCTGTAATTTCTTCAATTTTAAGCAAGAAAAAAGAAGATGGAATAAAAGCAATATATATAACTCCTTTAAGGGCTTTGAATAGAGATATATCTTATAGAATAGAAAAAATAGTTTCTGGAGTAGGTTTGACAGTATTTTTAAGGCATGGAGATACTACGCAATCTCAAAGAAAAAAGTTTTTAGAAAGTCCTCCAGATTTAATGGTAACTACACCTGAGAGTTTAAACTTGCTTTTAACTATAAAAAATAAGAGAAGTATATGGGAAAATATTTCTTATGTTATTGTTGATGAACTCCAAGAGTTATTAGATAATAAAAGGGGGGTTGAATTATCATTAATTCTGGAAAGACTTGATGAAATCTCTAAAAACAGAATACAAAGGATAGGACTGTCAGCAACCTTGTCTGAAAAATCAAAAAAGGAGGCGGCTAATTTATTGGCTTATAATAGAAAAGTAGAAATTGTTGAAGACTATTCTACAAAGAAATATGATATATCAATAAGGGTTAATGGTAGTGAAGATCAATGGGATAACATAGTTAAGAGCATATCAAAAATAATAAAGGATAATAAAGGGTCTGTCTTAGTTTTTACAAATACAAGGTCTGTTGCAGAAAAGCTCTCAACAGAATTATCAAAAACCTTAGGAAATGTTGGAGTTCACCATGGAAGTCTTTCTAGAGATGTTAGGGAAAGGGCAGAAAAGATGTTTAGAGAAGGTGAAATAAAGGCTTTAGTCTCAACTGCATCAATGGAATTAGGAATAGATATAGGTAAAATAGATACGGTTATACAATTTATGTCACCCAGACAAGTAATAGTTATGCTTCAAAGAACTGGTAGATCTGGTCATAGAATAGGCGATATAAGTAAAGGGATTATAATTACTATGGATAACCTATTTGAAATACTTGAATCAGGTGTAATAGCATTAAGGTCTGAAAAAGGTGAACTTGAGGATTTGATTCCACCAAAAAATTCAATTGATGCCTTAGCACATCAATTAGTGGCAATGGCTGTTGAGGGGACTTCTGATAATATAAATACGTCTTTAGAAATAGCTAAAAGGGCCTATCCCTTTTCAAAAATAACATATGAAGATGTGCAAAGAGTGCTTAATCATTTAAATAATGTTAGAATAATAAAATTCGATGAAGAAACTGGAACAATTTATCAATCTAAAAGAACAAGGAAGTATTTATATAGCGTTTCCATGATACCTGATGAAGTAAGCTTTAAGGTATATGATATATCATCAAACTCAAGAGTTGGAGAAATAAGTGAGAGGTTTATAGAAACAGCTGTTTTAGAAGAAGGGAAAGAAAACTTCAGGTTTACATTAGCTGGTAAAGTATGGGAAGTAGTTACAATAGATTATGAAGAAGAGAAAGTAGAGGCAAAACCGGTTGCAATAAATGAGGGTGCAATACCAGTATGGGAAGGAGAATTAATACCAGTCTCTTACAGCGTTTCTAGAGAAGTCTGCTCTTTAATTAGCCTAGGAATGATAGATGGGAAAGAATTAGAATCTTTATTAAAAAAGAGGAAAGTACCTGAAGATGCTATTTTTAGGTTGATCAATGTTTTAAACAATACAAGAAATGTTTGGAATGCTGAATTAACTCCTCAAAACTTAGTTGTTGAGGAAGTAAATGGAAGTTCTATTTTATATACGTGTTTAGGAAGTAAGGGAAATTTTTTATTAGCATTAATTTTATCAAAGATTATTGAAAAGTATATTAAAGTCCAGATAGATTATATACCATATGCAATTATCTTTACCTCTCCAACTGGTGTTTCTGGGAATTTGGTAAAGGAGGCATTATATGAGCTCAAAAAAATGGATGCTCCAGAAATAATGATTTTGTCTCAAGATGCTGTTAAAAGCTCTATAGTTTACATATCAAGATTTTTGCAAGTAGCTAAAAGGCTTGGAGTGGTAGATACTGATATAAAAATACCTTTAGAATTAGGTAAAAAAATGATAGAGGCTTATAGAAACACTGTTGTGGATGAGGAAACTATTAGAGAGATTATTTACGATAAGTTTGATATAGATTCTTTGATGAAATTTAAAGATGACTATAGAGATGTAAATGTTGTAAAACTTAAAGAACCAAGCCCATTAGCTAAGGAAGTTTTGTCTAACCCATATTTAAGAAAGGACTTGGCTACAAATCTAAAATCCCTCGCAATAGATTATATTATTCAAGGACTTAGAAAAAATGCTTTAAACAGGGAAGCATTATTTGTTTGCATTACTTGCAGTGAAACTTGGGAAAGCAAGGTAAAAGACCTAGGCGATGTTATTAGATGCCCTAAATGTAAAAGCATGATGGTAGCACCTATGCCAAGCACTGACTGGGGTAAAAATGCAATAAGTATTTTTAGGCAGTGGAAGAAGGGGGAAATAAAGAAATTAAACAAAGATCAAAAGAAAATTATAGATGAGATTAAAGACAGGGCGGCTCTTTATATAAATTATGCATCGCAAAATTTGGGAAGATATATTATAGAAGCTTTAATGACTCAAGGTGTGGGACCTAGAGCCGCGAGAAGGGTTATAGAGGCATATATGAAAGGAGGAGATAAAGAGTTCTATAAGGCCTTGCTTAAAGCAAAAGAAGAATATATATCATATAAAAAATACTGGGATCAGTAATAGCTATAAAGCTCTCTGCTGTATTGGCAAAAGTAATATTTCAACTATTCTTAAGCACAACTTTATAAAACCTAATTTTATATATGATTTTGGTGCCGCGGTAGTATAGTCCGGTCCAGTATGCGGGCCTCTCGAGCCCGTGACCCGGGTTCAAATCCCGGCCGCGGCATAAAACTATTTGATTCGAATAAACGAATATTATAAATATAAATTATATCCAGATTGGAAAATTAAGAGATCAATTAAGTTACTATAGTTTTAATCATAATAGAAAAGATAACTATGTGCCGTTTAGTTTTTTATCACAAGTTAAAATTCGCTAGTTCTAAACACAAACATTACGTAATAATTTAGTTAAATTAGTGCAGAAAATATAACATAAATTAAACATAATCTAGAAGTTTTTATAGCATTTAAGATTTTTGTGGTTAACTAGAGTTTTTCCCCTTATCTATTTTGAACCTATTAGCCTATAAAGGGAAAAATAATGTGGTTCGCAATAGCGATGCTATTCATGGCTTTACTATCGTCTCTAGACATAGGAATATACTCATATATTGGTTATAAGACCAATGTAACTCCTTTTCAATATGGATTAATAAGTGCTATGTGGAGTGCGGTATTTATTATATCAAACCTATTCTTGGGTAAAGTATCTGATAAAGGTAACAATAAGTTTTTAATTGTGATATCATTCCTTTCTATTATGGTAACGGGCATTCTCTTTTCTTTTCATAATCTTACGTTTTTAGCTATTGCTTATATGTTTCATGCATTAGGTGTCGCATCATCAAATTTAGCCATTTCAACAACAATTTTTGAAATAAAAAGCAGCGATAAGTGGAAATATTACATAGAACTTCAAAAATTTTCCTTCTATTTAATTAGAGGTCTTGGTCTATTATCTTTTTATTTTATATATGATGTTATTCCATTTGATTATATTATATATTTTTCAGTAGCAGTAGGTTTACTCACATTTCTATCATTACCAAAGGTAAACCTCAAAGTAGAAAGGATTTTGCATTCGTTTTCTCAAGATTTCAATTCGATAACAGATCATATAAAAATACTTTCATATTTGGCATATGATAGCATAAATTCCTTACCAAACGCTGTAAAACAAGGCTTTATATCATATAAGAGAGTGTCAACAAAAATGATTTCGTTATCTATGTTCTTCGCTACCTTTACAGGAGACTATATTTTTACTATACTTCCGTTACTTATAAAATCAGATGTAAGCTTAAGTTTATTATGGTTATCTTATGGAATAACAGCTATAATAATAAGCTTATCGTTAATTCTATTTTCAATGTTTTCAAATACGAACAATAAAAAGGTAGCATTGTTTTCGATAATTGCTAGAGGTATTTGGCTTGTCTCAATATTGTCCTTTGTAAATAATACTTTAAACTTAATAGCATATATAGCAATATCTTCCGTTTTATTTAGCGTAATTGATATTGCTTTGTATAATATATTTTCAGAAAACTCAAGTGGTTACGGATCTCATATTTACTATACTCTTAGGGAATTAGGTACATTAACCGGCTCTTTATTGGTAGGAATAGCTTTTACTTTAGGGAAAGAAGTTTTTATTACAATACCTATAATAACTACTATAATATCTGCTTTAATGCTGTTAATCGCGTAAATTTTTATCAAATTTTTCAAGAAAAAGCTTTTTAGAGGTGATTTAAAAGATTTTTATAAGTTTAAAAGGCGGATCTTTATTAAATATAATAGAAATAAAAATGATGAACTATCATGATAAATAATAAAAAATTATTAATCATTTCAACAGATATTGGCAATATAAAAATTGTTGGCGATAAAAGAGTTTATATACCATCAGATGATAGCTTTTTGATTATAAAAGCAATGCTTATACTTAAGGATAAAGGATATTCGTTTAACAGAATCATAGATATTGGAACAGGGTCTGGAATCCTATCTGTAGCAGCACAAAGAATATTTAATCCTAGGATATTGATTTCAACAGATATATCTCCATATGCAGTTGTTGATGCCAAAAAAACAATGGAAGAAGAGGGGGTAAGTTCTCTTGTTATTAGATGTAATGGAACTTCTTGTTTGAAAGGAAAATATGATCTATCTATTGTAAATCCTCCTTACTTACCATCAAATGACAAAATAAAAAGAGATAGTTGGATTATAAAGACTTGGCAAGAAGGTAGAAATCATAAAAAAGTTTGTATCGCATCAACAATATCAGAAAACATACTGATTTTAAGATCTAGTTTATCAAGGTTCGATCAAAATAAATGCCTTAAAAAGTTCAATTATAATAGGATAAAATTAATTGAGGAAAATACTTTTATGGAAAGGCTTGAGGTAAATTTCTGGAGTAAAATCTAATCTTTTAATATTAGCTAAAGGCCTGTAATTTAAAAACTAATGGAGGTTTTTCTCTATATATTTTAGAATTAACTCGATTCTGCATTGCAATTCTTTATTGATTTGTTTGTATTTGAAACTAATAATTTCATTGTATATAGAATTTAGTTGTTTATTTATTTCTGTGCTTGAATCAACTTTTTCTGCCTGTATTTTTGGTCCGCCTTCCATAAATCCCTCTGGATAATACCAATCCTTTAACCAAAAAAATCCTAAATTAAATAACTTAAAACCAAGCCGCGTTAAAACAGGTATTATACCTAAGCTTAATTCTTTTAAAGTTTTTTCATCATTTGTATATTCAACGAACAGCTTATCGCCAGGCTCTAAATTTTCAGATAGAAATTCTAATATTTTACTTTCCATTTTGCTATCATAAAAATCTATATAGAGTCCTTCAACTTTTATTTTATTTGGTATATCAAAAACTTTCACCCAAGGTTTATAGTAAGGTGGCCTTCCTAGAAATATTTTCATTTTTAGTAAACTAATTTCTTCTTTATTATATTTAAATATCAATAATAGATTCTTTTCCTCTTTAAATCTACCATTCAAAATTTTGCCTGATCTTATCTCATAATCCTCAATTTTAAATCCTTCTTTTAGTTTGCTAATAAAATCTTTTTTCAATTTGATCTCGTACTTATCATAAAAAAAGAGACTTTATAAAAAAGTGTTAATAAAAAGGATGGTAAGTTTTTCTGGAATATCAGGAAAAGACACCTTAAGTATAAATAATTTATATCTTTTGTATATAAATATGTGATAAGATCTATAAATAAAATATATTTTGTTTTAATAATAAATTAATTGTTAACTGGGGGGTTAACAATTAGTAATTTTTCTCAATAAAATATGCCTCATTTCTTAAACCAATTTTATTTCTTATTTATTAAGACACAAAAGTAAAGTTTATTATTATTTGTTTTTAATTTATTAATTTATTGTTAAATTTTTAAAATAACTTTTTTAATTATGAAAACTTAAAAGAAAATAGCATTTACAATACTTTTTATGTTACCTACTATAGAAAAGTTTATATAGAAGCTCGCTCACATAAGAATCTCGGCAGTTGATTAGATAGGGTGAAAGTATATGTCGATGCCTATTGAAAACATGGGAGTACCTGTTATAATATTAAAAGAAGGTACTGAGAGATCTTATGGTAAGGAAGCTGTTAGAAATAACTTAATGGCAGCAAGGGCTATTTCAGAAATTTTAAAGACAACTTATGGTCCTAAAGGAATGGATAAAATGCTTGTTGATAGTCTAGGAGATGTAACAATTACAAATGACGGTGCTACAATTTTAGATAAGATGGATTTACAGCACCCAGCTGGTAAAATGCTAGTTCAAGTAGCCAAAGGTCAAGATGAAGAAGCTGGAGATGGAACTAAAACTTCTGTTATTTTTGCAGGAGAACTTTTAAAGGAAGCAGAAAACCTATTAGAAAAGAATATACATCCAACAATAATTATTAATGGTTATAAGCAGGCATTACAAAAAGCTATTGAAATATTAGAAAAGATATCTGAACCTGTTAGCTTAGATGATAAAGAAAAATTGTTGTTAGTTGCTAAGACAAGTTTAAACAGTAAAGCGGTTTCTGAAGCCAGAGAGCACTTTGCTAACATAGCGGTAGAAGCTGTTAGGGCAATTACAGAACAAAGAGGAAACAAGTATGTTGCAGATATAAACAACATACAAATAGTTAAAAAATATGGAGGTAGTTTACTAGATACACAATTAATTTATGGTATAGTTATTGATAAAGAAGTCGTTCATCCAGATATGCCAAAGCGTGTTAAAAATGCAAAAATAGCGTTATTAGATGCATCATTGGAAATTGAGAAACCTGAATTAGATATGGAAATTAGCTTATCATCGCCTGAATCGATGAAGAAACTATTGGATAAACAAGAAAAAATGTTATCAGAAAAAGTTGAGAAAATAGCTGCAACTGGAGCTAACGTTGTAATAACACAAAAAGGTATTGATGATGTTGCTCAACATTTCTTGGCAAAGAAAGGGATATTAGCAGCTAGGAGAGTAAAGAGAAGTGACATAGAAAAGCTTGCTAAAGCAACTGGTGCAAGAATAGTTACTAACCTAGATGATTTAAAGCCAGAAGATTTAGGGTTTGCAGAAAATGTTGAAGAGAAGAAAATAGGAGAAGACAAGATGATATTTGTAGAGGGTGCAAAGAATCCAAAGAGCGTAACAATATTAATACGCGGTGGATTTGAAAGATTAGTTGAAGAAGCTGATAGAGCAATTCATGATGCATTAAGTGCTGTAGCTGATGCTGTAGTTGATAATAAAATAGTTGCTGGAGGAGGAGCTGTTGAAGAAGAAATAGCAAAAGAGTTAAGAGAATGGTCTAAAGGCGTACCAGGTAAAACACAAATAGCTGTTGAATCATTTATAAAGTCATTAGAAGCATTACCACAAACTATAGCATTTAATGCCGGTCATGATCCAATAGATATATTAATGAAATTAAGAAGCGCTCATTCAGATGATTCAAAGAAATGGTATGGAATTGATATAGAAACAGGAAACATAGTAGATATGTGGAATAAAGGAGTTATTGAACCAATGAGAGTTAAGGCTAATGCATTAAAGGCAGGAACGGATGCTGCAAGCCTGATATTGAGGATAGACGACATGATTGCAGCTAAAAAGAGCGGGGGAGCTGGAGGAAAAGGACCCAGCGGTAAATCATCAGAAGAAGAATCTGGTAAAGAATCTAGCAGCGATTAGACCTAATTTTCTAATCTATTTTTTATTTCTGTGCTATATTTATTCTTTGGGTTAAAGGAATGATTAGTGGTCATCCAATAGATTTGCCTCAAAGAATTATTATCGGAGAAAATGTTTTAGATAATATTGGAAACCAAGTATTTGAGCTATTTAATAAAGGAAAATCTGTTTTAATTTTCACAGGGCCAAACGTTTATAGAAAATATTATAGCAAAGTTAAGGAAAGTCTTGAAGATAAAGGATTTTCAGTATCATATATGATAACTAGTGCACCAACCGTTGATTATGCTAAATCGTTATCTGATGAGGTCTCGAAGGATAATTTTGACATATTATTAGGTTTAGGTGGTGGGAGAAGTATAGATTTAACAAAATATGTTGCCATGAGCCTTGATAAAAACTTTATAAGCGTTCCAACAGCAGCGAGTCACGATGGTATAACTAGTCCTTTTGTCACTTTAAGAGGTTTTGACAGATTCCATTCTAAACCAGCTAAACCGCCAAAGTTAATATTAATAGATATAAATGTTATAATGGATGCCCCAAAAAGGCATAATGCTGCAGGATTCGGTGATTTGATAGGAAAATATACGTCCGTATTAGATTGGCGTTTAGCCCACAAATTAAAAGGGGAATATTATGGAGAATACGCAGCAAGCTTAGCATTAATGAGTGCTAAACATGTGAGCATATATTCCAAAGAAATAGGTCTCGGGAATAAGGAGGGAATAAGAGTTCTATCTGAAGCATTGGTTAGCAGTGGAGTTGCTATGTGTATTGCAGGAAGCTCTAGACCTGCTAGTGGGTCAGAACATCTTTTCGCGCATGCATTAGAAATGGTAAGTAAGAATCCACCATTACATGGAGAAGCCGTTGGCGTCGGTACAATAATGATGTCATATTTGTATGGAAAAGATTGGAAAAAAATTAGGGAGTTATTAAAAACTGTTGGAGCTCCTACTAATGCTAAAGAATTAGGTGTAACAGAAGATGAAATATTAAAAGCACTAACAAAAGCCGTGAGTATTAGACCTGAGAGATATACGATTTTGGGCGATAGCGGTTTAAATGAAAAAGCTGCAGAAGAACTTGCTAAGAGTACTCTCGTAATTAGATAACTCAGGATTTTTTATAGGTAAAGCTTTTTATAATGTTTTGATTTAATAAAAAACTATCTTTTAATATATTTGGAGATTAATACTCCTAGAAAATATAATCCACTTAACGTAAGTCCTATTATAGTTTCTATTATGCCTCCTGTCGCTCCAGGTGATATAATTAACGCTATTATAAAAGATAGAGCAACCGCGTATCTCCAATATTTTAACCACGTTTTATAATCAGCAAACCCGATATATGTTAGGGCAACAATAACTATAGGGTATTCGAATGATAAGCCTAGCATAATAACGAATGATAAAACTGTCGACATAAAAGCTCTTATGCTTAAGCTAGGTACTACGCCTTCACCCAGGTTAAGGTAATACATGAATTTGAATAAAGCTGGCAATACAATGAAATAAGCAAACAATGCCCCTGTTAGAAATAGAATAATTGATGGAACAATAAACTTCTTTATTGCACTTCTTTCTTTTGGAGTCAGTGCTGGAAAAAGAAATGCATATATTTCATATATCCATAATGGTGAGCTTAAAATTGAAGATATTAGAGAAGAAGTATATAAACTACTTATTAAAGGATCAAAAGCGTTTATAGATATTAAAATCATACCTTTTGGCAGCATGAATTCTCTAATTTTTTTAAAAATATAAACGCTTGTGCTATTTACTAATGAAGGATAAGGATAATAAATATATAATCCTTTGAAATCTATACGATTAAATTTAAAAAACATTATAAATAATAGCAGAACTATAAATAATATAAAAGGGATTAAAAGCCTTCTTATTAATTCATTTACATATTTTGAGTATTCTTTTAATATTGAACTTGATTGATTGTTTTGCATAGATCTCCCAGGATTATCTAAGTTCTTAAGTTTAATAATACTGCTGTACAATTTAACTTGTTACTATTTTATACTCCTTTTCTATGCTTTAAAGCTAATTAATAAACAATGCTTACAAATAATAAAAACCTAACTTTTCAGATGTAATAAAGTAAGTTATAAATTGAAATGGAATTCCTTTTACAAAAATTTATAAACATTTAACTCTTCTAAATGTAGATATAGTCTAGGAAGGTGTAAAACATGTTAGATAGCTTGATAAATTGGATAATAGTTATAGTTGTTATAGCTATATTATTTGGGGGTGCCACTAAAATACCAGAAATTGCCAGAGCTCTTGGAAGAGCTGTTGGCGAATTTAAGAAAGGTCAAATGGAAGTTGAAAAGGAACTAAAAGAAGGATTAAAAACAGAAAAAGATAAAAAAACGGAGGAAAATTCATGAGTAGTGAATTAGATTTAAGCAAAAAATTATTTGAAGACGGCATTTCACTTATGAATCGAGGTCTGTTAATTCAAGCTGCAAATAAATTTATTGAGGCATCTAATTATATTTTAAATATGAAGGAAGTAAATGAAGAATCAAGATTGTTGCTTGTTAAATCATTAATTAATCAAGGAGCAATAATGATAAATTTAGGTAAATTTGCATTAGCCATAAATTCTCTTCTCAAATCTTGGCAGATATTAAAGAATGGAGATAATCCTATGTTATTAAAAGCAACTTACATTAATTTAATCAATGCATTTATAGCAACAAAAAGATTTAATGAGGCAAACAGTTTTATTAAAAAACTTGAAAATATAGATGAAGAATCTAAAGCATATGCATTATTGTTTAGATCTAAAATATTGATAGAAAGTAATAATACTAATGACGTTTTAAAGTATTTAGAGGAAGCAAAAAGTATATTTTTAAAGTATGGATTTAAAGATCAGGCTGCAGCAGTTATAGCAACTCAAGCAGAATATTATTTTTTGATTGAAAACAAAGAAAAGGCAAATGAAAAAATAAAAGAAATTAAAGAAATAATTGGTGAAGATGCTGATAAAATGTTAAAAAATGTTAGAGCGTGTACATAGCGATCCTTCTTTTTTATCTTATTTTTCGTTTAATGAAGATATTAGAAACATTGTTGTAAATAAATAAATTAACATTATATACATGGTGTCTGTCATTAGATAAGCGCTTGTAAATACGCCTAAAAGAGATATTGGTATAAAAAACAAATTAATGTCTTTCTTGATGTTGAAAAGTCCTAAGAAAAGGGATAAAATTATTATAAAAGATAATGGACTAAACCAAGGTAATGGAACAGCTATTCATAAAGATGTTTGCATTGACATATTGAATACATATTTAAATAAGGTATTAGTTAAAGAATAATATGTTAAGGGAAACACAATCAAAATAGATATTATAGATGCTATTAAAATTTTATATTTACCAGAGTTTTTAATTTCGAAGTAAGCAAGTACAAAAAATCCTATAGAAAAAAGGTATAGAGATAATGGGTATAAATTTATTGGCGGATATATAAACAGCATATTAGATAAAAAGGTTAATACAAAAAACAAAGAAGATAGTAACATGGATAAACCAAATAAAGTTTTTAATAATAGTTGAACGTAGTTTCTGTAGTTATAAATGGAAAGTAGCATCATTAATGGAGGAATTAGAACTGATATAGAAATAAATAATAATCCCAAAGGGCTTGTTATATAACTTAAATAAATACTTTGTGAAAACGATATAATGATTGCAGGTATTATCATAAAAAGTACATAAAATATTGAAAAAATAGATATCAGTTTTTCTTTCATAAATATGAAGTAGATAGCAGCCAATACCACTATCAGTTCAATTAAAACCCTAGATATGTAAGCAATCTTTGCTAATGCTTCATTAATAATATATGGCACTTTAAATGCTCCCATAAAGTAAGGCTCAAGTCTTACAAAAATTTGTATTGATATTAATTGTAATAAATAAGCTACAATTATAATAGAAAAAAATATTATATTGATCTTATTTAGATAAGGTTTCATGAGCTATTTCCTCATATTTGTAATAAAATGCAAACATTATTGCAAGAGTTAATAGGATCATTCCTAAAAATATTCCATCAAATCTGTATCCATAAGGATCGCTGCTTGTAGGGACTGATGGAGAAATAACTATGCCAAAGATGCTTACTGCTATAGATACAATTAATAATAAAAATCCTATGTATATTAATGCAATCCTAGTATTAGTTTTCATTTATTGCACCTCCATACGGCTCCTTCTCATTATTTCTATTATCATAAAAGTGAAACCAAGTAAAAGCGTAGCTCCCCACATAACGTTCCTTTCAAATATTAAACTTATTGATAAGGCTCCGCCGGCTATTGTCAAGAATAATGCAATTATCGCTACTGTGGAATTAGGCTTATTTGGCTGTGTTACATTTTTACCTAAAATTTTTGTCTTTTTAGATTTTGTCGCGAAATAGGCTACCAATGCCTCTATAGCATACATTGGCAATAGAAATTCAACTGTTTGTATAAACGGAATTGTTAAACCAGGAGTTAAGTATGCCCATATTGTAAAGAAAGCTAATGTAGATACAACCATCATTCCAAGTGTAAATATAATTGGCCTGTCAGACGGATGTCTCATAGGGCTTCTATCAATAAATGGTACTATTAATAAGATCAAAAATAATAAACCTATCAAATAGATTCCGTAAACAATATTACTTCCTCCAAATATGGATTGTTTTATTATTTGATACATCCACAAGAAATACCAATCCGGTTCTGGAGTATATTGGGCAGCAGCTTGCGGAGAATATTGAGGTCCTAAAGGTATCGGGAAAACGCTTGCTATTATAACTATTACAGATATATAAAATAATGATAAAGCTAGTAAATATTCAACTCCCCTTGGCCACCATGATATTCCGCTTCTATCATTTTTTTCTTCGGTGACTGCACCTTTTTTTGGGGGTTTGCTCATTCCGTGAGCTTCAAACATGAACAATTTAAGTCCTAAGAATACTACTAGAAGGATTGGAAGAAGTATTACGTGTATGTCAAAAAATCTTTGCAACTCTTCTGCATCAGTTCCATTTCCCACCAATAAAGTATGTAGCCATGAAGTCATCCATGATGGTAAATAACTTAAAAGTCCTATACCTACATCTGTTGCGGATTTAGAAAGAACAGTCCATGGTAATAAATAGCCTGTAAAGCCAAAACCTAGAGTTATAAGGCCTAATATAACTCCTACAATCCACATTCCTTCTCTTGGTTTTTTATATGTTCCTTGCCAAAAGTTTCTGAACATATGGACAAATGCCAAAAATATTATTGCATATGCATCATATAAATGGAAATTTAGCAAAAGGCTTCCAAAAGGTAATTTATTGATTATATCAAATGTTGAGCTATAAGCGTTTGCTGTTGTAGGTACATAATTTAGTAGCAATAAAAATCCCGTAATGCCTTGCATTACAAATCCTACAACTAAGAGAGCGCCTAACCAATAATCAGGTCTAAAAGAGAATTCTGGTATTGGCCTAAGTATTTCGTCTATATTTTTTATTCCAAACCTCTCAAACACTTTATCCCAAAATCCTTGTTTATCTTTTTGCATTTTCTCTTTCACCCACTAACTGGAGTTCCTCCAGTTAAGTCTGCACTAACATCAGTTCCACAAGGTGTGCCATGATCGTAAATTGTTGGGGGGTTCATGCCTACTGCATAAATATCTCCAGTCGAACTGTCCAAAACAAGTTGGACCATTGGGACTGGGCATGGTGCCGGTCCACCTACAACCTTTGCCTTTTCTAGATAATCATAAAGACTTCCATGGCATGGACAATGTCCTCCAGGTACATTTGGACCGCCATAAGGTGAAAGGGATGTTTCGAAATGATAAATACAACCCATGTGTTCGCATATAGCACTGAAAGCAACTATATCGCTGTTTGGTCCTATTCCTCCTTGAGCTGGTTGACCAAGCTTAACCAAATAATTTGGTTCATTTTCTAGTGGATAATTAAAAGTTATAGGTGAATTAACTTGTAAATCGTTAATATTTGCTACTTTAATCTTTGGAAAACTTGTGAGGCCTTCTTGCTCATAACTTAGAGCATATTTGAAAACAGGTTCTAATGCGCCACCTACTGCTACTACTGTGCCTGCTGCAAGCAAGAATTTTAAAAAGTTCCTTTTGCCTATATCTATTTTTTCATCATCCTTTTTTACCATATAATTCACCTCTTATTCTTGAATTATAATTTTTTAGGGGTAATAAATAAAAGTCTAGTCTTATTTTAATTCACCCCTTTTTGAGTGCAAAGTATAAGATTGCTGAAGCTACAACTATTATCACTATAGCCGAAACTTCTGTATATAGTAATGTGGTATTAACTGGAGTTGTTGTTGGAGAAGTTGTAGATGATGTAGGAGATGAATTGCTTATTACTAAAGGAACAAATGTTGATATTGATTTAATAAATGCATTTTCTCCAAGATACCCCTGCCAAACTGCAAATGCAACATCATATGTCGAACCAGGAGTTAAGTTAACTTCATATGGTCCAGCTCCTGGGACTGATCCCATTTGTCTTGCCATTTCAACGACCCATGTATGAGAAGTATTGTAAGCCCCTGCTAATACATCATAAGGATCTGTATGGTTAGTATCTACATCTGTATAGAATAATCCAGTTCCTAACCCAACTTCATATAGGTTTGATGCATTAGTATAAAGGTTTAAAGCAAAACCTGTTGGAGGAGCTTGATAATTTACTCCTGTAAATGTAACGTTATGATTCCACCAATTGTAATAAACATATTCTGGAACCGGAGGCATGTTTAGAGCAGGGCTAACCAGCTGTGTTCCATTCCATGTTGCTCCCATCATGAAATCCCATATATTTGCTGCCCCTCCCGCGGCTAGAGCACCACCATTACTTGCGCCAACAACCATACAATCATTTGGTGTTCCACTTTGGCCTCCCAGGTACCACATCATAGCTACTCTATCTTGACTATAATATGTTGAATTTACATAATAGCTCTTTACAATAGTTTCTTCATCAACTCTAGGCGGAGCTACTACATATGTGCCTGAAGAAGTGTTATACCATAAAGGTGGATAGCCAAAAGGCCCTCCTCCTAACGAAAATACGCTAGAAAGGTGATGGCTTGGCTTTGTAACATTCCATGTTAATAATACAAAAAGATATGTTCCATTCCATGCCGCTTTTACCATTATCTGAGATGTATGGCCTCCGCCAGGTACGTTTGCAGATAATGGAATAACAGTCCACGGTATTGAAGACCAAAAGCTTTCGCTTCCTGGATTTTTCAAGTTGGCAGATCCAGTTATTTTATATGCAATGATTTGAGGTAGGGCACTGCTTGATTGGGCTTTAGAAATATTTACATTTCCATGCATTATACCTATAGCAATTATAGATATAGAAAGCACAACAAAAATCAAGATAATCCTTTTTGCTTTTCCTCTCGAAAGCATAGTTCTCACTAGTAATTTAATTAATGAAAAATAGTTTAAAAATATAACTAATCGTTCTAAAAAATCAAAAAACTCCTATAGTTTATATAAAACTTAATTAAAATGTATAATCTTTAAAATATACCTAATATATATTTTTATAATATTAAAGTTTATAAATAACTATTTAGTAATAGAAAGCATTTCTAAACATAATTTGAATTGATGTTCTTAAGATAATAATTAGTTGGTATTTTATCTAACATAAAAATTAAAACTTGTACAAATCCTAAGATTTTTGGTGAAAATAATTTGATGCCCTTCGATAAAGAAAAATCGTTGAAGGCTTTCCATGGAACAACAACAGTAGGATTTATAACTAAGGATGCAG
Source organism: Caldisphaera sp. (assembly GCF_023256325.1). Taxonomy (GTDB): domain Archaea; phylum Thermoproteota; class Thermoprotei_A; order Sulfolobales; family Acidilobaceae; genus Caldisphaera. Next base: position 58,933 of record NZ_JAGDXI010000016.1, read on the forward strand.
TAATTTTGGCTGCAGATAAAAGAGCCACCGCTGGTACTTTAATAGCTAGCAGAACTGTTAAGAAAATAGTTAAGATAACGGATTATGCAGCAATGACTATAGCAGGTTTAGTTGCAGATGCTCAAATGCTTGCAGATGCAATAAGAGAAGAAGCAAGATTATATGAAACAACTAATAAAAGGAAATTAACAATTAAAGGCATGGCAACTTTATTAGCTAATGTCTTATTTTCAACAAAATATTATCCATATTTGGTTCAATTAATAATTGGTGGCTATGATACGGAGCCTAGGCTATATAATTTAGACTACTTTGGAAGCATTACTGAAGAGAAGATGACTTCCACAGGCTCAGGCTCTCCAGTAGCTTTGGGAGTGCTTGAGAGGGATTATAGACAAGATATGAGCATAGATGAAGCTATGAATTTAGCCGCAAGAGCAGTTAAAGTAGCTATTATGAGAGATTCTGCTACTGGAGATGGTGTAGATGTAATTGCAATAACCTCTAAGGGAATAAGAGAAAGTTTTATACCTCTCCAGCAACTCCTTTCTTAAAAGGATAAGAAAAAGATTTTAACAAAATTTTATTTATCCCGGTGATTTAATTTGGAAGAATCTGGCCAAGAAAGATTAATATCAGGGCAAAAGCTTAGGTCGATGATAGTTAGTGAAATTTTAAAGAACGTAAGGGATGCGGAGATATCAAGTATAGATTTTGAAGGACCAGAAATCGCAGTTTATGTCAAAAATCCCCAATGGATTTTAGAAGGTGAAGAGAAGATAAGAGAATTAGCAAAACAGTTAAGGAAAAGAATGGTTATAAGAACTGACCCTAAAGCTAGAAAACCAAGAGAGGCAACAATTCAATACATAATGGAAAATACACCTGAAGAAGCAGGAATTACACCAAGTGATATACAATTTGATGAAGTTTTAGGGGAAGTTAGAGTATTTGCTGATAAACCCGGTAAGCTTCTTGGAAAAGGAAAACCTTTTAGAAACCAGGTATTGGCAAATACTGGTTGGAGATTAGAAGTTCAAAGAAAGTCTCCATTAGTTAGTAAAACTTTGGCATCAGTTTTGGAGTTATATATAAGGGCATCGTCAGAAAGGAGAAAAGCTTTAAGAGAAATAGGAGAGAGAATTTATAGGGAAATGATAGTAGGTCCTAAGAATATAAGGATTATAGGCCTAGGAAGTTTTGGAGAAGTGGGTAGATCATCAATATTGCTTGATACAGGTGAAAGCAAAATACTTTTGGATGCAGGATTTGCTCAAAGCGGTTATTCAACAGATGCATATCCTCACTTCGATGCACCTGAATTTAGATTAGAAGACTTAGACGCAATAGTTATATCTCATGCTCACATGGATCATATGGGGTTGCTTCCAATATTATACAAGTATGGGTATCGTGGACCTTCATATATGACTCCTCCTACAAGAGATATAACAGTTTTAATGTTAAAGGATTTTATAGATTTGTTTGTTAAAGAAGGAAAAGAGCCTCCATTTACTATGAAAGATATAAATACTATGTTAACAAGAACTATAACGGTTAATTATAATGTTGTAACAGATCTATCACCTGATGCAAAGCTAACATTTTCGGATGCAGGTCATATTTTAGGTTCCGCGTTGACTCACATACACATTGGACAAGGTCTTTTTAACATACTTTACACAGGTGATATAAAATATTATAAAGCCAAAGAGGAATTAAATACTACAAGGTTACAACCTCCTGCAAATACAGAATTTCATAGAGTAGAGGCCTTAATTATGGAAACTACTTACGGAGCTACAGAAACAGCAACAAGAGAAGAGGCAGAAACACAATTATTTGAATTAATTAAAAAAGTTTATGAGAGAAAGGGAAAAATTTTAATACCAGTTATGGCAGTAGGAAGAGCCCAAGATATGATGGTTTTAATAAATAAGGCATTACAAGATAAAAAGATTCCTGAGATGCCAATATACATTGATGGGTTAATATACGAAGTAACTGCTATTTATACTTCTTATCCGGAATTATTGGCCAAACCTATAAGAGATGAAATATTACATAACGATAATAATCCCTTTATAGGACCTAATATGATATTCGTTAACGATTCTAGTAAAAGAGACGAAGCTATATTTAGCCAAGGACCTGCAATAATAATTTCAACGAGCGGTATGATGACAGGAGGGCCAATCTTGGAGTACTTTAAGAATTTAGCTGATAATCAAAACAATGCATTAGTATTTGTTAGTTATCAGGCATCAGGAACTCTTGGAAGGAAGATTGTAGAAGGGGAAAAGGAAATACAAATGATGGATGGGAACCAACTAAAAACAATTAAGGTGAATCTAGAAGTACAAAGAATTGAGGGATTTTCTGGACACGCTAATAGAAGTGAACTTCAAGGATTTTTAAGAGGGTTAACGCCTAAGCCTAGAGTGATAATTTTGAATCACGGAGAGCCAAGTCAAACAATATCTTTTGGAATTTTAATTAAACAGAAGTGGGATAAATTGGGATTCGAATCAATGCCAGAAGTTATTTACCCAGAAAACTTGGAGGCTGTAAGAGTATTTCCTAGGAATGTAAAACTTCATTCAATGCTAAATTACTTACAGACAGGAAGTTAAAATATAATATTTTAAATTTAAATTCTCTTAGATATGCCCTGTTCCTCTATTAGGATATATTTAAGGAATTACCTTAACGACAAAAGTAGTAAAAAGATCAACCTTGGTTAACGAGTTTTTTAAGTTCTGCTAATGATAGATCAGCATGTTTTTCCGCAGGTCTCACGTTTTGGAAAACCTTAACAATTACTCCATTAGGATCAATAATGAATGTGGTTCTTTCAGCAGTTAGATTAGATGATTCTTTCTTTTTAACGTCGTATAATTCTATAACTTCTCCATTACTATCGCTAAGTAATTTAAACTTAAAATCATATCTTTCTGCAAACTTCTTAATTTTTTCAACACTATCTGAAGAAATTCCTAAAACCTCTGCATTAAGCTTTTTTATATCATCTAGCAATTCATTGAATCTTAATCCCTCTCTTGTACAGCCTGCTGTCATAGCTCTTGGATAAAAATATAAAATAACAAACTTTCCTTTAAAATTTGATAGTCTTACCTTTTCACCATCATTTGATATTAGCTCGAAATCGGGAGCTTTTTCTCCTACTTTTAATACCATAAATTTTCACCTGCTATACATTTCTAAGTAAAAATTTAATTTTAGAGATTTTAAATATAGATATAAATAACAAAAACTAATAGCATTATAAAAATTTGAAATTGACTTTTCATATATTGTTTTTAAACTTTTATCTTAGCATAAATGGTTAGGGATAAATAATATGTCAGAAACAACATTAGAAAATATGCAACCCAACGTTAACATTGGTATTGTAGGTCATGTAGATCATGGGAAGACAACTCTTGTTCAGGCTTTAACAGGAACATGGACTATGAGACATAGTGAAGAAATTAAGAGAGGAATGACAATAAAACTAGGATTTGCAGATGGAGAAGTTTGGGAATGCTCAGATTGTGGATTTCCAGAAAAGTATTCCCCTGAGCCAGTATGTGAGTGCTCTCCTGGCTCAAAACCAAAGTTAGTGAGAAGAATATCATATGTTGATGCTCCCGGTCATGAAATATTAATGGCCACAATGCTATCAGGTGCGGCATTAATGGATGGAGCCTTGTTAGTTATAGCTGCAAATGAAAATGCACCTCAACCGCAAACATTAGAGCATTTTTTAGCACTTGATATTTTGGGTATAAGAAATCTTGTAGTAGTTCAAAATAAAATTGATGTTGTATCTCCAGAGAGAGCTAAAGAAAGCTATAATGAAATTAAAAAGTTTTTACATAATACATGGGCAGAAAATGCACCAATAATTCCAGTAAGCTCTCTTAAGAGAGTTAATATCGATGCTTTGTTAGCAGCAATAGAAAAGTATATACCAACTCCGAAAAGGGATGAAAATAGTAATCCACTAATGTTTGTAGTAAGGAGCTTTGATGTTAATAGACCAGGCACGAAGCCAGAAGATTTAGTGGGAGGAATAATTGGGGGCTCAATAATACAAGGTAAATTTAAAGTAGGTGATGAAATAGAAATAAGTCCTGGTTTGCAATTGGGGAATGAAGGAAAATATGAGCCTATAACAACTGAAATTACAAGCCTAAGGTTTGGAAAGTATGAAGTAGAGGAAGCAAAACCAGGTGGTTTAGTTGCTATAGGCACAAAGCTTGATCCTACTTTAACTAAATCAGATAACCTAGTTGGTAATATAGTAGGCAAACCAGGTTTAATACCTCCGGCAATTAGTGATTTAGAGTTTGAGTATCATTTGTTTAAGAATGTTGTTGGATCAAAGGAGGAAATCAAGGTTGATCCTTTAACTAAAAATGAAGTCTTAATGCTGGCGGTTGGCGCAAGTTTAACTATAGGAACAGTTAGTTCTTTTAATAAAGAAACGGCTTCTGTTAAATTAAAAAGGCCTGTTGTTGCATGGAAAGGACTAAGAGTTGCAATAAGTAGAAGAATAGCTGGAAGGTGGAGATTAATAGGTTGGGGGCTAGTGAACAGGTGAACCCCAAGGTAATGCTGGATTCTAATATTATAATTATGCTTGGCCAAGGGATCATTACATTATCAATGTTCTATGATATATTAGAACAAAAAGTTGAAATGATTACAACAAGTAGTGTAGTAGAAGAGCTTAAAAAAATAGCCGATTTAAACAAAAACAAAAAAATATATAGGGAAATTAATTTTGGGCTTAGCATAATTAATACTGGTAAAATTCAAATAATCAATACTACAGAAATTGATGCAGATGACTCTATTTTCCATGCTTCGTTAGAACTAAAAAATAAAGGAGAAACAGTTTATGTTGCAACAAATGATAAAGAGCTTAGGAGTAGGTTAAGAATTGTTGGGATACCTACTATATATTATAGAAATTCTAAATCGATACTTGAAGTAGAATGGAGAGAATCTTAGTTGTTATTTAGAATTCATTGTAATTGATAATGTATAATTAGTTTAACAAAAAATGTAAAAGTTATGATTCTCCATTATTAAGTATATCCTAATATAGGTAGGTGAGATATTTTTATATTTTCTAAATTGTTATAGGTAAAAGGGTGCCGCCGTAGCTCAGCGGGAGAGCGCCCGGCTGAAGACCGGGCGGTCCGGGGTTCAAATCCCCGCGGCGGCAAATTCTAGGTGAATAAAATGAGCCTTGCTTTAATATTAGCTGGTGGATATGGTAAGAGGTTAAGACCGCTCACTTTAGATAAACCTAAACCATTAGTTCCTATTAACGATAAACCTGTAATAGTTTATCAGCTAGAATGGCTAAAGCATTATGGTATAGATGAAATAGCCCTTTTAGCAGGTTATCATAAAGAAAAACTTATAGAAGAGTTAGGAAGCGGTTCTAAATATGGAGTATCTATTTCCTATGTAATTGAAGATGAGCCTTTAGGTACTGGTGGTGCATTAAAAAAGGCAGGCCATATATATAAAAATCATGAAAAATTTTTAGTTACAAATGGAGATATCATTACAAACATAGATCCAAATATTTTATTGGCATCGTTAAAAGGAAAAATTATAGCAGCTATGGCAGTTGTTCCATTAAGGAGCCCCTATGGCGTATTAGATATAGATAGTAATGGATTTGTTAAAGGGTTTAAGGAAAAACCAATACTTTATGATTATTGGATTAATGCAGGGATTTATGCGTTCAAACCTGAAATAATGGAATATCTACCAGATAAAGGGGATATAGAGATGACAACCTTCCCAAAGCTTTCATCTGAAGGTAAAATGGTTGCAGTGAAATTTGAAATACCTAAGTATTATTGGAGAAGTATAGATACTCACAAGGATTTGGAGGAAGTATCTGATGAAATAACTCGTATGGGGGGTTTGTTTAAAATGTTATAAATATTAAAGTATAAATTATAGGAATTTTTGAAAGCTCTATATTTGATCTCCATATTCTCCCATTTGGTCTAAAACCAACTCATAATAATCTTCTTTAGCCTGTTCTAGTTCTTCTTTACTTTCTTCGCTATCTACATTTTGTTCTTGACCAATGGTCTTTGTTGTTAATACTTTCTCTTTTTCTGCCGTTTTTGATACTGTCTTATATTCATTTACAGTGTTTGATGGAGCTTCCATTTCATAACCACATTTTGTGCATCTTAATATTACCTTTCCATTCTTTTTTATGGGTATCATTACTCCTCCACATTTAGGACAGAACATCATATTCTACACACCAGTTTCCTCTGTTGCCCTATGATTTTTATCAAGCAGAGTTTATAATGATTTCCTTCAATCTAAATAAACTATAATTTATATTGAAAGCTTATTATGTTTAATAATTTCTTTGATAATTAAAAATCACTTTTAAAAATATAAATTATATAGTTTATCTATATTATAGAGAGTGAAAATGGGGATGAGTTTCTTTTTTTACCAATAATATCTATTTTTGTCCCACATTTAGGACATCTGTTATCATCTGTTAATCTCCAAGCAGTTATATAAAAACCATATCTTTCTATTAGTGGATATCCACACTTTGGACAATATGTATGCTCTAATTCGTGTCCCGGCACATTACCTATGTAAACGTATTTTAAACCTTCATTTTTTGCTATCTTTGCAAGCTTTTCGAGAGTCTTTACTGGTGTATCTTGACTGTCTAACATTTTATAATCTGGATGAAATCTTAAAAGATGGAAAGGTACATTATCTCCTAAGTTATCTATTATCCACCTTGAAAGCCTTTTTATGTCTTCTTCCTTATCTCCAACTTTAGGTACAACTAGATTCGTTATTTCAATCCAAATTTTCTTTTCTTTCATAGCTTTTAGCGTTTCTAATATTGGTTCAGGATTAGGAACTCCCATATATTTTCTGTAAAATTCTTTGTTACCTCCACCCTTGAAATCTACAGTTGCTGCATCAAAAAAATTTCCAATCTCATCAACGGCTTCTGGAGTCATGTAGCCATTTGTTACCATGGTATTAAATAAGTTGTTTTTCTTGGCCAAAACGGCTGTATCATACATAAATTCATACATTATAGTTGGTTCGTTATATGTATAAGATATTCCATCTGCTTTAATCTTTATAGCATCATCTATTATTTCTTCCGGTGTCTTTTTTTCTCCATAAAGTCCTTTTTCTAATCTGCTTTGGCTAATTTCCCAATTTTGGCAGAAAGAGCAAAAGAAATCACAGCCGACTGTAGATATGCTTAACACTGAACTGCCTGGATTAAAATGCATTAAAGGCTTTTTTTCTATGGGATCAACATTTTCTGCTGTTAATAAGCCGTATACCATTGTATATAGCTTTCCATCGATGTTCTTTCTAACCCCACAAACTCCCCAGGCGTTAGGAGCTATTAAGCACCTTCTATGGCATAAGTTGCACTTAACCCATTTTTCCCTATCTGTAATAGGACTCCAAAACTTTGCCAGCCTTATATGATTTTTTAATGTATTTGAACTGCTCTCGGATCGTACCATATCGTATCACCCCTACTCATTTTAATTAATTTTTGATCTGACTTCTTAGAAATAATTTTTTTAAATGGCAACTCTGTATTACAATTCCAGCAACGATTGTTGTTTAGTTCCAATGCAAGTAACACTCCTTCTTCTCTATACGCTACCGGTTTATTACAATTAGAACAGTAAGTTATATATTCACCATATAAATTTGCATGTATATAAGTATAAGTATTAAGTTCTCTAATTTCATTATATAGTGTTTTAACTGGACCTCCTCCTTTATGATCTAATAGATATATATGCATTGGTATACCTTTTTCTCCGGTTATTCTGGCTAATGGAAAGAATTTTTCAATTAGGGGTTCTCTGTAGTAAAGTTGTAGCTCTATCCATGGATAAGATGTTTTATAATTCTTAAGGAATTTAATGACGTTTAAATTATCATTATATTCAATAAAGTGATCATATATTATAAAATCAGCTTTATATAAATCAAACGGTTGATAAATTCTAACCCCAATAGGTATATTTAATACATCTTTTATTTTGCTTATAAATTCGTTGTTGATTATATCTTCTACTCCACAACCTTCAAATATTATTCCATTAATATTCCATGTTTTAACTATTTTTTCTATTTCTGTTAAATTCAATTCTTTTAATGCATATAAATTTGGGTTATATATTTGGCAAATGTCGTAATCATGGCATTCAAGGTTTTTCATTTTTGAAGGTATCACAAGACGCAGTAAAGTCCCTCCAGATAGATAATGGTATAAAGATAAGTCTTCTGCTGTGCTTATTCCAATTGTTGAAATAGGTAACTTTAGCTGGATTTTATTTTCACTCATTTTTCCTCAAATGAAATATAGTGTAAGAAAGCCTTTAGCTTTAATTTTAGATTTTATTCTTCTATTCTTTTTAAGAATTCAGTTACATTCTTTTCTATATTATGTTTTTTAGAAAGCAAAATTATCTGTTCTTTTACATTATTTTTAATATCTTTTACATTATAGCCCTCTTTTTCATATTTTAAAGAAATTAAATATGTAGACAATAAATCTGAGATCTTAGCTATTATCCCTTCTAATGTATCTTCCGATTCATAAAGCATATAAAGTTGTTTTATATCTTTATTTAAATCAAGCTTTTCTATGGCTTCTTTTTCAGATTTAGATTTATCAATGTTTGCACTTTTGCTGATATCCCCAATAATAGATTCTCCTATGTCATGAATTAAAGCTATAGAGGCGGCTTTATATTTATCTGCATTATTTAGACTTGATGATAATTCTAGCGCTATCAATGCTGATGCAAAAAGGTGTTGAGAAACAGTTTCCGCCTTACATGGTTCTACTCCATTAATCATCCATCCACTTCTAGCTATGCTGTTAAGTGAATATATTAGCTCATTTATTTTGTTCATTGTTTATCATCTATTTTGTTGAGAGACTTGTTTTTCAAGATATAGGGCAGGTCTCCCTGGTAAGGCTAGATCACTTCTTGGTAGTTTTGAGCTTTCCTCAAATTCAATTACAATTTCTTTCTTAAGTTCTTTGCTCAAGAATTCCTTTGACTCTTGGATTGATTTTATCTCTAATTCTCTAGGAATGTAGTTTTCTATAAGTTCTGGATATTTAGAAATCATGTTGACAACTTTTACTACTTTGCTTTTCTCTATCTTAAAATCGTTTTCCAGTAATTTTTGCTTTAAATTAGTTATTGATTTATTGTTTTTAGCTATTTCTTTTGCTAAATCAAATAATTCATATTTCCATGGAGATGCTATAATAATGTAAACTTTATTAGTTTCTCCTATTAAATTAATTAGTTCTTTGGTATCCTTAATTATTCTTTCTATCAATTCCTCGGCTTTTTCAAACTTTTTGTTAATTTTATTTTCATCAAATAAAGGCCATTGATGAAGAGAAACCAAATCTTTATGACCCATAATATGCCAAGCTTCTTCTGCTATATGAGGTACTATTGGAGCTATCATTAATGTAACATTCTCTAAATAATTGTTTATAACCTCTCTATTTGGGATATTAGCTCTGGTAAGATACCATTTATATTTATTTTTAAGATAATAATATGACTTAACTAAAGCCGTCTTAAACCTTGTTTGTTCCATATCTTCTGTAACCTCTTTTATTGTACTATTGATTACGCTCTCAAACCAATCATCTAAGCTAAGCTTATAATCCCTACCTTTATTATAATTGTCTTTAACTAATTCCAGCCATGAATTTAGCTCATCTATAGCATTGTCAACAATAGATGTCTCAAAGTTTGCATCATCATACCCTGGATCAGCTCCAGCCATTACTTCTGACCATCTTGTTACGTCGGCACCCCACTTGTTTAATGCATCTCTTAATAACAAAAAGTTTCCTTTATTTTTAGACATTTTTTCTCCGTTTAATAGCACCCACCCATTTATGCCTATTCCTTTAGGCCATTTGCTTTTATCAAAAATTGCTGCATGGTGATATATGAAAAACAACAAATGGTTTTGCATGAGGTCTTTACCGCTAATTCTAAGATCAACTGGATACCAATATAGAAACTCTTGTCTCATTTTTTCTATTAGATCTTTATCAAGACGTGTTTTTTGAGATAACTCATCTAAGTTGCCTATTCCTAAGAAAATATAATCAAATAGTTCCGGAATTAATTTTGAAGGCTCTATTTTGTTCTGGATATAGTGTGCTATCGTATAATAAGCCATATATATAGTTGAATCACTAAGGCTTTCTATAACCCATGTATTATCCCAAGGTAATGGTGTACCTAATTCATTCATATGTGTAAATGCCCAGTCGCTAAGCCAATCTATTAGTCTAAGAAAATCTTCTCTTGCAGATTCAGGATAAAAATTCATATTCTTTACTAGTTCTCTGGACTTGTTTTTCCAACTTTCGTTGCTATATAGTAAAAACCATTGATTCTCAACAAATTTTACGTGAGTCCTGGCGCCACATCTGCAATAAACCTTTGAAGGTAATGTGTATACTTTTAGTGCCTTATTTTTATCTTTTAGGTTTTCTATTATTTTTTCTCTGGCTTCATTAACTTTAATATTGCTATATTCACCAACATTATACATTATTCCGCTATAAAATTCTTTAGCATATAGCTCTTTTGTTGCCTTTTCTAATAACTCTACATCATTTTGGCTTTTTATGTTTAACTTTCTTACCATTTCCTTTGCTGGTATATCTTTAAAGTCAGAGCTCTTTATTATAACTAAGGGATTTAATTTCTTTATTTCTTCTTCGTTTAATCCAAATTCTTTTATAATTTCTTTATTTCTCTTCAGATCTTCGAGCGCAATATAATCATATGGAGCATGGGCAGGGACACTCATAACACTTCCTGTACCTTCATCATAAATAACGAAGCTTGCTGGTAATATAGGTATTTTTTTATTGTTTATAGGATTTAATGCATATTTACCTATTATTTCTTTTGCTTGTATTTTCCCTAAAACTTTGACTTCGTGTTTTTGGTCTGAAAGCTCATCTATCATATAATCGTTTATAATCCATTTCTCTCCATCAACCTCTGCAATATTATATGTAGAATCTTTATTTATCCATATGTTTGTAACTCCAAAAATTGTTTCAGGTCTGTAGGTTAATGTAGGAATTATTAAATCGTTATTTTCTATCTTAAATTTAATTATAGTGGCATCAACTGGACCTATACCTGCATATTCATCTGGCCTGTCATGATCACCCACAACCTTCTTTTCTTTAGGACACCAAACAACTGGATGGCTACCTTTAGCAATATAATTTAGATCTCTTAGTTTATAGTATTGCCATTCCACAAATTTACTAAAATACGGATTTAGACTTGTTGTGTAAAATTTCCTTCTCCAATCAATGCTTAATCCATATCTTCTTAGATCTTTTTCCCATTCATTTGTAAAATGAAATACCCAATAAGTAGGATCTTCAAAATTACTTATAATATCATCTGATATTCCCATCTCTTTTAGTTCTTTTATTTTTTTAGGGTCTTTTTCTTTAATTCTTTTTGCTGATGCTACAATTGGACCTCCTGTTGCATGCCATCCTTGAGGGAATAATACGTTGTATCCTCTCATTCTTTTATATCTAGCCATTATATCTACTCTAAGTATAGTAAAGGCCCCTCCCAAATGGGGAAGGCCATTCATATATGGGAATGGAAATGTAATGAAAAATTTCTTTTTTTCATTAGGATTCGCTTCAAAAGCTTTATTTTCGTCCCATAATTTTTGCCACTTGGTTTCGATCTCTTTAAAGTTATTAATAATTTCATCTCTTTTTTCTTGCATACCTTTTCCACTCGATGATTTCTAATGTTTATAATTCAGCCTAAAAATTTTTTATAATTAGATGAGAGTAATAAATTAAACATTAAGCATATTAAATTTGGATACAATAATTATTGCGGTGAATTAATGATGTCAGAAGGAGAAAAGAACATAGTAAACAAAGAATTTAAGGGAGAGGCAAGAGTTGGTAGGGTAATGAAAAATTTCGCTTCCATATCACTTAAACCTGAGGACTTATCAAGTCCTGTTGCATTTCAGATGGCTATATCTAGGCTTTATGAATCTTTAATGAAAGTTTTTGAATCAGGAGGTCCTGAGACAACATATATTGCTGAGGTAAAGATAACTGACGATACAGGAAATCAGGTATCTATAGCAATAGACTTAGGGAATTCAATACCACCATTCTCTTCAGATAAGGTTAAAGCTGATGTAAAGGTTACACTATATGAAGATTAATGTTTATATTATATTTTGTCTCTAAGAGTTGAGTATTTCGTTTATATTTTAATTTTTAATTAATAATTAATAATAAATACAAGTGCTAAAAGCATTTAAAACTACCAAACAATGATTTTCAGAGGGAGTAAAAGGGTGTAAAAAATGCCAGCTGAAGAGAGACCACCATTAAGGGTAGTAATTTCGGATCCAAGAGCAGGTAACAAAGCTGTCAATGTAAAAGTTAAAGGTGTTGACGATGAAGAGCTTAAATTAAATGAATCCATGAAAAAAACAAAAGAACAAGAAAGAAAAGAATTGCCTAAAGCCAAAGTCGGCAAAAAATTATTTGAAGAGCTTAAATTAAATGAAGTAGGAGTTTTGACTTTAAGCATTAAAAAAGAAGGCGGGAAAGCAAACGTTCCGTTAAAGGTAATTCAGTCAGATAATGTTCCAGAGAATGAGGTTTGGATTAGTGGTGAACTGTTAGGAGAATTGGCAGGATCAAATGAAGCAGAGGCAAAAGCTTTTAGAGCAAAAGCATGGCAATTAGCGGTTCCAGAAGATATAATGATTAGAATTTCGGGATTAGAAATTGGAGACGAATTTGATGGCAGTCTGCTTGGTTTTGATAATTTAAGATTTAAAATAAGAGGTGGAAGCGACGCAACAGGTTTTCCAATGCATCCAGGAGTACCTGGAGCTGTAAGAAAAAAAGTACTTTTATCAGAACCTCCCGGATTTCATCCAGAGAAAGATGGAGAAAGAAGGAAAAAAACTGTAAGAGGACGTATGATACCAGACCCAAGGGCCGAAAGAAGAAAAACTGCTCTAGCCCAGCTCAACGTAGAGATAAGTTATTCATAATAGCTGTTTTATTAATACTATATCAAATTCTAACTTAAGTTAAGATTTAATATTTTTAAAAATGCAATATAATTGGGTATCTAAATTGGCAATGAAGGCAAAAATAACAAGGAATGGAAGGCTAGCATATATTGAGACAGAAACAGGCCAAAAGGCAGTTGTACCCTGGGACAATATCTGTAATATAATTAAAAGATTCGGTTTTATAGCAGAAATTACAGGTAACGAAAAATTAGACTGCATTAATAATATTGCTAAAGAAGGAGAGGTAGAGTTTGATGTTGAATCAGAAGAATACGATGAAGAAGAAGGCTGAAACAATAATATCACTTTTGAAACAAAAAGGGTTCAAGGTTTCTTCGCTGGAAGAAAAAGGAACATGTTTTAATTCTATAATAGATTATAATGGTAAAACTTTTGGTTTGTTTTTTTATCCATCAAAGTTTGATAATTATATTGTTTTAAAAATTACAAAAATTATCGGCGATTGTGAAGAAATTTTATATGCTGCTAATGGATTATTCATTATAGATTCGAATGAGATTAGAATAGTAGAGAAAATATTTGAAAAACTTAATTATATAGTCAATGTAAATTTCAGCTTTGATTTAAGTTAAAAATAAGAATTATGGATAGATATTAGGTAACCTACTTTCTTGTTTAGATATTATTAGAATGAAATTTATTTTGTTTTCTTTTCATTAAAGGAGGAAGTTTACAAAAAAGGATTAGTGGTTGAAAAGCTTTTTTAAGTCGGAAAGAAGTTAGTTATTGTAAGAATAAGCATTTTTATATTAAACCTTTAAAAGTGTCTATGAATTGGGGGGAATAATAAAATGAGCCAAATCCAATCTCAAGGATCTCAAACTAAGAAATTAAGACAGCCAATAGTTGTTGTTTTGGGCCATGTAGATCATGGAAAAACATCATTGCTAGATAAAATTAGGAGTACTGCTATAGCAGCAAGAGAGGCTGGAGGAATAACTCAACACATTGGAGCCAGCATTGTACCTTCTGATGTAATTGAGAAAATATCAGAGCCTCTTAAAAAAATAGTTCCAATTAAGCTTACTATACCCGGATTGTTATTTATAGATACACCTGGTCATGAATTATTTTCAAATCTAAGAAAAAGAGGAGGAAGCATAGCTGATTTTGCAATATTAGTTATAGATATTACTAAAGGTCTTCAAGACCAGACATATGAAGCTATAGATTTATTAAAGTCAAGGAAGGTACCTTTCTTAGTTGCCGCAAATAAAATAGACAGGATTCCAGGATGGGAAAGTTTTTCAGATCAGCCTTTTGCTATTTCTTTTCAAAAGCAATCTAATAAGGCAAAAGAAGAATTAGAAAAAATAATTTATGGAACAATTGTGATAAAACTTTCTGAGCTAGGATTTCAATCGGATTTATATACAAAAATTAGAGACTTTACAAAAACAATAGCAATAGTTCCTTTGTCGGCTAAAACTGGGGAAGGAGTTCCAGATTTGTTAGCTGTATTAGCAGGTCTTGCTCAGCAATATTTAAAGAATAAACTTGTTTTTGCTGAAGGACCTGCTAAGGGATCAATACTTGAAGTTAAAGAAGTAGAAGGATTAGGTACCGTTTTAGATGCTATAATTTACGACGGTGTAATAAGAGTCGGGGATATAATAGTTCTTAATGGTAAAAATGGGCCCATAATAACTACAGTAAGATCACTCTTAATGCCATCTCCATTAAGTGATATGAGAGCTAGAGGGACAAGGTTCGTTGGTGTTCAAGAAGTTTACGCAGCTGCTGGGGTAAGAATTGCAGCCGCGAATTTAGAGAATGCTTTAGCAGGATCTTCAATTCAAGTTGCAAACAATTATGAAGAAGCTGAAAAAATTAGTAAAATGTTGCAAAGCGAAGTAAAGGAGCTTATCTTTAAGGCAGAAAATAATGGTATCATAATAAAAGCTGATACTCTAGGAACTCTTGAAGCTTTAATAGAAGCTTTTAAAAGAATGAATATACCAATTAGGATTGCTGATATTGGAAACGTTAACAAATCAGATATACTTGAGGCATCTTTAACAGCTAAAAAAGATAGATCATTAGGAGTGATAATTGCTTTTAACGTAAAAATATTGCCAGAGGCTGAGGCAGAATTATCAAATAATAATATTAAAGTCTTCCAGAATAATATTATTTATCACTTGATAGAAGAGTATAACGAATGGAGAGAAAAACTAAAAGAAGAGGAGATACAAAAAGAATTGAATTCATTGATAAGACCTGGAAAATTTAAGATCTTACCAGGATATGTGTTTAGAAGGAGTGACCCCGCTATTGTAGGGGTTGAAGTAAGCGGTGGTATCATAAAGCCTGGATATCCATTAATTAACGAAAAGGGAAAAGATCTAGGTAGGATCATGGCAATAAAGGATAAAGATAAGAGCCTAGAATATGCTAAGGTAGGCTCTACAATTGCTGTTTCTATAGAAGGCAAAATTTTAATAGGTAGACATGTTAATGAAGGTGATGTTATATACACTGATGTTCCTCAGGAGCATGCAATAAAATTGATTACACAATTTAAGAATTACATAAGTAATGACGAATTATTGACTTTAAAAGAAATTGCTGAAATTAAGAAAAATGCGGGTTTTAAGGAATATAACATAGTACTTTCGAAGATAAAAGAAATATTAGATAAAAAATCTAATAAGTAATTATTTCTTCGTCTTTAAATAAAACCTTATATTCTCTCTCAAAGCTTTCAGGAGAATCGCTAGCATGAACAACATTATCCTGTATAGATAATGCAAAATCTCCTCTTATAGTACCAGGTTGGGCTTTTCTACCATCGGTACTACCTATCATTAACCTTACTACGGAGATTGCTGAATCTCCCTCTAGTATGATTGCAACTATTGGTCCGCTTGTTATAAATTCTACCAGATCTTTAAAGAAACTTTTATCTTTATGAACCGAATAAAACTCTTCGCCTTTACTTTTGTTGAGCTTTACCATTTTTAATGCCAAGATCTTCAATCCTTTCTTTTCGAACCTTGATATAACTTCTCCAATTAAACCTCTCTTAACCCCATCAGGTTTAACCAATACTAAGGTCTTTTCAGTCATTTCGGTCTTCACCAAGTTTTAGTTTATATTAGTGGTTTATAGATTTAAAGGGAAAATTAGAAAACTTCATTCAATAAAATAAAGATATTATTACGTAAAAATTTTAACTTTATGAGGCTATGAGCTATGATGAAGCGTAATTTATAAGTTCAATAAAACTAATAAATTCTTTGATAGAAATAAAATTGGGGAGTGAAAACATATGCATAAGAATAGCAGAAGAGGTAAATCACACTCAATAAGACCTTCATCAGTTACAGCAAACTGGATAACCTATAGTCAGCAAGAAATTGAATTAATAATAGAAGAGCTTGCAAAGAAAGGCTATACACAATCTCAAATAGGAATTGTTTTAAGGGATCAATTTGGAATACCACTGGTTAAACCAATAATAGGTAAAAAGGTAAGCAAGGTATTAGAAGAGAAGAATTTGCTACCAAAAATACCTGAAGATCTATTCAATTTGATAAGGAGGGCAGTTAATTTGAGAAGGCATTTGGATGAGCATCCAAAAGACAAAACAAGCTTAAGGGGATTAATATTTACTGAAAGCAAGATAAGGAGGCTAACTAAATACTATAAGAGAATTGGAAAGATTGCAAAAGATTGGGAATATGATCCCAATACTGCTAAACTTTTGGTAGCTGGTAGCAGCTAAGCAAAATATTAAATTTCTTCTGAACAATATAAAATTGAAATTTAGTGGTGAAAAATAGTTTGTTAAAACTTAAAATTGAGAAGAGTGAAAACCTAGAAAAACAACAAACCCTGTTTTCAAGTAATCTTAGCAAATTATTTCAAGAATCTAAGGATAATGGGATTTTAAGAATAATCTTATATCCTTCTTTAGAAAACATTATCTCAGGGCTAATTTTATTTAATGTAGCTTTAAATTTAAATATAAAGCCATCAATTTCTATTAAGCTTAATGCACCTCAAAGAATAAATGAACCCACTATACTTATAGGATATTCAAGCCTAAACTATAAGGCGTCTGATGTGTCTTCAGCTTTAATTTCTTTAGCCCATGAAATAAATGGTATTCCAGTAGGAAATTCTACTTTTATCGAGATAAATGGTAGTATCGGATCTGGCATTTACCTAGCTTTAAAAGGATCAGACATTATTAATGTTAGGCCTGAGTACGCTATATTATCAATGGCATCGTCATATGCTAGTAAATACGTTGATGACGCAGGAAAATTTTATTCGCTTGATGATTTAGTTGTAAGTACAGTTATATCAAATGACGATAATTTAAAGATGGAAACAATTACTGGTCTAAAAATATTTAGACCTTTGTCTATGGACTTCTGTAAATCTTTATCTATAACATTAAATCCAATTTATCTTACTTTATCAAATGAGGATGCTTGTGAGAAATATCTGAAGGAAAATGGATTAGAGAATTTAATAAATAGCAACATAGGAAAGATTGACGATGAAACAATGAAAAATTTAATTATATCAATAATAAGTTTGATGAAAAAAATATCTAAAAAAAATATAGAACCATATGATTATGCAGGAGCTATGGAAGTATCAACATCTAGAATAGTTATGGAGGATCCAAGAGAGGTTATGTATTCGATAATGTTGCTAATGGATACAATGGGCTTTGGTTCAACTGTTGGTTTAATAGCTGATTATGAGAATGAGTATCCTCAGATTATTCATTATCTTAAAGATGCAGTAAGCAAATCAAGTGATATTATATTAAATAACAAATTTAGCAAAGTGAGTCAAATAAATTTTGGAAAAGTTTATACAGTAGATGAAGATAATCTTCCTATAGGAGCCATCCAAAGACAGCTTAAAATTTTAGGACTTATTGAAAAGGATGGAATTTTAGGATACCTAAATAATAATGTATTAAAATTACCAGTATTATCTTTTGAAGAATCCATGGGATATAATTCTGCTAGCAGGTTTATACAGGCGTTTAAGGCCGATTTCGATGGTGATTTTATATGGGTGAAGATAGCTTAGATTGTACAGCTACGTTAATTTTATCTTCAAAAGATGCAGATGTTTTAGCAAAATCATTAAAACCAGATAATATAAAGAATATTCCTAATTATTTAAGTATAGATTGTAAAAGCGATAATGGGAAGCTTATATGCACAATAAAAATTTTGGATTGTACTGATCCTAAAAAGATAATGTCTTTAAAAAATACTATTGATGATCTATTAATTAATATAAAGTCTGTAGTAGATTCGATCTAACTAACTTTTGTTTCTATAAAGGCGAAGTTTTGGATTTACTTAAAATATCTTTTAATATTTTGATTAGAAAAGAATTTATTATAAAAAATTATAATCTTTAAATATGTATTAAATCTTAAATACGATATAAATATAAATTATTAACTATTAAAATTAAATATAAATAATATACCTTTGACCTCTTCCTCGTCCTGAAGGGCGAGGGTTTCCTTAGGAGGGTAATAACTTTGTGGTTTACAGCCTTCATCTTCATCACTTCATAGTTAGTAGC
>NZ_JAGDXI010000031.1 GCF_023256325.1 Caldisphaera sp.
CGTCGGCCCCCTAAGCCGAATGTCGGGGGTTCAAATCCCCCCGGGTCCGCCACATCTATTTGTTTATGAATTTTTCTATTAATTAATATTTAATTTTTATATAAGATTCTTTATAAGAAAATTAAAACATAAACAGCCTAATTTTATTTTTGTCATCAATAGAATCTTGTATGAAATTCAAAAATTTTTACTAGTTAAAAATGTTATAAATTGCTTAAAGATTCTTTGATTTTGTTCATATCATTAATTAAATCTTCTTCGTTTACTTGCAACCTACCTTTTAAAGCAAATGATTTAAAATCTTCAATTCTATTTTGAAGGACATCTAAACTTACTTTTGGAAATCCTTGATAGGCATCCATAACTGAAAAATATTTGTCATTTATATCTCCTTCTCTGACAGGGATTAATATAAGATGATAATGAGGAACTCTTAAACCCCTTGCGATTAGGGCTATTGCTTTAGGATTAAATGCTTTTATCATTGCTTTTCCAATCATATTAACAGTTTTATAGAAACTGTAAATCAAGTCATCTGGCATTTCGTAGAAATAAACAAAATGTTTTTTCGGTATAACTAGAGTCTGTCCCCTTGACATAGGAAAAATATCCATAATTACCATTACCTTATCATCGGAATAAACTGTATAAGATTTTTCTTCACCCCTTGCTATTTTACAAAAAACATCTTCCATTAATAGCTCCCTACCCATAGTTTTCTTCATACCGCAATCCGTTGGGGTCAGCTTTATTAATAATTTTGAGTTCTTCTTCATTTAACGCATTAATTGTATCTACTTTTTCTGGAACAATTATTTTCATACCTCCTGTATTTGATACAACTTGATCAATATTGAAGCCCTGTAACACAGCTTTTAATATAGGTCCTTTTTTTGTAAATTCGATTAAAGCTTTGTTTGTACATAAAATTGTTTTTAAATTATTGTTTATCCTTGTTGTTCCGTTTCCTGTTGCAAAGTCAACTTTCTTAACTAATACCCTAGGATCATGCCTGGCCCATATTATTATTTTCTTAACTATAGGATATAAATAAGCAGTTGCAGCACCGCCTGGAAGTTTAACCTTGGGATTATCATAGTTACCAATTGCTGTTAAATTTATGTTTGCTTCTTCATCTATTTGAGCTGTTCCAAAATACATAAGATCCATTTTACCTTTTGCTGCGATATCAAATGCATCTATAGTTGTTACGGTTGCTATATTTCCTTGCTCAGAATAAGGATCTCCTGTCGAAGGTCTTACCATTACTTGGTTTGGATCTGTTAAGAATGGTTCCGCAACACTATGATAAATAAAATCTTTTTTAAGATATAAAGAAGCGTATACCATAGCTAATTGAGGCAATAAGCTATCTAAACCATGGTATACATAATCCTTATCCTCTATAAAGCTCCCTAAACACTTTATCATAATATCTGTAGGCCTTGCTGACATCAATACCACCTCTTCATTAAATTGTTGCTAATCCATTCCATAGCTTTACCTTCCTTAGCATAGTTATAATAATCGCCTATAGCTTTATAATCAGCCTCATATATAGGATACATCGCTGTTGGCCATGCACCATTCTTAGAATTAACAACTGCAGTTACATGAAGTAAGGTCGAAGATAACTGTTCTGTGTTTCTTTTCTTAAGTTCTTCTTTATCTACAATTTTTTCCGCTGTTATTATCACTTTTTTAGCAGCCCTTATTTTTAATTCATCCTCATATTTTGGACCTAATATAACTGAATTTCCATATTCATCGCTCATGTGTACATGAATTATAGCTACATCTGGTTCAATAGATTTAATTATAACAATATCTTCATTAGTAAATGGATCCTTTATGATTTTCCACGTATTTCTTTTTTCATGTATTTTAACTAAATCTGAACCTATTATTCCTCTAACAGGCATAAATGGAACTCCTTGAGCTCCTGCCCTTAATCCAGCAATAACTGCCCCACAAGTATCTTCTAAATAATCGACTTGCTTTCTTTCGGCTGCCTTTCTTACGCTTGGAGAAAGGCCAAAGTGTTCAAATGTTGCCATAGCTGCTCTAATCATTTTAAGCTTATTAGCTGCAGTTAAAACATCTAATCCAAACCCTGGCTCTCTATCAACAAAAGACAAATCCTTTTTATTTGAATTAATTAGAGCCGCAATGAAACTCATTGGATTTCTAAAGAATGTCATTCCACTGATTGTAATTAAATCACCGTTATTTATAAGATCAACCGCTTCATTTAAGCTCATAATTTTACTAGTGGGCATAAACACCTACCTTTTAATTAATGTATTCATCAGAGTATATATTTTTTTACTATTAGGAATTATAAAGATAAAGATAGGATGTTAGTCCTTGATATCATTTTTATGAATTCTACTTATCAAATTGATATATTTTTATAAGCAAGAAAATGATTTATTTTATTAATGCAAGTATTCCCGCTAAAAGTAATAGAATAAAACCTATTCCAAAACCTCCAAAAGCAATAGGTATAGATATGAAGGCAGATAATATTAGTAAAATTCCTGAAGCAACTTTGTCGTTTATAGAAATACCAATAGCGGCAAGTATTACAGATATACCACCAATAGCTAGTGGAAATAGCATAAAAGAATATCCATAAGCATAATAATGCCTGTAGTATCCCATCATACCTCCCATAAAGCCATATGAATAGTAAAATCCAGTTAGTATAAAAATAGAAAGCATAACTGTTACCAATAATACTAACAAAAGTCCTATTAAACCCAATATTTTATATGTTTCCAATTTTCCACCTAAAATTATGTTGATTTTTTACCTTATTAATTTTTCATCATAATAATCAGTTCCAGTTATAAATTAAAGAGATTTAAAAAATTTAAAATTGAATAAAATAGTTTAATTTAGGTGTAGTTAAAGATTGATTATTATTTTTCTAAATATTCCAACAAGTCTGTTATCATGACTTTAGCTGTTGAAATCGCTGGTCCTGCAGGACCAGTTAAAGTAATTGTATCGTTATCAACATTAAATACGACGCAGTTATAATTTTTGGACACTTTAGCAAGTTGAGAATCCATTTCTATTTCCTCTAAACTTATCCTTTTGTTGTTTCCGTCAAAATATGCTATATATTTTACTCTTTTCCCTTCGTTTAATGCCCTTCTAACTCTTTCTTCATCTACGTTTAATAAAGATTCTCTATTGACTTCTTTTATTGTAGATGAAATGCCTAAAGTGTTTAATATTATAGTCAACTTTGCTGCTGCATCATAACCATCTATATCGATTTTCGGATCAGGTTCAACTAAGCCTAGCTCTTTGACTTTTTCTATGGCACTTTGTATTGAATATCCATTCTCAATTAAACTTAAGATATAGTTTGTTGTAGCATTTAATACTGCCTTAATTTCCTTTACGTTTCTTCCTTTGAGTCCTTTCGCAACATCAATAGCAGGGGTACCGGCCATGACTGTTGCTCTATATCCGAAAAATAGGTTTTTGGTTTTAGCTTTCGCCATCAAATAATTAAATTGTAATGCAAGACCGGTTTTATCAGCAGTAATTATGTTAACATTATTATCGAGTAATGTATTATATAGTGATAAATTAGGTTCTCCATTATAATATGATGGGGGTATTGTTATAAAAGCTATATCAGGCATTAACTCATTGATTATACTTAATAAATCTTTATTCTCTTTTTCTCCTTTTGGATACTCATTAATTAAATTTTTTAAATCTGATTTCCAGTTAGTTTTTAATTTATAAACTCCCTTGGATGTTAATACAGCTACAATTTTTATCTTGTCAATAGAAATTATTTCTCTAGCTAAAGCTTTTCCCACGTTTCCAAAACCTATTAATATCCCCTTTTTCACTTTAATCTCCACTAAAAACTTTATAGCAAAGTTTAAAATTATTTAGCATTTAGAATTTAAATTTTTAATTGCTATATTAGTTGCTTCGTAAGGATCTTTAGCCTTGGTTATTCCTCCCCCAATTATTATAATATCTGCCCCAGCCGATGATACCAATGGCACTTCTTCAGGCTTAATACCTCCAGCTACAGCAACTATTCCTCCAAAATTATCTTTTATTTTCTTTATTAATTGGGCGTAATTTCCTGCAGTTACACCCATTTTTACCTGAACATCAATTCCTATGTGAAGTAATGCAACATGAACCTTAGAATTCTTTAACTTTTCCACACCTTTCAGAATATCATCAACTCCAATAAGGTCTCCATAAACAATACCTCCCCATTTGTTTGCTTCATCAACAGTTTCTTTTATTGTTTCTATATTAGTTGCCGCTGATACAGAAACAGCATCAGCTCCATTATTAAATGCTAGATTTGCCTCTAAAGCTCCAACATCCATGATTTTTAGGTCAGCAAAAACTAAATGATTTCCCTTTAAGGAGCGCAATAATTTAACAGAATTGATTCCATAAGATTTTATAAGAGGAGTTCCTGCCTCTAGAATTAGGTTTTCTCTTCTCTCAACACTCGATGCTATAGAAATAGCTGAATTTATATCAGTAAAATCAAGAGCTACTTGTAATAGTTTTCCACACTTCTCTAGCCTCTCTATGAATTTTATTGTCAAACAGTTCACCGCTTTATAATTTTTGTTTTTAACTTTAAAAATGATTATGTTTAAGTGAACTTGGCTTAGTGAAACTCAAGGATTTCAATGCTATTTAATATTGCTTGTTAATTAGAAAGATTTATTAAATCCCATAATTATTAACAAAATTGTCAGGTGAACTATTGTGGGTAGAAATTTTAAGAAACTTATTAAATATTTTTCATTTGTGTTTATATTTGTATTTATTCTTGCTGTCTTCAGCCCATTATCATTTGCGCTATCAAATAAAGAAAACAATAATGGCGCATACTATTATGGACCTTCATTAAATGGCACTTATATAAATGAATTACCGAAAAACACTATGATTAGCTTTTCGATATTTTTCCCACCAAAAAACTATACTTATCTTCTATTTCTGTCACAAGAAGTAGCAAATAAACAAATGAAGCCATTAAATAGGAGTGAAATAATGAAAATGTTTGCTCCTTCTTCTCAAGAATTTAATGAAGTAATAGATTTTCTAAAATCACAAGGATTCATGATAACTTATCAAAGCCCTGATAGACTTTCAATTATGGTTGAAGGTCCCGCTTATTTGGTCGAGAAATTATTTGGCACAGATTTTGGTCTTTATAGAAGCTATAACGGTATAATATATTATGCACCTAATAGCAACCCTAAAATACCATCTATATTATCTAACACTTTAATATTTGGATTAAATAACTTTACTCAATTTAAGCCTCCTTACATAGTTTCTGGAAAAATAATAAACAAATATTTTGTCCCATTAAATAGTTCTAGTTATAAGCTGTTAAGTAATTTTAATTTTAGGAAATATCAAATGGCAGGGGCAATCACTTATTATACTCCTGGAGATTTTGAAGGTGCATATAATGTTACGAATATAATGAAATACAGCAATAGAACATCGATTGCTATAATAGATGCATACGGGGATCCACTAATTTACCAAGATTTGTCTCAATATGATTCAATGTTTGGTCTTCCCAGCGTAAACTTAACTATAGTGCCTATAGGTCCCTATCATCCGAGTTTAGGAATTGGAACTGGTTGGGATATTGAAACAGCATTAGATGTAGAAGCAGCGCAAACAATGGCTCCATATGCCCATATTTATTTGATTGTAGCATCAAATCCTGCTAATGCGTTATTTGAGGCAATAGATTATGTAGTAAGTTTGGATTTAGCAAACGTAGTATCAATGAGTTGGGGTGCATCAGAAAATACAATAGCCTTAACTGGTTTCTATACATCAGATCCTTATTATGCGCAAGCACAAATGAATTTGGGTTATTCATATGCAGATTACTATTTTGCACTAGGTAGTGCTGAGGGAATATCATTCTTTGCGTCTAGCGGAGATGAAGGAGCTTATGGAGGCACGCCTGAACTTTATGGAGGGGTTATATTCCCTTCAACATCTCCCTTTGTAACTGCTGTTGGAGGAACATCGTTATTTGTTAATGTAACTTCAGGCTACCTATCAGATATGAACTCAACAGGTACTTATGGGTATGAAAATGCTTGGTCAGTTTCTCCACTTTATGGAACCAGCGAAGTAGCTTCTACAGGAGGATATTCAACATTGATACCAAAGCCATGGTATCAAATAGGAGTTGTAAAAGGAACCTATAGGGCTGTTCCTGATGTCGCTGCCGATGCAAATCCATATACAGGCTTTGTTGAAGTCGTAGACGGAGGGTTAGTAGTGATCGGGGGAACAAGTCTAGCCTCACCATTGTGGGCAGGAATAGCTGCGGATATTGATGGATATCTGAACACAAGTTTGGGATTACTGAACCCATTATTATATGATATATATGAAAATAAAACATTATATAATATGGCATTCCATCAAATAAACTTTGGATATAACGGCTATTATTCTTCTAATGGAGGATATAATTTAGTGACAGGATTAGGTAGTCCAAATGCTGGTTTATTAGCCAATGCAATAAAAACAATTATTAATAAGAACCACTTAGAGGTCTCAGTAACAACATATCAAAATGGTGCGCAATATCCATGGTATATGTATAACACATCTTTTGAAATAATATCAGATATAGCATATCAAAATGGTTCCATTGTTAAAACAGGAGACTTCAATGCGTATATTTATACATTAGGTGGATTAATAGAGAAAGTACCGCTAACATTTAATGGGGAATACTGGGTTGGAAATGTCTCTATAATGCAAGGAATGCCTTCAAATCTTTGGACAATCGTAGTTAATGGAACATCTAGTAATAACTTAACTGGGTTCGGAGCAACAGATGTTGATATAGGCGTTGGTTTAGCTATAATTTCTCCGCCAACCCCAATACCATATCCATTTGGACCTCCATTATTTGCTAATTACCCATTTAATGTAGAAGTATATGCTACTTTACCTAATGGTAACCCAGATGTAAACTTGTCTCTAAATGCTTATTTAATTAAAAATGGTGTCGTTTATTACAGTTCCCCGTTAATTTCAGAAGGTAACGGTCTATATTATGGCGAAATGTTTTTGCCATATCCAGATCCACAAGGATCTTATATATTAATGGTAAATTCATCAGAAGGTAACGTCTATACATATGAATATTTTGGAGAAGCTATTCTTTTAAGTTATGTTATAACTCCAGTAAATGATGGATTGCCAAGTGCTTCACCAGGAGAAACAATAACACTAGCTGCTTATGTAATAGATCCTCTTGGCTTAGGTATGTATACGAGTAACGTCTACGCTAATATTTATAATTTATCTAATTATTTAGTAGCTAAAGTTCCGCTACAGCCTACATCTTCAGGTTTTCAAGTTGGTTCCTATACAATACCATCTAATTTGACCCCAGGTTTTTATAACGTCGTTTTTGTCTCAAATGAGTCAACAGCAATTAGCCCGTTATTTGGATATGCGAATCAATCATTCTACGTTTCTCCATCGACTTTAAGCACAAATATAAAATCAGTTTCTACTGCATACGAAGGACAGTATATAAAAGTATTTGCTAACATAACATATCAAAATGGAACAGCTGTTAAATACGGTACATTTACTGCAACTTTAATACCTGATCAATACTATTCTCTATTGTTACCTTTTAGCTTTACTATTGGAATACCCTTGCAATATAATTCATCGTTAAACGAATGGTATGGAGAACTACAATTACCTTCATTAAGTAGTCCTGGTATATTTGCAGGATTAAGCTCTATGGAAATGTCTGGTCCATGGTCAATTACAGTTTCAGGGGAAGCCGCTAACGGTAATGATGAAATATCAACTCCTTATAACTTATATCTAGAACCATATACTTTCATAGGTTCTTTAGTTATTAATCAAAGTAATTATACTTCATTGCCTATGGGATCATCTATTGGTAATAGTATACAAGGGATTTACTCTTATAATTTAATAGTGAAAAATGCATCTTTAATTATAGAGAACAGTATAATAAATAATTTAACAATAGTAAACTCTACCGTAAAGATAATTAATTCCCATATCAACGCATTAATTGCTAACAGTTCAAACATAAGCTTGCTAAATGATAACATAGGCCCAGGAATAGTAGGTCTATTATTAATAAATAGTAAGGCAAATATTGTTAATTCTGTATTTGAAGATCTATTGTATGCGTTTTCACAAGAAAACAGCAAAATCATTTTAAGTGGAATAAACGAGTATAATGTGACTCATCTGTCTAATGTTACATTACCAAAAATCGTTTCTATATATCCAATTAATATAACACAACCTATAAGTTATGTGGTTGTTAATTTAACTAATAGCAACTTTGTTCCTATACAAGTTTTAATTGATGGCATATCAGTTAATTACTCTTATAAAGTTATAAACGGTTTAATAGAGTTAGTTGTTCCTTTCAATTCTACTTCTATGCCTGATGGGGCATATATAATCACTATTGTTGTAAGCAACGGGTTGTCCTACAATATTAGTACAAGGGTTTATAACAATTATCATTTGTTATCACAAAGTCTGTTGATAAATAGCGTTGAAAGCAGTTTAACAAAATATATTAACTCTGTCTCATCTAACCTTAATTCAACGTTTACTACAGAAGTTGATAGAGTACTAGATAACATTAACTCTGTCTCATCTCAACTACAGTCCTATATATTATCAAATGTTACTTCACTAAATAACAAAATTAACTCTGTCTCATCTAACCTTAATTCAACGTTTACTACAGAAGTAAGCAACCTTAAAAGCATGATAAATTCAGTAAACTCCACAGCTCTAGCTGCTAGCAAAAAAGGTTCAACATCTTATGCAATAGGAGCTTCTGGGTTAACTGTTGGTGTAATCGGTATTATTATAGGTGGTATAGCTTTAGCCATGAGGAGGGTGATAAAATGAAGAAAATAATTTATTCTGCTTTAATTTTAATACCTTTATTGTTAATAAATATCGCGCCATTTGGACATATGCAAGTAGATAATAAATATTTGTACAATAACAAACTAGCGAACATCACGGTATCTTCTTCTCTTATTAAAAAATTAAACGGAAATGATGGTTATTATTCATTCGAAGCATTTAATATAATGCCTCCCAACGTTACTCCAGTCGTGATTAATGTAGCAAAAAACGCTTACTTTGGAGAAAGCGGTATGAGGCCTTATACTGAAATAGTTAATATACCTAAGGGGAATTACAGCCTGATATTAATGAATGTATCTATAAGCGAACATAATGGAACTCAATATGATAGAGCATTCTATATTTTTGCTAACGGAACACCTATATTTTGGGGATCTACACAGGAAATTCTGAACTCAACATCAGAGGCTGATTTAACTTTATTTGAAAAATTGTTATCTGGACCAGTTGAATTTCAGATTGTTTTGCCAAATTATATAGCGCCTAAAATAGGTATAACAGGATACTATTTAGTAAATGTAACATTGTATTTATACAATGGAACACCTCCCAATAATTTGCCTAATTATTTCATACCATTGTTTACTAATAATTTTGGGTATTCTTATACGGTATTAAATCCAAACAATGATATTGCTACGCAATCGATAGAAATTCCTAATGGAACTCAAAAATCTATGCTACTATTATATGAAGAGGGTGGAGAAAATGATGAATTCTGGTATACTAATGAACCAGCTATAAGAAATATAGAAGTCTATTATAACAATGAACTAGCCGGTATCTTAAACCCGTTCGAGACAATTTATACTGGAGGGATTGATTTATTTTATTGGAAACCTTTAACATCAATTAATACTTTATCGTTCCACATGCCATATTATATTGATTTAACTCCATTATTGGCCTTAGGAAGTAATGTCACATTATCAGTTACTGTAAGTAACTTGATTCAAGCCGAGGAATTAATGCAAACTCCTTATTTTACATGGGATATATCAGGAGTATTAATGCTTTGGGTTAATAGCTCGAATCCATTAATTTCAGGAAAAATACTAACAATGAAATCTAATTTAATGGATACCCAACCAATATTAATACCGGGATACACCGGTATGTATTATCAAGAAGGTTCCAGCTATTACATAAACTATACATCAATTTTGAATTATAAGTATGGAAAAGAAATTGCATCGTCTGCCCAATCAGGAGCAAGTATAGCTAAACAAACATTTTCTTATTTCAATGAATATGCATTTTTAGATGAAAAATTCAGCGAGTATTCTTACGAAAAAGGTTTATTCAATTCGTCTCTTTCAATAAATGCTAATTATCCGGTGAGCCTATATTATGATTTCTTCGAGGCTCCTATTACTAATCCAGAAATAATACCATTTAATGCAACGTATTTGCAAAATGGCACAATAAGCCTGAACCCGTCATACTCAATTACATATATCAACGGAAACTATAATCTAACCGAGTCTTTTAATTACAACTTAAATGCCATTGGCGGATTCAGTGGTATATTAGAAATAATAAATCAGTATGGAGGAGCAGTTTTAGTTGCACTAACAAATAATAATGCAATTGTTACTAAATCCCTAGAGGCTATTTATTTAGTTAATGGTGTTGGATTTAATGAAAACTTCTATGCTGAAGCCATACAAAATAATACAATTAATCTTGCTGGATATTTAATAAAGTATTATAAATCTATCCAAAAGGTATCAAGTAGTAATGTTATGCCGCTAGATTCTGTTTCAAAAACTATAAATAATATGAGACATTATTCGTTTAGTAAATTGTATAGCAAATTTATTTTATAATTTATTTTTATTTAAAAACTTATTTATTTTTTACAAGATAATGTAACTTCTGTTCAATTCGTAATTTATATAATACATATCTTTATTTCTATTTTGTGCTAATATTTAGCAATTACTGCATATTGGGATAATTTTTAATTCGTAATATGATTTACATAATTTTTATCCTAATTTTATGCTTTAAAAAATTAAATATTTACATTGTAAGTTGATATATTATATATTATTTTTATATACTGATGCGAATGCTTATTAACATCGGTAAAAATTGATAATAATAAAAGATTTATCAAAATATTTTAAAAATTAATTAAATAAAATTAATTGGTTCTCAATTGTTAAGAGTTGTCGGTGCTTTCCTAATAATTTTTAAAGAATTAAACCATCTGTTGATCAATAACGTGTTTTCTGTATATAATAATGCATGATCTTCGATACCTCGTATATGAAGAACTTCATAGAATGAATCTTTCATATTTTCATAAGAATAATATCCTAAATTATTAAAAATTAGTATTATATAGGAATATTTATTAACTAGAATGAAACTTTTAATAATGACTATTTAAAAACAATTAAAAAATGTGATATCATGAGTTTTAAGGATTTTGTTAAGTTATTTGGACCAGCATGGATAGCTCTGATGGCAGATGCAGATGCAGCAAGCATAATTGGAGGAATATCCACAGGAGAGCAATACGGTTATAGAATGATCTGGTTTGTATTAATATTATCAATTCCGCTCTTTTTTATACAAGAAGCATCAGGGAAGATAGGAGTCATAACGAATTCCGGTATTGGTAAGTTGATTAGAGAATACTATTCAAAAAATGTATCAATAATAGCAATTTTTCCTGTTTTTTTCATTGACTTTTTTACATATCTAACTGAGTATACTGGTATTGTAATAGGATCTTATTTAATCGGCATAAATCCATTAATAGGATTAATAATATTTTTTACTTTACATATAGCGATTGTTCTATCTAAGAGATACGAGTTGACTGAAAGAATTTTAATACTAATCTCGCTAATATTAATTATAGCCTCTACAATAGCAATTTTTCCAAAACTATACTTTAATGAAAGTATATTTTACTTTTCTACATCAAAAAGTTTCTTATATTATATTGCAATAAACATTGGTGCAGTAGTTACTCCTCCCTGTATGTTGATTTATCAAAGTTCCTCGACGGCAATTAAATATTCAAAAATTGATGTGGATCAAAGAACTAAAATCAGATGGGTAAGCTATGAAACAATAATTGGATCAATTATAACAGAGATTTTAATTGTTTTCTCAGAAATTATTGGAACTGGTATTGGCGATATAAATCCTTTAGATCCTTATCAGTTGATATTAAGCCTTGGATATCTACATTATATATTTGGAATTCTGTTGATTTCATCAGCTTTTTTAACGCTAATTGTGGTATCTTTAAGTAGTTCGTGGGGTCTATTAGAAGCTCTAAATAAAAATAACTTTAGAAATATGTTAAAAATATATACACTAGAATCTATTCCAGCAATCATTATAGTATCTTTTATGATTAAAAAATTTTCCGTAGTATTAAATTTTGCTTTGACATTGCTTTCTTTATCACCTTTGGTTGTGACTATTCCAGCAATATTAATAGGCATTATATTAAGTAATAGAAAGATTATGAAAGAAAACGTTTATTCGAGAAGAAGAATTATAATCTATTATGTAATAATAATATTAATAGCTGTTGGTGGTATAATTGGATTTATAAGATAAAAATATTTTTATCTTAGAAGCATCAACTAAGAATATCATAATCTATGATATTGTATGTTTTAGATTTATTTAATAACTCATAAATTATGTTAAGAATATGAATTAACATATAAATTATTTATAGA
Organism: Caldisphaera sp.; assembly: GCF_023256325.1. Taxonomy (GTDB): domain Archaea; phylum Thermoproteota; class Thermoprotei_A; order Sulfolobales; family Acidilobaceae; genus Caldisphaera. Next base: position 12,723 of record NZ_JAGDXI010000031.1, read on the forward strand.
TTTTTTTGAAATATATCTAAAGAAAAATTTAAATATCTAAAGAAAAATTTAAAATCAGGTGAAAAATTGATAGAAGTAAAAAATGTATCAAAAAAATACAAGGATTTTAAAGCATTGGATAATATATCATTTAATGTTAATAATGGAGAAGTTGTAGGTTTTGTTGGAATAAATGGAGCAGGAAAAACAACAACGATTAAAATATCTGCAGGTGTTTTAAAGCCAACAACAGGTAGTGTAGAGATCGATGGATTTGATATAAGCAAAAATAAGGTAGAAGCGTCAAAAAGAATTGGATGGGTTCCAGAATCACCAGTTTTTGAAGAGAATTTTAAAGCAATTGATTATTTCAAATATTTGGCTGGATATTACAAAATAGGAGGTAAAGAGGCAGAAGAATTAGGTATAAAGCTTTTTGAAGAAACAGGAATAATTAATGCAAAAAATAAAAAATTGAAAGAATTTTCTCAGGGAATGAAGAAGAGGTTTGCTTTAGCTGTTTCTATGATTGCTAATCCGTCTAACTATTTATTTGATGAGGTATTAAATGGATTAGATCCTCAAGGTATAGTATTTTTCAGAGAGTTTGCTAATAGAGCCAAAAAAGAAAATAAGGCCGTTTTATTTTCATCTCATATATTAAGTGAAGTTCAGAATATAGCTGATAGAGTTATAATCATACACAAAGGGAAAATATTAGCAATTAAAAATATGGATGAAGTAGTTAAAGAATCTAAAAAAGCAATTAGAATTGCTATAAATAATCCTGATGTTAATATTTTAAATATATTAAGTAAATTTGGTGAAGTCAATAAAATAAATGATGATGTGTTTGAGATAAAGGGAGAAGTATCTTCGGAATATATAAATGAATTGTTAGTTAAAGCAGGATATAAGGTAAGTAAAATAGAGCAAGTAGGAGGTCTAGAAGAATACTTTTTAAATTTAATCGGAGAAAAGGTGGAGTAAATGAGTTATGCTATGGAATATGATATAAGGAGGAGCATAACCAAACCATTGGTTATAATTTTATTAGTAGGATTAATTCTAGCAGGTATAGGCGTAGCTTATTTGGAAGGTCAGGTATCTTTATCACAAATAACTAAGTATTCTGTAGTGCTTTCCTATAATGTAACTTCTAATCAAACTGAAATATTAGGCTTGGCTTTGAATCCTCAAGGGAATCCCATAAAAGATGCAAAGATATTTATAAATAATGGATGGGTCGAAACAAATTCAAGCGGTTATTTTTTACTAGCAATTCCTTCAGGGAAAAGCTACTCTATAATGTCACCTACAACTTTGCAAATTTCAGGTATAAATTATACTGCTTCAGTTTCTTCCATTGGAGTTGTTAATGTAAATTTAAAAAATAAATCAGCAGTATTGTATGTTGGAAGTTATTTGATTAAAAATAATTTTAATAACATAACTTCTTACAAGGTATATTATTCTCAAGAGAGTCTTGAAAATTTAATGAGAGGAATATTACCGAAAAATTATACATATATAGGCAATATATACGGCTTTTCAACTGCTAAGTTTTCTATACCCATAAATTTAAGCGAACCTGATATTATAGTTTTATTGCAATCTATTAATATTAGCTCTAATAAAGTACCTGAGTTTAACTTTACATATTCAACTGTTCTTCCTCAACTCGAGGTTTCAAATATTAGAGATACGGCAGTATCAACTGCATCATATATTTTTGCGGAGTTTTTCCCATTAGTAGGCTTATTTTTAACTAACGAATTTATAGCTAGCTTGAGGAGTAATGGTGCTATAGAGTTTATAGCATCAAGACCAATAACAAAAAAACAGTTGATAATATCTAGATATATTGGAGGCTTATTTGCATTAATTATGGGATCTTTAATAACGTCCATATTAATGCCTATTACTGTTTCATACATTCTCAATACATCTACATCTTTAGCCACAATAGGAAAAATGTTTGGAATGCTTTTGGTAGATACTATTGGATTTTATTCATTATTATATTTGGTTGCAGTTCTTGTTAGGAAGAACTTTATAGCTATAAGTATAGTTTTATATCTAATATTGTATCTATTCAATATAATGAATATAGTAGCGATTATAGCTGATATGCCAAAACTAATGTATGGAACTCCTTACGGTTTATATGAAATAGTCATGGGAGGCTTTAATTTTGGTTTTAGTTTTGCTATAAATTATATATTAGTAACGATAATAGGCATTATATGGATAGCTTTACCAATAATATTAGCTATAATAATTTATGATAAAAATGATTCGCCATAATTTTTTATTAAATTACATTTTCTCTTTAAATTCTTTCCTAGATTTGAATTGCTCTCTTAATTCCCTCTTCAATATCTTTCCAGAAGGTGATTTTGGTAACGAATCCACAAATATTATTTCCTTAGGTGCTTTGAAATGAGCTAAATTATTTCTAGCGAACTCCATTATTTCCTTCTTTAATTCCTCGCTTTTTTCATAGTTATCCTTCAAGACAACAACTGCAGTAACTTTTTCAATCCACTTCTCATCAGGTAATCCTATAACTGCAACTTCTTTTACTGCAGGGTGCTTATATATTACTTCTTCAACTTCCCTTGATGAAACGTTTTCACCACCAGTTTTTATCATATCCTTTTTCCTATCAATAACGTATAGGTAATGATCTTTATCCCACATACCTATATCTCCGCTGTGGAACCAATCATATTTAAATGCCTCCATGGTTTTTTCAGGATTCTTTAAATAACCTATCATAGTGTGAGGTCCTCTACCTACAATTTCCCCTGCTTTATATGGTTCTTTTATTATGTTTCCTTGTTCATCCATCAGTTCTGTCATCATGTTTAGTAATTCTTTACCAGCAGTACCAGGTTTAATTTCATGATCTTCTGGAAGCAAAGCTGTGTGCGCTGGAGCTAACTCAGTTTGCCCATAATAATTGACAAACTTTGCGTTTGGAAATTCTTTCCTCAATCTATTTAATACCTCAACCGGCATTATTGCTGCTCCATAATATATCTTCTCAATAGATGATAAATCGTATTTCTTAAAGTCAGGGTGATTAACAATACCAATCCATACTGTTGGAGGGGCAAACATGCTATTAGCTTTGTATTTTTGAATTGCCTCCATTATTAGCTGTATATCACCCTTGGGTAAAACAATGTTTGTTGCACCGAGCCAAACGCCCACTGTAAGAACTGCGTTTTGTGCAGTATGATATAATGGCAATGCATTAATTACTATATCTTTTGATTGAAAATCACCAGAAATAATAACACTAACGTATTGAGATATGAGGGATTGATTTGTGTGTATTACACCTTTAGGCAAGCTTTCAGTTCCACTTGTGTACATTATAGTTACTGGATCCCATATGTTTAATATTTTATCTGGTTCCTTATCACTATAGTTCTTCAATATATCATTAAAGTCTACGAATTTTTCGTTATTAATTTTATCCTTCTTATTTAATGCAACAAATTTTTTAACATAGTTAAACTCTGGTAAGACATCTTTTATTTGACTATAAAATGAATCATCTAATAAATAAAATTTGGATTCGGAATTATTAATTTGATAGATTACATCCTTCCCAGTTAAAAGGTAGTTAATCGGAACCAAAACCCCTTTTGCTTTATAAGTTCCAAACATTGATATAACAAAATAATCACTATTAAACGAATGAATAGCCACTCTATCGTAATCTTTTAGGCCATTTTCTATTAAAAAGTTTGCAAATCTATTAGACAAGCTATCTAATTCCTTATATGTATATTTGTTTTCAACATTATTAAAACCATAATAAATTAATCCATGTTTATCTGGATATTTATGAGAGACAAATTTTGGAAAGTCAGCAATAACCCATCTCATAATTTTATTAAACTTTTTCATAAGTCTAATAGAATTATCTTCATTAATCTCAGACAGCAGCAAAGAGAGTTCTTTATCTTCTCCACTCATTTTCCCACCTAATTCAAGTAGGATAAAGTGCGTATAAAAATATAAACACAATACTGTATATATGTTATTCAATGATTATTTTTATAATACAAAATAATACAAACTAGTTAAGTATATTTTTATAATTAGTATATTTTATTGCTGTGGTGTGACTATGCCGTTAGATGTTAATGTAGAAAAATGGATAGAAACTCTTCCAAAAGATGTATTTAAACCAAAAAATGTTGAGGAATTTAGAAGATTTATGGATGAAGGAGTTAAACTGATTATGAGCTTTTCACCTAAAATTGAAATGAAGGAAATATATAAAATTGAAATTAATGGAACAGAAACTAAAATACCATCATACATTTATATACCCAAAAACGTTCAGACTGATGGAACATTGGTTTATTTTCATGGAGGAGGATTTATTTGGGGTTCATCTTTAAGTTACGATAACATATTAAGATATTTAGCAAATTATTGTAACTGTAAAGTTGCATCAATAGATTACAGACTAGCACCTGAGTATAAATTTCCAGCAGCTGTTATAGATGCGTTTGATTCGATAAAGTATTTTTATGAAACAGATAAAAAATTAGCTGTAGCTGGCGATAGTGCTGGAGGAAATTTAGCAGCAGTAGTAAGTATTTTATCCCGAGACGAAGGAATAAAGTTAAATGCGCAGGCTCTAATTTATCCAACTGTAGGGAATGATATTTTTTCTCAGTCAATGAGAGAATATTCTAATATATTTTTAACAAGAGATTCTATGAGATTCTTTTCTAGCATGTATTTAAGTAATCAAAAAGATATATTAGATTTTAGATTTTCTCCAATTTTAGCTAAAGATCATAAGAATTTACCTCCAGCCTTAATAATAACTGCTGAATATGATCCATTGAGAGATCAAGGAGAATCTTATGCTTCAATATTGAATAAATCTAACGTTGAAACAGTTCAGATAAGATTTGGAGGTGTTACTCATGGATTTATTTCATTATTGGGACTAGTCCCTTCTGCTGAAGTAGCATTGCAAATAGTTTCTTCTTTTATTAAATCTAGATTTAATAAATAAATTTTTATTTTTTGCTTAAAATTTATATATTTATTTTTTAAATAAGCTACAGGCAAGCAATAAGTGATTAAAATGAATCCAATGATCTATGCTTGGATATTTTGGATAGTAGGAAACACAATGAGCACAATATTTGGAGCGTATTTAGTTAAAAAGTATAGGAACACCTATGGATTACCGACATTAATCGTATTATATTCTATATATTCTGTAGGGGCAAATATTTTAGCCTCAAGAATTACAATATATAATATTATAATACCATTTGTTGTTTCTGGAGGCACGTTGATTTTCCCCTTTGTAAGTCAATTAGATGATATGATAAATGAAGTATATGGAAGAAGGAGAGCTTATATTGCTATAAGTGTTGCATTAATATCAAATATATTGATGGCTACTTTTATATTAGCAGATGCAGTGTTACCAGTTCCAGCTTGGGAAGTAGATGCAAATAAATATTGGATTCAATTTATGGTTGCAGCACCTAGAGTGATGTTAGCATCGTATATAGCTTTTGCTGTCGATGAGCTATGGAATGCCACAATATTCGCCAAATTAAAAAAACAAGCATATAGGACTGAAGAAGACTGGAAATCGAATAGAAAAATTATTGCATTAGTTTTAACAAGAGTAACAACATCAGACGCTTCTACTATGGTAATTGATAGTATAGTTTTTTACCCTATAGCCTTTATTGGAATTCTTCCTTATAATGTTGTTATTAATATGATTTGGATGGGCGCTTTAATGAAATTATTATTAGCAATATTTAATTCTCCTTGGTATATTATTTATAGAATGCTTATAAAAAATGTTAAGAGGGAATTCTAATAATACTAATTAAATTAAGAATTTTAAAAGATTTATGATTAAAAATTGACCTTATTTTTTCTCATTATGGATTCGAATGTTTATCTTTATTATATCAGATATTTCTTCCAAGGTTTTTTTCTTAGTATCTATGCCATATAATAACCAAACAAGTGCCCCACTAAAACCTATTATCCACATACAGGAGCCAATGCTAATACAAAACCCCAAATAAACATTGTAATGGACGAACTTAATATGGCAATCCATTGATTTTTCTCAATTCTATTACTATTATCAATTCTATTAATCTGAATCAGACTCAAATTTAACACCTAATTACTACTATAAGTAGTAATAATTATAAATAGTTCTCTATACGCCTATATAAGTCATAATATAAGATTGATATTTCAGAATTCAAATTAAATTTATAAGCTAAGGATTCAATTTGTATTTTGATGTATCATGAAACTATCCAAGTTCCCATACGATGCAAGAATTAAAAAAGTTCGAAATTATTTAGATTATAATAATATAGATGCTATGATTATTACAAAACCTGAAAATAGTTATTATTTTACGCTTTTTCAAGCAATTATTTATTCAAGGCCTATTATAGCAATTATATCTAAAGTCGGTGATGCAATACTACTCGTTCCATATCTAGATCTTGACCATGCAAAAGAAAAAAGCCCGGTTACAAATATTATAGGTTATAGGAGCGATGAAGAAATTAACGAATCTATTAGAAATGCAATAAAAAATTATAAAATAATAGGCACAGATTCAGATTCATTATCATTTTATAATAAAATTACAGAACTTTCCCATAATCTAAAAATAGTTGATGTAACAGATTTTATTAATGATATTAGATCAGTAAAAGATTATAGTGAAATTGAAAGAATTAAGATAGCAAGCGAAGTAACTGATTATGGAATGAAAGAAGTAATAGAGGGGATTAAGGAAAGGGATACAGAAATTAATATAGCAAGCAGAGCAGAATTTTCAATGAAGATGAAGCTTTCTGAAATTTTAGGAGTAGATGGGTTATATCCATGGATGAATTTTACTGTCTCGGCAGTAATTTCAGGTAAGCGATCATATTATCCTCACGGTTTAGTATCAGGAAAAAAGATAAATGAAGGAGAATCTGTAATAGTAACATTAGACATAGCAGTTGAAGGTTATAGGGCTGAAAATGAAAGAACATTCTTAGTTGGCAGAGTTAGTGAGGATATGGAACAAGCTTTTAATTACATGGAAAAAGCGCAACAAATGGCGTTTAAGTCAATTAAAGAAGGTGTTTCTGCTAGCGATATTGATAGATCTGTTATGGATTTCTTCCGTTCTAATGATCTTATTAAATATGTTAATCATAGAACTGGTCATGGAATCGGCTTAGAAATACACGAATTTCCGAGCATAGCTGAAGGAAACAATACTATTATAAAAAGCAATATGACGTTAGCTATAGAACCAGGATTATACATAAAAAATATTGGCGGATTTAGGCATTCAGATACAGTATTAGTTAAAGGAAAAGACATTGAAATATTAACTAAGACAAGCAAAGGTATAGAAAAACTCAAAATTTAAATAATTTAAACATATAGAAAAACCATTAATAATATTAATTTAAGCTGTTTAATTATTGTTGTGTTAATCAATTTAATACATATTAATATATACATAAATATAAAAGGGTTCTTTCTTTTTGGGGGAAATGTGAAGTTAGATGAATAAGTTTTATATAAATATTGCAATTGTCTTTATTTCTATAATAATTATTGTTGGATTATTTGTCAATTTCATTATTTCGTCATATAATAAATTTAGTGTATCAACAGCATTAAATTCTTCATCTAATTTTTCATTGGAATCAATTAATATTAGTGTTCCAATTTATGTTGTAAACTCAAAGACTTTGTTGGAACAAGTTGTAAATGCATTTAAAACTCATAACGTTAAGGTTTATGTTTCAAATATATCGCTAAGCCAGCTAGATTCCACGCCTAATGATAGTATTATAATAATATCCTGGCCAGAAATAAATTCAAGCATAATAATGAATCTTTCAAGTAAGCCGAAATTAAATTTGACTTCAAAAATTATTTCTGAAATATCTAATTTAATTAATAGAGGTGATATAGTCTCATTATATGGTAATGTGACCTATAGTAATGTAATACAATTTATTTTATCGTACTCATGGGCAAAAGCATTCAATAACAAATTACTACTAGGCATAAATCCCAAAATAAAAGCCGTAGGATATTTATTCGCATATCCAATAATATCTCTTAACTTAAATGAACCTGTTCTCTTTATTGCTAAAGCCGTTAAATCAAGCGGGCTAATAATTGGACCCATATATTTAGATCAATTGCCAAATTTTGTTTTAAATGTAGAAAACTTATGGGGCATGAATTTATTAAATAGTAATTATCCAAAGGATCCTTGTTATGAAGAATATCAAGAATATGAAAACTCGTCCAGTTGGGCTGCTTCTAGTACATTTATATGGGCTGCTTCACAATGGCTTGGTCAATCCAATATATATTATGGCATACCAGCATATAGTGATGGTAATGGTACATTTTATTGGGATTCATGTCTAATAATAAATAAGCAAATTGCTGATGTAGAGAACTTATATTCGATTCCAATGACTATAGTGGGTTACGAAAATTACTATGAAAGTCAAACGATGTATTACAATGGTGGGGAAGTAGTAAGACAAACGGGGGCAATAGATTATTATCATGGATATCAGATGTATCAACAAAGTGAAGTAAATTCATTTGTCAGTGATCCCGGAGGGGGTTCTTTTAGCTCACAATCATGGAATCCTCAACCTACTGGTGCAACATCACAATATACAATAATTGTTGGCCTTGAAGGCGTTACCCCTATAGTTAAATTTGAAGTAACATGGAGCGGTGGACCTAAAGAAAGCATTACTGGTTCATATAATGGAGTATCATTAAACATGAATAACCAAGCTGTACCTGTATATAACATCAGCTGGGATTTTAACATAAATCAAAATGATGAAAATTATTCATTTTACAATGTGTTTAACGATGTAACTCCTCCTGGCATTGTTTTACCAAACTTTAGTCCTTTAAATAACTATAATACAACAATAAATGTTGATTTCTCTAATTATGCATATACAACTTCTAATTTATGTGGTCCTAATACAACAGAAAGTATATGGGCTGATACTAGTTGGATTATAAATATATACCCACAGTCATCCACAAGTGCTGATATTCCAAGCACTTCAGGAATTATATTAACTTCGTCAACTCCTGAAACTCCACTGAACGCTTATATAACTGGAGTATCATCACAAGCTCTTCAACCATGGTATGGATGTATTGCTCCAGGTTCTTAAATTTCATTATGTTATTAATTGATTTGTTTAATGCTAACTTTTTAGCATTAAACGAAGGTTTTGGATCTCATTAAGAATGTCTATATTAAAATTAATATTTACTTGCTAGTTCCTTAACCTTATCTCTTTATAATTATGTTGTAAATGTTTAGTAAACCTTTGTATACATTATATTTATTTTTATTTCTATATTTTATAGATTTTTTATTATAAAATATATATTAACTTTTTATTCAAGTAATAGGTGGTGTATAAAATTGAGTGCAAAATCTGATATAGATTTGTTGAGAAGTTCTGTAA
>NZ_JAGDXI010000045.1 GCF_023256325.1 Caldisphaera sp.
CTAAATTGTATAGACATGTCTCTAGGATATACAATACCGATAAAATACAACACATATAGAGTAAGAAAAGTCAACAGAGAGAAACAAACGTTAAAATTTATGGTAAAAATAAACCATGTTTATTAAAATTTAATATATTTTAATATATGATATGTTACTTCGGTTTTGATTTCTGATTTCTTTATTAATCATTTTTACAATTATCGTATTTAAATTAATAAATAACAAAATAATTTTTTAATTTATTATATTTTTATTAAAATAATATAATTTGATAAATTTTATAATACCCACAACTTTTATTTTATAATAATAAAAGTTTAATACTTTTTATTTTTACTACCGAGAAGGGTAATAATAATGAATGCGAATTATGTTATAGGAAAAGTAAACAGAAAAACGTTTGAAGAAGTAATATACCCCAATCTTGGCATTAAGGATAAAAATGTTAAAATTGGTCCGCAATTTGGTGTGGATTTTGGAGTTTTAAATGTAGGAGATAAGGATTTAATAATAGAGGTAGATCCAGTTTATATTGTCCCTGAATATGGTTGGGAAAAGAGTTCATGGTTTGCAGTTCATATATTAGCAAGCGATGTTGCAGTTTCTGGAGTTCCTCCCAAATATCTATTCATTGATTTAAATTTACCAATGAAAATGACTGATGAAGAATTCAAGGAAATGTGGCTAAACATTCATAAAGAGTGCTTAAAACTTGGTATATCTATCGTTTCTGGTCATACAGGAAGATATGAAGGTGTTGATTATCCAATGATAGGAGGAGCTACACTAATAGGAGTAACCAACAAAGACAATTATGTTTCACCAAATATGGTTGAACCAGGAGATTTGATACTTATGACAAAAGGTCCTGCTATTGAGACCGCAGGCATATTATCTTCTCTATTTCCTCAAGTTTTAGAAAAAGATTACGGTAAGGAATTTGCATCAAAGGCACAAAATATATTTTGGCTACAGTCTGTTGTGGAAGACGCTCTAACCTTATCATCTCTTGGTTTGAGAAAAGGAGTCAAGGCAATGCACGATGCAACAGAATATGGGGTCTGGGGTGCATTAAATGATATTGCTGAAGCAAGCAAAGTTAAGATAGAAGTTTATAAAGAAAAATTGTTTATTAGGGATGATGTTTCAAAGGTATTAAAATCGTTTTCTAGTTTTACCAAAATTAATATAGATCCTTATGCATCGATTAGCGAAGGTACATTAATTGCTGCAATAAGCAAAGATAAAGAAAAAGAAGCTATTAAAATTTTAAATGAAAAAGGTATTGAGGCAAGAATAATAGGGGAAGCAAAAGAAGGTAATGGCGTTTATCTAATAGATAAAGATAAAGAAACAAAGATTAATCAGCCCGAAAAAGATGATTTTTGGCCAGTTTTCTTTAGAACACTTGACTTAATTAAAGGTGGTAAAAATGAGTAATGAAACTAAAAGAAATAAGGTCATACCGGTTGCATTAACCATAGCTGGAAGTGATAGTAGTGGAGGAGCTGGAATAGCTGCTGATCTAAAAACTTTTTCTATAATGGGAGTTCACGGAACTCTTGCTGTAACAAGCGTAACAGCTCAAAATACCTATGAAGTTACAGGTATTTATGATATTTCTCCACTGATTGTAAGGAAACAAATCGAGGCTATATATAATGATATTGGAATTGACGCGGCAAAAACAGGAATGCTAAGCAATGCTGATATAGTTAATGAGGTCGCAAATACATTAAAATCCTATGATTTTCCTTTAGTAATAGATCCAGTAATGATCTCTAAGAGCGGTTCTACTTTGCTTAAAGAAGATGCCATAAAAGTTCTTATAGATAAATTAATACCTAGAGCTACAGTAATAACTCCTAATGTGCCTGAAGCTGAAAAAATAACAAATATAAAAATTTCAAACTTGGATGATGCAAGAGAAGCAGCAAAAATAATTGTAGAAAAATATGGTGCAAAAGCAGCTATCATTAAAGGAGGTCACATGATGGGAGATTTTTCTATAGATGTATTGTATTACAATGGGCAATATAAAGAATATAAAGAAAAGAGAATTTTAACAAATACAGATCATGGAACTGGATGCTCATTTTCAGCTGCAATTGCAGCTAACTTAGCTAAAGGCTTTGATGTATTTGAATCTGTAAAAATTGCAAAAATAATGATAACTCAAGCGATATCATATGGCTTACCGATTGGAAAAGGTCATGGGCCAGTTAATCCAAATGCTTATATGGAAATAAATTATCATAAATACTTAACATATTTAGAAATGAAAAAAGCTTTAAGCCTAATGAAAGAAAATGAAGAGTTAATATCAAAGCTCATACCAGAAATTTCTACAAATATTGCAATGGCATTACCTAAATTTTATACGAGGGATTTGCAAGATATAATAGCAGTTCCAGGTAGAATAAGAAATTTTGGCAATAAGCTAATTTTTGAAAATGAGCCTGAATTTGGTGCTAGTAGCCATGTAGCTAGAGCATTATTGAAATATATGGAATTCTATCCAGACTATAGATCTGCTGCTAATATAGCATATAATGAGAAGATAAAAAAAGTTGTAGAAAAATTAGGATACACAAGCTCTTATTATGATAGAAAATACGAACCAATTGATGTTAAAGAAACGGAAGGAGGGTCTATACCTTGGGGCATAACTTATGCAATCAATATTAGCAAAAAACCAGTAGATTTTATATATGATCTAGGAGATTTTGGAAAAGAACCTGGAAGTTTTATTTTTGGTAAAAATGCAACAGAAGTTATTAAGAAAATGATAGAAGTTTCTAAATTAATATGATCACTTTTTCTTCCTACCAGTTCTTCTAGCTGCTATATGACCCACTTTTCTCCCTGGGGGCGTATTTCTTGCAACTGTTGTTGGTCTACCCTCATGCTGATGTGATCCGCCTCCAAATGGATGAGAAGCTACGTTCATTGCAACGCCTCTAACAGTTGGGAATTTTGTGGCTTTTGCTTTAGCCTTATAATATGAAGCGCTTGCCTTCAATAATGGCTTCTCTATCCTTCCTGCCCCTGCTGGTATGCCTATGGTTGCTCTGCAATCTTTATCTAAATCTTTTTCAACTTTGCTTGGCAATCTTATTCTTACTTTATCTTCACTTTTCCCTAATACTAAAGCATAGCTCCCAGCCTGCCTTGCTAATTTACCACCATCTCCAGGCCTAAGCTCAACATTAAACACATAAGTTCCTTCAGGTATTTTGCTTAGTGGTAATATGTTACCGAATACTGGTTCAGCATCATCACCAATTTGTATTTCTTGCCCTACATAAGATCCTTCAGCTGCAGGTACATAAAATTCCTTTCCTGATTCCGTAACTATATGTGCTAATGGTACGTATCTTCCTGGATCATGTATTAAATCTTTTATAGTCCCTTTTTCAGTTTTGTCTATAGGTAGATACTTTGCAGGCATTATATGTATATGCCCTGGATTCCTGAATTGAGAGCCTCCTCTACCTGCTCTTTGCTGCCTTAAGCTTTTTCCCATTTTCCACACCTTATATTTAAGTATTGCCTCCCATTTTAAGCAATTTGCTAAAGTCTATAACCTTTACTGTTTTTTCTTTATTATTCTCTATTTTGAGAACTATATGCCCTACAGGCAGTTCATGCAATACCTCAGCATTTTCTATTCCCAATTGCTGAGATAAATCAACATAATAATTTGTAAAACCGCCAAATATAATTTTCACACCGGTATTATCTATTATGTTTTTTCCAACATCAGATGGCAATTGGGTAGCGTAAATTACATATAAACCTTTACTCCTACCTTCTCTCATAGCAAACTCTAAGTGAAAATACGAATTGTTAACAATCCTCCATGTTTCATCTACTATTAATATAACAGGTTTATCAAAACCTTTTTCACTCGCTTCCAATGCTAGTGAAGAGATTATTAGGGAAGAATATACATTCCTTTCTTCATTGCGCATTTTAGATAAATCATAAACAACAAGTCCTTTTTTATCTAAATATCCTTCACAAATATTTATCTTGCTTCCTTCACCTGTTTTAATAGAACTTTCAATCAATTTCATCGCAATACCGTCTTTCCTAGGTATTTTTATACAATCCTTTTCCGTAGGTTCTATGTAATAGTCTGAATTCTTCTTTAACAGCTTGGATAAATCACCTTTTGGATCTATTACTATTATAGACTGCATAGAATTAACAACTGATGAAATTAACATCAGTTGCATTGCAATACCTGATAGAATTACTGTTTTCCCTCTACCTGTTGGGCCAAAAATGCCTATGTGATGTTTGAAATTATCAGGAAATGATAACAAAACTGTTTTACCTGGATCATTCTCTTCTTCTCCTATAACAATACCTTCATAATCCCCTATGTCTTCTGCAGAAACAATTGGTATTGATGTATCCTCTTTAATAACATCTATAGGATTGCTGATAGATATGATATCTTCTATATTATAAACCCTTTTTGTCTTGATTTGAGATTCTGCTTCAATCAGGTTTCTAAAAGATTCTGCATATAACTCTGATTCTTTATCATTACTATCAATCCACACGATAAAACCAAAACTACCAATGTATGGCACTCCAGTTCTTGTTACTTCTTTATAAAGGTCTTCTAAAAATCTTAGCCTTTCTCTATATTTAATTTGATTTGTTGTAGAATAGTATAAATCAGCTTTCTTCATTTCATCATCTATAAGCTTAAGAAGGGTGCTCTTATTTACATTATACATATTAGATATAAACGAAACGCTTAACCTACTAGATCTTGCAAGTCTTATAATTCTTCTTGGTAAATCTTCACCTCCTCTAGGCAAATTATCGGATAAATAAGGTATACCAATGTATTTCTTTCCATTAACGCTATATTCTATGTAATTTCCTTGTTTTTTAGGTTTAATCTTTAAAGGTATAGTTAAATCAGTATTAGCTTTCATGTTTTTAATTATAAGAAATATTGAAATAAATGCAACAATTCCTATTATCAAATCAAAAATTTGAAAAGAGTTCATAATTATATCACTCTTGGAATTATTCCTCTCCTACCTCCTAACAACCTAGCAAGGCCATAAGTTATGGAAATTAATAATGAAAAATATATTAATGGAATCGTTATATAATATAGAAGAAAAAACTCTAGAATTGAAGGTGTTAATATGTTTTGTATTCCCAAGTAATTGTTCGCATAATCAGAATACTTAACGTTTAGCTTTGGTTGTGTACAATTATTTACATTAAATTCTAAATAACTATTTGAGCTTTGATTAATTGGGGTAAACTTATAATAAATTCCTTCCAAGTTATTGAAATTCCACGTACCTTTTGTTTCAACGAAGTTTGAATAACTTATATTATTAACGCATTCATCCAATGCTCTTATTTCAACATACCCTGTATTGCCATATATATAAACTGTGTTACCATTTGTAAAAGAATTATAATTTCCATTGTTTCCTTCAAATGCCAAAGTATAGTTTTCATTTTCATATAGTATGTTATTCGTATATAATATATATTCTTGATTATTTCTAAAAGATAAATTATAAGGATATAATGGGAAAGGATATAACTTAAAAGCTACATCATCAATTACTGAAAAGAAATATGACGGAACCTCGCTAGGTAAAGAAATTTCATTTCCATAAATTGGACTTATAATGTTTCCATTATTATCTGTTTTATATATAGCTATCTGATTATATGAATTATTATATGTATAAACATAGATTAATGAATTTTTTATAGGATTATCTCTATAGTATGCCTTTGCATTAATAAAAGTTAATCCCATACTTATAGCCTGATTATTTAAATTGACCCCACTTGATTCAGCAATGTTTGTAATAAAAACCGGCATAATTTGTAAGCCAATACTAAATACCAAAATAAACGAAATAAACCAAGCCCCTGCATCTCTAGCTACTCTAAAAGGTATCGAATATAAAACTAATCCAAACATTAATATAGTTTGACCTAACGAATTAACAATAAAATATATTCCCCACAAACCAGCTAAAAATATTATTTCAGCCGTTAGGGCATCATTTATAGGTGATATCATAGATATCATCTGCGAACCTAAGGGAACCTTAGTTAGCAAAGAAGATAGTAAAATAAGCAATGCCTTAGTTGAAATACTTAAAGTGATTGCATTTGTAAGCCATAGATTAAAGTAACCCCATGAACCTCCCAATGAATTTGCTAAATTATTTATGTAATTATAAATAAAATAAATTGATATAATTATAATAAATGAAAGTATAGAGTCCTTTATTAATATACCGCTCCATCTTTTAACTCCTTTATCCGGTATGGGCAAAGCATAAATTAATACCCCTAAATAAAACGTAAGAAGAGATAAGTTTATTGCTAATAAATAATAGAAATTTGCCATTAAAATCAACCCGTTATTAGGTTAACTATATATACAATAAAGCTAAATAATGAAGAGCCTATAGCAAGCCAAAATGCAGCCCAAATGGAATCTTCTATTAAACTTCCTCCAACTCTCTTTAATTTATTAATAGGTATTGGTGATCCCTTTAATGTCCAGCCTATACTCCATGTTAATAAAAACATTGCCCAGGCTAAAGCGGTAACCCTTTCTGTTATTTGCTGAACAAATGTAATTATATCCATATTATCACCGAAATAAAATCTTGAATAAATAAAGACTCGGAGCGAATCGAAAATATAAATATATTTATAACTATTTACAAATTGGGGATAAAGTTGGTTTATGAAAGAGATTTTATCGGATATGGTGAAAAAAGACCAGATTTTAAATGGCCTGGAAATAAAGGTCTAGCAGTTAACTTAGTTTTTAATTACGAATGTGGTTCTGAGCATTCATATGAGGTTGATGGAATAGTAGAATCAATAGGAGAATTTCCTCCAATCGATGTTAAAAAAAGAGATGTTGGATTGGAAAGCGTTTATGAATATGGTACAAGGGTTGCTATATGGAGAATATTAAATACATTAAAGGAATTGGATGTTAAAGCATCATTTTTCTCTGTTGCACATACATTAGAACTAAACCCATTTGCAGCAAAAAGAATTGTAAACGACGGGCACGAAATTGTTGATCATGGCCTAAGGTGGTTTGAAAACTATAGACTGAGTTACGATGAAGAAAAAAGACAAATAGAAAAATCTGTTGAAATAATACAAAAAATAACTGGATACAAACCTAAGGGTTACTATGCAAGAGAGCCTAGCGAAAACACAATAGATATTGTAAAAAGTTTAGGGTTTATTTATGATTCTGATGCATACAACGATGACTTACCATATTTCTACAAGGATTTCTTGATTATACCTTACACTCCTGATATTAATGACTTCCACTTCTTATATCCTATGAACAGATTTTCAACAGCAGAAGAATTCTTTTCTTATGCAAAAGACTCGTTTGATCAATTATACGAGGAATCTAAATATGAATCAAAGATGATGAGCATCGGAATGCACGTAAGAATAATGGGAAGGCCTGGCAGAATAAAGGCTCTTAAGGAATTTATAAAATACATTAAATCTTTTGATGTTTGGATAGCTAAAAGGGAAGAAATAGCAGAATTTTGGATAAATAATTTTAAAAAACCTAATGAAAAATAAAACTAAGCTGGCAAATAAATAGGATCTTTTAGAGTTGACACTCTTTTTTCTTTTTCCAATATATTTCTTATATATTTTGGTATGTAAAACATATGAGCATGAGACTCGTTATCATAATATCTGTTTTTACCATTAACCATCTTGTTTATTAAGCTATCAACATCAAAGTTTTTAACATTCTCAACATTAATATCATTCGAAGCAATAACAAATCCCCATATACCCTCATAACTCCTTATATAAACATAATATGAATATGCATATTTAAATACGCTTTTTATAGTATTGTAAATAACAGCATGAACCATTGGTGTTAAAACTGGGCTTGTTGATTGTGTAACAAATACTCCGTTTTTCTCTAGCTTGTTTATAATTTTCATATAAAATTCTCTAGTATATAATCTAACAGCTGGGCCCGCTTCTTCCGGATCAACTAAATCAGAAATTATAACATCATATTTTTCATTAGTATTATCAATATAATGTTCAGCATCGTCTATAATAACATTTACCTTTTTATCATAAAATGAATTCTGATGCCATTCAGGTAAATATTTTTTACATACTTCAACGACCTGATCATCAATATCAACCATATCAACTTTTTCTATGGATTTGTATCTTAATGCTTCTCTAGCTGTAGCACCTTCACCGCCCCCCAATATAAGAACCTTTTTAGGATTTCCATTCAATAACATAGCCGGGTGTACTAAGGACTCATGATATACGAATTCGTCTAGCAATGATGATTGAACTTTACCGTCTATTACCAATGCCTTACCTAAATCTGAATAGTCTACAATAGCCCATCTTTGATATTTTGATTGACCATATGCATACACATTATTTACTGCATGCATATGAGCTGTTCCAGGAGTGCTCCACTCAATAATCCAATGCCATGGATAATTTATAGACATGCCTCTCACTCAAATATTTAAAAACTAATTAGAATTAAAAGTCTTTTATTTGGCTTTTACTCTTCTATTAAAACTGCATTAACTACTCCATCTTGACCAGGTCTTGATGTAACTCTTGCTTTTCCTTCACTCGTTTGAATTATTGCTCCTTTTGTTATTATGTTTCTTTTTGCATACTCTCTATTGGATGGTGTTGATAACACATTTAGTATTTTAGCGACCTTAGATTTACCTTTTTTATCTGTAACTATAGCTCTAGAGACTTTCCTCAATGAAACTTTAAGATTTCCTCCTGTAGATCTCTTTATAATTTTTTCTTCTTTTTCTTCAAGAACTGCAGGCACAAATAATTCTCCCATAGCATATCTTCTCTTTCTTTTATGCACTAAATGTTTTAGTCCTCCGCTTGGCTTTTTTAAATCCCTATATTGGTAAACTCCCATGTTATACACCTTTCCTATTTTAATATTAGGAATAGAATATTAAAGTTTTACTATTTGCATTCCCTATAAAACAGTTCTTTAATTAATTGATTAATTTTGTTAGAATCATAATATTTACTCAAGAATTCAATTACTTTTTTTCTTGCCTCACTTATTTCTAATTCTCTTGGCGCCCATCCAATGACCCATAACAAACTATCCAAATGAATTTGGGGTACTTCGCTCAATTCAGAAACCATGTCCCAAGCTTTTATAGCAGTTTTAGGATTCTTTAATATCTCCTTAAAAGATTCCGATTCAACAATTCCACTTGTGTAAGTTAAGCAAGAAATTCTAATATCAATTGGCATAGGTATATTTATAAGCAAAGGCTTAATTTCCCCTTTATTTTTAACGGCATAATAGGCCATTTTTATAGAAAATGTTATTGTTTTTTTCCATTCTTCTGTTCCTAGAGAACTTGCAATTTTTTTCATAATCTCCTCAGGTTTTTCTAAAACAATTTCAGGATTATTAACAATTGCGTTTAACAGTTCTTTAGACTTAGAGATCTTTTCTATTCTTTTTAACTTAAATTTTTGCCCTATAATAGATCCTTTACAATCTTTCATAAAATCGATTACATTTTTAATTGCTTCATCAACATTTTTCGGTATTTCTTTATCTGATAAGTAATTTGAAAAGCATTGCCACCATTCTTCTCCTTTCATAGCTAATTTATAACTAACTAAAGAAACGATCAAAGAATATAATGTAGCATATCCTTTTCCTACTTTCATTTTAAGTCTTTGTATGTAATCAAATTGTGGATCAACTCTTTCTTCTAGTAACAAGATATTATCTAAACCAAAATTTTTTATTGAATTGGAAACTTTAATTATTCTCTCTTGATTTACATTCAATCTTACCACGTCCACCCAAAGTTCTCTATTCTATTATTATTATAATAAAGTCCATAACCTTCTTCTATTTTCCCAACAACAAAACACCTAATATTTAACCTCGTACATTCCTCAAGAAAATCATCTAAGTTTTCTTCGCTAGTTGTAACTGCAAAATTGTAATCCTCCCAGCTATTCAATGCATCTTCATTATTCATGAGATCTTTTAATAAAGGATCTATCTCTATTGCATCTAGAACTACCTTAACTTTACTAGAATCAATAATATTGTAAATAGTTGAAACCCATCCATCACTGTTATCAGATGATGATGTGCCATATTTATAAATAGGAACCCAAGCATCTATCTGAAAATCTGGTATAATAGTTTTTCTTAATAGTTTATCATTAATATTATCAATCTTTATTCTGTTTTCCAATAACATTTGCGATAGCGTACCATAACCTAAATAGCCTATTTGAATTAAATAGTCTCCTGGCTTTGCCCCTTTTCTATTAACATACCTTTTATTATTAATTTTTCCTATAGAAACAACGTCAATCCATGAATCATTTGTGGATTTATTTGTATCACCTTTTAAAATAGAGCTTTTTAAATAGTCAGAAGCTTTTCCCATACCTATTGATATAGATTTTAAGATGTTCTCATCAGTTACTCCAACGCTATATAATAAAGCATAAGGCCTTCCACCAGAAACCACTACATCACTCATAGATGCTAACGCTGCCTTAAAAGCCCAATCATCATATTTCATCCATGGCAGTTTGCTTCTCGAAGAAGAATAGCCATCTATGTTTAGAAGAATATCATCTAAAGGGCAAGCATCAAAATCTTTGCACCATTCATTTTTGCTATTTCTCATTATTTCTTCTAGAAGGGCTTTCCAGCTTTCCAGTCTTACCACCAAAAAACAATAATAGAGCTAAAATTTAAAAATCAGTATTGAAAAGAAATATTAAGATGAGCTAACAGATAGAAGGTAGGGGAATAAAAACGCAAAATCTGCCAATTCATATAGGTATTATCCCAGATGGTAACAGAAGGTGGGCTAAAAAGAATAAAATTGATTTTTTCGCTGCATATAAAACAGGTTTTGAAAATTTAAAGAAAATTTTAGACAAAATTATAGATTATGGTATATATAACGCCTCAGTTTACATATTAAGCTATGAAAATTGTACGAAAAGAAATAAAATTGAGCTGGACTTCTTATTTAATTTATCAAAAGAAGGCTTTAATTATATAAGGGAAAACAAAAAATTAAAAGATAATGACATATCAGTAAAAGTAATAGGTGATATGAGTATAGTTCCTAATTATATATTAAATGAAATCAGAAAAACTGAAGAAGAAACAAAAAATAGAAAAAATGGAGTCCTAAACCTAGCATATTGCTATTCTGGTGAGTGGGAATTAAATTTAATAAAAAATGGAGAAAAACCTCCTTCGTTGCATATGATGCCCATGGATTTATTAATTAGGACTGGAGGTGTTAAGAGGATAAGCGGTTTTTTCCCATTGCTAATTAATTATGCGGAATTCTACTTCACTGATGTGCTTTGGCCTGATTTTAATGAAAATGAGCTTGAAAAATCATTAAATTGGTTTTCTTCTCAACCTAGGAATTTCGGTATCTGAAATTATGAAATAGATACATCGTGTTTTATAGATAAATGAGTTTATATTGCTTGATTTAAAATCATTCAATAAATTTTATTGCTATTGTTAACCGGGGGGTTAACAATTATTAGGAATATATATTGGTTGTTAAAAATATTACAGAAATAACATATATGGGATTATTATTGAATAAGCTGAAAGATCAAAAAAGTGAATATTTAAGAGAAAGCGCTGATCAGCCGATTAATTGGTTTATATGGAGCGAAGAGGCATTTGAACAAGCAAAAAAAGAAGATAAACTAATATTAATTGATGTTGGGGCTTCATGGTGCCACTGGTGCCACGTAATGGATGAAAACACTTATTCAAATAAAGAAGTTTCAGAAATAATAAATGAAAATTTCATAGCTATAAAAATTGATAGAGATGAGCTACCAGATGTCGATAGAAAGTTACAAGAAGCTGTTTCATTAATAACTGGTAATAGCGGTTGGCCATTAACTGTATTTATGACTCCTGATAAAAAAGTATTTTATGGTGGCACCTATTTTCCAGCAGAAGATAATGAATACCAAGTAGGATTTAAAAGAATCTTAAAAGAAATATTAAGGTTGTGGAAAGAAGATAGAAATAGATTAATAAACAGCTCTTTAGATATTATTTCTTCATCAATTAACGTATATAGTACACCATTATCAAATGAATTCGTTCAGAAAATTTCAGATTACGTTTACTCATCATACGACTTTAACTTTGGTGGGATAGATTCTGAAATAAAATTTCCACATCCCACAACAGATCAATTTTTGCTCTCTCAGCATTTTAAAAATAAGAAATATATGGATCCTGTGTTGATTACTTTAAAAAATATGTATTATGGAGGTATTTTTGATCATGTATTTGGTGGCTTTCATAGATATTCTACTGATAGATATTGGAAAGTTCCACACTTTGAAAAATTGCTAATAGATAACTCAGAACTAATCTTATCTTATTTTAACGCATATCTAATAACATATGATAGAGAGTTGCTCGATGCAATAAATATGACAGTAGACTTCATTTTAAATGAAATGAAAAACGATATTGGATTTTCAAACAGCATAGATGCCGATTATGAAGGAATTGAAGGCAAATATTATACATGGACAGAAAAGGAATTCAAAGAAGCATTGGGAGATTTGTTTGATATTTCATTATTTATATTTGATTTTTATAATCTACTAGAAGTAGAAGGTAGAAAGGTTTTATCTAGGAAAAGTATTTATGAAATTTCAAATTCTTTAAACATTTCGCAAGAAGATTCTTTTAAGCTAATCAATAACATCAGAAATAGGTTAAGAAAATATAAAGAAAGCTGGAGAAAACCAAGGAAAGACAATAATGCTTATACATATCAAAATGCAAGAGCTGCAGAAGCTCTGTTGCTATCTAGTTTATTAACTAACAAAGGGATAGATGAATCATTAAATATAATAGAAAAACTTGGAAATTCTGGGAGAAGAATAAATGAAAATGGAGAAAAAATTCTGGAAGATCTATCATCATCATTATCATCATCATTAACGGCTTATGAAGTAACAGGCAATCAAAAATACTTGGAATTATCTTTAAATATGTGGCAAGAAACCAAGGATTTTAAAGCTGAAATTGGTTTTAAAGAGAGGAGAAATGTTAAAGAAAGCGATACAATATTTTCAGACACACCCAACGAATCTCCTAACTCAATTATCATAAAATCTTGGTTAAAACTTTACCAATCTGGTAGAATAGATTTTGATGAAAAAATGGAATCATTAGCATCAATTGTAATGAGAGAGCCTGTTTTTCATTCTGGTTTAGCTTTAAGTATTAGTTCATATATTAATGGAATAGCACACATAGTTGTAATAGACGAAAATGATGAAAAAGCAGATTTACTTCATAAATCATCATTATTAACATATTATCCCTTAAAATTTGTTGAAAGGATTACAGATGAAAGAAAAGATGAATTACCTTCTTATATGAGGGAAATGTTAAAGTACGGTAATGGTTCAAGAGTTTATGTATGCAAGGGTAAAACGTGTAGCATGCCCATATATGAAGGAGAAAAAATAAAGTTTTTATTAAAATAAAACTTAACAATATATATTTTGATTAATTAAAAATATAATTAATTAGAGAAAGACTTAAAATTTATATTTTATAAAACTAATTTATAACGGGGATAAATATGTATAGCAAAAATAGAAATTTGGCGTATATAATTATAATTGCTGCTTTAATAATAGCCCTGGTTTTTTATCCTTTTATGACTAAAATTAATAGCGTTGTTTCAACAAACGAGTCTTCTATGCTACCCAAAAATGTTGAAAGCATCGAAGTAATGAATATTGTACAAAATGAGAGCAATGCGAGCAAACAAAGCAATATAATTTATTTAATATCAGGAATACCAATAAATTTATCCTCATTTTATAGGCTTAATGGATCAATAAAGTATGGAAACAGTTGGATTTCTATCTTGAATTCAACTTATTTATACATACAAAACACTTCTAATTTTCTTTTAAACTCATCATTATCTATTTCAAATAGCATAAAAGATATTTGGATCTCGACAATTAATTTAACAAACAAACTTAACAATCTCAAAAATAACATTATTTTATTATCTTCACTGATAAGAAACTCTGATTACATATATTCAACTTATTATAATTTAGGTAATAATTTAAGCAAAACGTATTCTATGATTAAACCAGAAATGATCTTATACGGAAACATAACAAAAAGTATATCTTTATCATATGGAACAATTTACCTTAATACCTTAAGAGTAGAATATATTTTATACAACCAAACAAACGCATATCAAACGATGAACTTAACCCAAAATGATATATTGAAAGTAATTGAAAACTCACCTCAAATTAATGACGTACCTCCTCCTAGCCCAATCTTTATTGAAACTTTATTTAATTATGTTTTATTGAATGGTGGTCCAAAGAATTTTAATAATGAGGTTGCGAATAATTTTACATATAAAATTTTATACCAAGAAATGAATCAAAGCAACTATATACAAGCTCTTCCAATATTAAATCTATATAGTAAATATTTTTATAACACATCATTAGAGTTTAATATAAATTCCCTTATGAATAATTTAACAATAGAAAATCAATACAAATTATATTATATAATAAACGAAATTTCAAACTATTCCAGCATAGAAACGTTTAAATCTATATTATCTTCCCTCCCAATTTCAGGCGAAGAATTAAATTTAATTATGAATATAGGCTTAAAATATGCTTCCGCAGGATTTAATGAAAGTATTCTTGATTTAATAATAAGAAATATTACATATGAAATATTATCATTAAAGATACCATCACAAATTGCCTTTAATCTATCATCGTATATATCGAATGGCTCATTTAATAAATTTGTTTCAGCAACTTATGCAGCTAAAACCATAGCTAATTATTTGCCGTTATCATATAAAAATTATTCTAGTGTAATTTTAAGCTATATTCCAACTGTTATTTTAAGCTATGATAAGAACGCTTCTTTAGATATCTTTAACAATAAGACTCTTGCCTTAAATATAGCTGCAAAGATTGTTTCAAATATAAGCAACGTAAGTAACAGTATTACACAAAAACTTATAAATAATGAGTCAACTTATTATTTATCAATTTCTCTGATTAGCCAAAAGATTAACAATCCAAAAGCTTCTATATTAATTAATGAATTAAATTCGACAGAACCAATTTATAACTATACATATCTGTTAATTAAAATGCCAAACATTTTAAATGAAACGCTTTTGAAAATGGGATTTCCAAGTAATATAACACCGTTATTAGTTTCATCAACAATGAACATAATTATCAATTCCACACCTTTCAACGCGGAACAAAATAACATAACACAATTTATATTTAATAAAACATTTCCAACAATAATAAATAAAATAAAGGGTATTCTTATACAAAACAATTTAAATGGCTTTGCAGTATTTATAACTGAAAACTTATCTTATAGTCAAGCCTTGGAATTAAAAAACGATATGCTTAATTCATTAAAGACTAAAGGATTTAACAACGTAAGTATAATGCTAACTGGAACTCAAATATTAAACTACCAACTTGGGAACTCTTCAATAAAAAGCATTAGTCAAAGCGATTTCATAAGCACAATCCTTGTTTTAATAATATTAGCTATAGTCCTAGAAGCCATTGTGGCTATCGTTATACCATTTATTGGTATAGGTATTGGTCTTATAATGGCTTTAGGAATTGGCTACATTTTAGCCAGTCATAATATTATTACATTAAATTCAATAAGCAGAACAATAATGTATTTAGCTGGCCTTGGTTTAGGTATAGATTATTCAAGTCTAATATCAAGAAGGTTTAGAGAAGAATACATCAAAACTGGAAATTCTAAATTAGCTGCAGAAAATGCATTGAAGAGAAGCTGGAGGGCAGTAATTACCGGAGCTTTAACTGCCGCTATTGGTTTCGGATCGATGGCAATAGCATCTAACTTTCCATTTTTAGCAAGTCTAGGAGAATCTGCACCTATATCAATCTTAATAACTATGACTGTTAGTTTAACTGTTATACCATCATTACTTTCAATAATAGGTGGACACAGAATTATATGGTGGCCTTCTAATTTAAAATCAAATAACAAGCAGGATAAACCTATTAAGTCAAGAAAAATAACAGAGAGATCAGCTATAGTTTTAGTCATAGTATTTATTTTATTAATACCTTCGATTTATATATATACGTCTTTTAAAGGCAGTTATGATTTTACGTTAATGATGCCTCAAAATTCACAAGCAGTTACTGCTTTACATTATTTATCAAACAACTATGCTTCTGGAATTTTATACCCAGACTACATAGTTGCACCAAATATCACTGTATTGCAAAAAATCAACCAATCCATATCTAAGCTTTCATGTATTCAATCGACTCAATTGATAAATTCTAGCAAACCTATACTGCAAGTTACGTTATCTGTGTATCCATTGGGGAAAGATGCAATAAGTTGCACAGAAAATATAAGGGAAATATCCAAGAACATTTCAACTAGTGCAATGGTTGGGGGAGAGGCTGCTATTAATTTAGATCTTAAAAATATTGTATATCATAATTTCTATCATTTAGTATATCCAATAGCAATATTATTAATGTTTGCTATACTGCTTATATTCTTTGGTAGCGTTCCCATGGCATTGACTGCGCTGGGAAGCGTAGTATTTTCAGCTATATTTGGTACCACTATAGCTATAGAATACTATCATATAATGGGCATAACATTACCTTGGTATTTACCAATAGTTGTGTTTACAGCAATATTAGGTGTTGGAATGGATTATAATAGCTTTATAATAAACAGAATTAGGGAAGAAAGCGAGAATAAAGATATGAAAGATGCAGTTTCATATGCAGTAGGTAAAATGGGCGTTTTAGTAATAGGCCTTTCAATAATAATGGCAGGTGCATTTTCAGGTCTATTAGCTTTTTCTGCTCCAGGATTTAAGGGAATGGGTATAGCATTGATGAGTGGCGTATTTATAGCTGGTCTTATGGCTTCTTATCTTTTTACACCTGCTATTGCATATCTATTAGGAAATTATGTTTGGTGGCCAGCTAAGTTAAAAAGAAAAAATTAAGTTTTTTTAGATTTTATTAATTTCAACCTTAATATATTTATCTAGTTAATTATTTTAATTATAACTAATTCTATAAACATGTATTTTAATTTATAAATATAACTCGTAATTTTAATTTACATATATTTAAAAATTTATCAAAGTATTATTTAAATATATTCTTTCAGTTAATATATACATATAGAAATTTAAATGATTTATTCTATTCTATACATATAGAAATTGGTGAAAAGGATGGGTCCATTACCATTGTTTAATTACCCTGCTTGGGTTATCGGGCTCTTTTATGGGCTTTTAGGTATTATAGCTGGAATAATGGGAGCTAAATATACGTATTGCATAGTTGTTGCTACTCATCAGGTAATGGGATTGAAATACAGCAAAATATATGAAATTATACTAACAGGCATAGCTGTTTCCGCCTTAGGTGTTGGCATACTTACCGCATTTCACGTTGTTCCATATGTTGACGCTTATTATTTCATGCCAGGTGCAGGTTGGTATACCCTCTTAGGATCATTTATTTTTGGATTTGGAATAATGCTTGGAAATGGTTGCATGTTCGGTATGCTATGGAAATCTGGAGTTGGTTATGTAGTTAATTGGTTTGAAATAATAGGGATGATTATAGGAACAATGATATTTGCGTATCCAATATTTGATGGACTTAAATTAGGTAAGTGGTGGAATACTAACGAATTCTTTAGTATAGCCAATGGAAATCCTGTTAATTTTATACCTTACAACTTTGGTTCTTTCAGCGGATTTGCATTATTAATAGGCATAATATTTGCATTTGTTATTTTATTACCAGCTTTATGGATGAGGAAGAATAGAAAAGAATTTGAAGAAAGAAATAAGGGGGCACTATATCAATCTCCGTATTTTATTGGTACAATATTTGGTTTAATTATGATAGGTTCCTTTATATTTGCCGCCGGTCATTTCTTTAACTATTTAGGTGTTACAACGCCTATTGGTCTTTTCTCAGAGTATTTATTAAGGCCATTTGGTATAAATTTGGCATCAAAAGGAGATCCAAATTGGTTTTCTACAGTGCCTGTTATAAGTGCATTTACATTTTTCATATTGATGGTTATTTTAGGGGCTTTTATTTATGCTTCTTATACAGGTACTTTTGACATAAAACTACCAAGTAGGACCACTAATAGAGTTGCCGAAATCGTAATAGCATTCATTGGAGGGATAATACTAGCTATAGGAGCGAGAATGGCTCAGGGATGCAGCGTAGGAGGTTTTTGGTCAGGCCTTACTGGATTATCGATATTCGGCCTGATATTTACTGTAGGATTCATACCTGGTACAATAGCCGGCTATTATGCTTATGTTAATTTAAGCAGTTGGGCTGCTTCTCTAAAAAGAAATTCGAATAATATTACTACTAATAATAAAGGCTCATATAGTAAAACTTTAGTTAATCTAATATTCGGTATATTATTTGGCTTATTATTGATAGGTATTGCTTTTGAATTACCTAGTTTGAATTCTAATGCAGCATTGATTATTAAATCTTCTGTATTGGTACAATATCAAAGCGTTTTGTTAGGATGGGGTATTTTTTCAATTTTAGTAAGTTTTTTGATCGTTTCTATTAGAAAATTTGTTTTAAGGAGGTGATATGTTTATGGTTGATATAGTATTGATAGTAAGGGTTTAGCTTGTCCAGGACCTATAACAGAACTAATAAAGGCATACAAAAAAGCAAAGAATGGAGATAAAATAATATTATATGCAACTGATCCAGGAGTTAAGGCAGATTCTAAAGCATGGTGCGATAGAACAAAAAATAAACTGGTAAGCATAGAAGAAGAAAATGGTGTTTATAAAGTAACAATAGAAATAATAAGTAATAAGCAATTTTCATTTTATCATTAGCAAAATATCATTAGCAAAAACAAACTAAAACCTAATAATTTTTTCTATTTATATAGAAATACATGATTTATATCAAAAATATACATAGAGAAAAAAATTTTTATTTGTATGAACTTAAAAATAATTTAATTCTTTTAGGCTTAAAACATAGTGATGTAACATGGGCGAAATTAAGGAAATTGTTGATAATAAT
The DNA here is from genome assembly GCF_023256325.1 of Caldisphaera sp. Lineage (GTDB taxonomy): Archaea > Thermoproteota > Thermoprotei_A > Sulfolobales > Acidilobaceae > Caldisphaera. Next base: position 19,297 of record NZ_JAGDXI010000045.1, read on the forward strand.
TGGTTGTTATCCCATTTAAAGGATGATAATGTAAGAGTTGTCGAGGTAGATTATGATCCAACAACAGCATTTAATATTTGGCACATACCTGGCTCAGTATTAATAAGATGGAGAGAAGATTTAAGGCATAAAATACTAAGGGACTTTTTAGAGCCAAAGGAGTTTGAAGAATTGATGGAATCAAAAGGTATTAATAATGATACTATAGTAGTGCTATATGGGGATTATAATAATTGGTTTGCAGTATATGCTTTTTGGTTATTCAAAGCGTATGGCCATGATGATGTAAGAGTTTTAAATGGTGGTAGAACAAAATGGGCTAAAGAAAATTTACCCATAGAAAAAGGTAATAATGAGACTAAATACAACAAAGGAAATTATAAGATTAAAAAACTTGACTGGGGAAGCAATAGGGTATTTTTCTGGGAATTACTGCAAAAAGTAACTAAAAACGAAGTAGGTAAGACAACTTTTCTAATAGATGTAAGATCTCCAAAGGAATTTACTGGAGAGATTAGGGCACCGCCAGAATATGCAGATGAGCAGACACAAGTTGGAGGACATATACCAGGTGCCATAAATTTCCCATGGTCTCAGGCAGTAAACCCTGAAACTGGAGAATTCAAAAGCAAAGAAGAACTTGAAAGATTATTTGAAAGCTCTGGGATAAGAAAAGATAAAGAAATTATAACTTATTGTAGAATAGGTGAAAGAGCTTCACATACTTGGTTTGTTTTAAAGTACATATTGGGGTATCCTTCTGTAAGGGTATATGATGGATCTTGGGCGGAATGGGGAAACATTGTTGGAGCCCCAATAAAGAAAGGTGCTGAACCTTAATGAAAATAATAGACAAAATCAAAATAAATAAATTTGAAGGCTGTGGCAATAAGAGTCCATTAATTATTATGCAGGAATCCATTAAGAAAATTAAAAATTGCGACGAAGGGGTAGAATTAGAATTTAACGATTATGATTGGCTAATAAGTATAAAAGATATTTTAAAAATAATGCAGCAAGATATAAAATTAAAAATAATAGAAAATCGCATAGATAATGGTTATATTTCTTTAGATGTCGTGGCAGATTGTTAAATCAGCTAAAATTCTTAAACGAATTGTTTAACTAATATTTTTACATAAGATCTTTGAAATAAAATTGTTTAAGATTTAAAAGCTACAACTAATAATTTTTTATATAAATATATGTTAGAAAGGAAAATATAATAAAATGTTAGAAAATGCCATCATCTGACTCCTTAAAGCCTATGACCACCTTCCTGCCCACTTGGGCTACGTCAGCAACTATGTTTTTCCATTCACTCATCCTTATTATCTCGTCGCTCTCTTTATTCTTGAAGTTCTTTATTACAACTACCTCAAATTTGTCCTTGGGGAGGATCTGCCTCTCCAGGCTGCGAAGCGCGTAAAACAAGTACTTTTTGCTGTCGTGGACCATAACTATGACTTAGAGTTCTGCTGAATTCAAGCCACAGGCCAAGTAAATGTTTATTCAAAAATATTTCTGAGTTATGACATGTTGCGAAGTGTCAGCTAAGGTATTACCATAAAGGAACTATGCACAAAGAAGCTTATGAATCCACGCCACGACGATGTCAAAACCCTTAAAGTCTTGAACTTTGGTTAATAGTAGGGTGCAACAGCGTTTGAGGATAGTGCATGTCTCGCCATTCTACTTGCCAATAATAGGGGGAGTAGAGGAAGTCGTAAGGAGAGTAGCTGAGTACATGGCCTCAAAAGTCCATGAAGTCCACATAATTACCTACAACAGGCTTAGGTCAGGCAACATCATGTCGCTGCCGAGGGAGGAGACAATAAATGGGGTCCACATAATAAGGCTGAGGCCTTC
>NZ_JAGDXI010000011.1 GCF_023256325.1 Caldisphaera sp.
AATAAATGCTCGAACCAATTTTTGATTCGCCCTTAATATATATTTAAATAATAAATATATTAAAACTTATTTACTCATTGAATTTTTTATAAGAAGTGAAGCGCCTATTATTATCTAAAAAATTGTAAAGAATTCCATAAAATTTAATTAAATAAAAAATTGTTTATTAGGGCTAATTTATTACTAAAACTAGTGGTGAGAAATTTGAGCGATGACTTTAGCGATTACAGCGATGATGATGAACTAGAAGCCATAAAACAAAGAAGGCTTTTAGAACTTAGAAAAAGGATGGAAGAAGAACAAAGAAGAAAAAGGATGGAAGAAGAACAAGAAGCTCAAAAGCTAGCAATTCTAAGAGCTATTATGGAGCCAAACGCATTAGATAGATTAAATAATTTGAAATTAGTTAAGCCCGATTTGGCTAAAATTGCAGAAGAAACAATAATAAGATTAGTTCAAATGGGAAGATTGAATACTCCTGTTACTGAAGATGTAGTGAAAAATATATTAATAGAACTAGATAACAGATCTAGAAAGGAGTATGAGTTTAAGTTTAAGTGGAAATAAGGTGCTAGAGTATGGCAAGAAATAAGCATTTAGCAAGGAAGTTAAGGCTCGCTAAAGCCAATAAAAGTAATGAGTCTGTTCCAGTTTGGGTTGTGGTAAAAACATTAAGGAAATATACAAGTAATCCAAGAAGGAGAAATTGGAGAACATCTAAGTTGAAAGTGTGAGGGGATATTTTATGGAAGTAGGAGAAGCATTTGTTTATGTTATACCTCTAAAAAAGATCTACTTTGGAAGAAGGAGTAATAGGGCTAAAAGAGCTATTGATTATATTAGAAAATTTGTATCAAAGCATGTAAAAGTTAATCCTGAAGACGTAGTTATTATGGATGACGTAAACTCATTCATATGGGAACGTAGCATAGAAAAACCACCAAGAAAAGTGAAAATAATAGCAGAAATGAAAGAATTTAAACCAGAAGAAGGAGAAGCCGTTAAAAAAGTATTAGTTAGGCTTGCTGGAGAAAAAGTAAGAATAGGAAAATACGAAATAAAAAATAAACAATAAAATAATAGGTGAAGTTTTTGCCTTTTGAAATCGCTAAGATGTCTATTTTTGGTAACAGTAATATAGGAGTTTATGTATATGGAAATGATAAAATAACATTTATTCCCCAAGGATTACAGAAGAAAGATATAGATGAAATTAGTCAAATATTGCAAACGGATGTAACAGAAGTGTCTATAGCTAATACTAGATTAATCGGAGTTTTGATGTCTGGCAATAACAATGGATTAATTTTATCGAGAAGCGCGAGTGATAATGAAATTGATTTGATAAAGAAATCCGCTAAAGACTTAAATGTAGCAGTTTTATCAAGTAGAAACAATGCTATAGGAAATCTTATTGTGGCTAATGACAGAGCTGCCTTAGTTTATCCTTATTTTGAAGATGATATAATTAAACAAATACAAGATAACTTAGGTGTAGAAGTATTTAAAAGAAGTGTAGTAGGCATTCCTACTGTTGGAGCTATTATAGCAGTTACTAATGTAGGTGGCTTAGTTCATCCTGACGTTTCAGATGAAGAAATAAAGTTTTTAGAAGATATATTTAAAGTTCCATTTAAAACGGGGACAGTTAACTTTGGAGTATCATTTATAAGAACAGGTTTAGTAGTTAATACAAAAGGGGCTATAGTTGGAGAAGATACAACAGGTCCTGAAATAGCAAGGGTTCAAATGATCTTTGGAACGTAAATACCAATCATTTACAATCCTAAATATCAAGAATTTCCTAACGTTTCAAGTGATGGAAATGAAGGCGGTAACCACAAACCTATTATCCCCCCCCCCAAGGAAACCCTCGTCTTGAAGGGCAAGGAGGAGGTCAGTGTTATAGTATATAACATAAGTTAAAGATTTTAATTGTTGCTATAAAAAGTTTATTCTAGACCAAAAAATTATTTAATAATTAAAAAATTAACCCAAAAACAATCTATGAAAATATTATCTCTTTATATAATAAATGATTCTGGTGCCCGCGAATGGAATTTGAAAAGATTATTAATAATTGCCAGAAATCTGACATTGACTGCAACAGATCAATCGAAGAATTAATAAAAAAATATTGTCCAAATCCATCCGATTGTGCAATAGCTATATATAAGGAAAACCTAATAGAAAAATTCAATTGGATTGAAAAAATAATAAAGAATGGAGTCCCTGATGGCAGGACTAGATTGATATTATATGTAATAGCAAGATATCTTATAAATATCAAAAAAATGAATGATGAAGAGGCTATGAGTCAAATTAGTGAGTTTATAAATAACAGTTGTAAAAATTATAATAATTGTTCGCAAATTTATAAATCATGGATAATCAATGTCATCGGGAAAGTAAAGAATGGAAAATGGAAGCCATGGAGTGTCGATAAAATTAGAAGCTCTGATCCAGAATTATATAAAATTATTGAACCAATTATTAAACATTGAAATAAATCAATTTAGAATTTAATTATAGCCGGGCGGGGATTCGAACCCCGGTCTCGGGGGTTCTCCCTAATTTAAGTCCAGAGCCCCGAATCCTTGGCCGCTAGACGACCCGGCTAATTAATAATATTAGCATTATATCTTTTAAAATTTTTTATAATTTTTACCTATTTTTATTTAAAAATTATAAATTTAAAGTGTTATAAGCTGTTAAAAGACATGCCCTTATTCCGTTATTTTTAACCAATTCAGGACATCTATTTATAGTAAAACTACTATTGCCTTCTACAAAATTCTGTAAAGTTTCTGGTTCATCCCTATTTATATTTTCAAGATGTACGCAACTTGGCCCTGCATATTTAAATAGCTCTGGATGAACTTTAATTAATTCACTCCATAGAAGCCATGCTACTTTTCTAATTTCCCATTGAGCTCTGGTGCACATTCTTAAAGGAAAGAAAGTTTGAATTAGTTCTCTAGCGTTCATGGTTACTGTAATTTTAGTTCTAACAGACATGGGTATTATAAATCTTGAATCCTCCTTAGACAGCCCTGTTGAGAGAAGATTATAATAATTTGCAGTCGCTTCTATCAAGGATTTCGCATAGATTTCAGCTCTTTCCTTCCTCATCATTGGAGGAAATACATATGCTATGTTTGCTGCCTCAATCAATTCTTTAGGATTTAACAGCGATATAGAATTTTTTAAAGCTTCACTATAGCATCTGTAAGCTTCTCTGTCACCTTTTTTTGGCTTTTCAGGACAATTCATTTTAATTTTAGAGCCTAACAACAACGCCATATCTCTAAGAGAAGCTTCGGTATACCTCATACTTTGTTGTGTAAAGCTTGCTATTCTATGTCTCACAAGTTGATGAGAACATACTCTAGAACAGCCTTCAATCATAAACGTGTAAGAGCTGTGTTCCCATGGGCTAAAATGATTTCTCTTAAAAGTTTCTTTTATCCAAATATCGATTTCATCTTGTTTTATTTCTAGAAGCCCCCTAACGGTTTTTTTGGATGTGCTCATCTTTGATGCAGTAGCTATAATTTTTGGGGAATCTTTCGTATACTCGACTAATAAAACTTTTATATTAAGACCTATTTTTTCTTCCACAAAATTCACCAAATTAGTATAGTACAAGAAATTTTAAAAGATTTCTAAATATTTTATGTTTAAACAAAATGAAATATAAAGAAGGTCAATGATATTTGGATTGAATAAATACATTATAAGGATAAGTTGTTAAAGCCATTATAGAATAAGATTTTTCAATACCTAAAACCGCAAATAAACTCTTTATGTAAGCCGGATGCCAAAGTTCATATTCACAAGCTGCATCGCTAACTACATAAAATTTAATTTTTAATTTAACGGAATTTCTAATTAAGTTTATAAATTCTCTTAAATAAAACAAATTATTATTGTATAAAAGAGGTCTCATGCTTATTTCTATAGTTCCCTTTTTAGCAATATTAAATAAATTTTTAAGGCTTTTATTGATCCTGATATTATTTTCAACGCTTATCCTTATAGAATTTACTTCTTGAATTAAATTCAATGAATTTAAAATATGATTATTTTTGGGCTCTGCTACTAATATGGCATCTTTTTTAGTATGCTTTAATATTTCGTTTAGTTCTTCTTTGTTATTTATTTTAAAAGTATTTCTCTTAATTATATTAATTGAATATTTTTCAGCTATTTTAATTATTTTCTCATCAATAAATTTTGATTCTAGCCCAACATAATTAAAACCCATTCTATTTAATTTTTCTGCCATTTTAACCCATTCATCATAACTTTTTGGATTTACAGAAAGATCTAGGTAATTCATTATCTCACGTTACTGTATTTATTAGCTATTAATTCTTTTAATTTTTCTAAGCTAGATTTACTATCAAACTTAAAAACTAATTTAATTACGTCATCTGCATCGCTAATTGTATATTCTCCAAGATAAGCTTTTTGCTTATTAAGCCTTATATGAAAAGTATTGCCTTTTCCTATTCTATCATAAAAAGTTTTTAAAATATTGTCTTTATCGGGTCTCGACAAATTGTCTAATATAGTATTAAGAATCTCTTCTGCTTTTTCATTTTCTATTGTACAACTAATTACTATAATCAAATTCCCATAATAGCCTTCATAATGTTCTTCTATAATATTAAAATCACTCTTAATAATATTTTTTAAGGCTGCCATAATTTTTTCCTTATCCTCTGTTGCATGCACAAAAACTCTTATATCTACAGATTTAATCAATATTTGCACCAAAAAAAGTTTTATTACTTACTTGTATTAAAATACCTAACGTGTCTATTTGCCTCATGGCCTTTTCTCAATTTCCTTTCCTTTTCTTTTTTCTTCCATTTATGGTTGTGAGTATTTTTCAGTCCTCTTCCCTTTGCAATTCCACGGGCTTTTTTACCTGCATATGTTAGTCCGCGATTTGGCCTACCGTATTTGCTTGCACTATTTAAAAGCCAAGAATAATCCTTGTCATTTGTTATTGAAGGGTTGTTTGGGTCAACTAAAATTACTTCATACCATTTATGGATACCATCCTCACCAACATAGTAACTTCCTAACACTACTAAATCGGGATACCTATTTTGAGCCCTTTCTTCAGCTATTAATCTAAGACTCTTACCTACAGTTATAGCATTCACTCCCATTCTTTTAGGTCTTCTTCCAGATATAGGTCTTTGTTTTCTCATTCCACCCTTTCTTACCTTAACTCTAACAACTATTATTCCCTGTTTAGCTTTGTAACCCAAAGCTCTCGCTCTGTTCAGTCTAGTAGGCCTTTCAAGTTTAGTTATTGTAGGCTCATTTCTCCATGCGATCAATCTTTGACGCATTAATGCGGCATGCTCTTTTTCATAGGGCTTTTTCCATGCATTTGCTAAGTAATAGTACATAGATTTAGACATGATCTTCTACCTCATCATTTACCTTATTCCAAGCTCTATACTATAGGTTAGAAGAAGAATTTTTAAAGTTAGCTACCTCCAATTTTCTTAATTTAAATATATTTATTTTATTAAATTATCTTAAATATGCCAATGCTTGCAGAATAAAAAATTCCAAAGAATAGTGCTTGCATTGCCGTAGTAACGTCTAACGTAGTCAATTTATCTCTAGTTACATCCTTTATTATGAAATAATTGTATATTAGCGTTACGTTAGTGAATATAGCTGTTATAGGTAAAACTCTAAATATAAAAATCCCTAAGTATATGAAAAGGTAAGGCATAAATAACTCTATCAAAAATAATATTTTTGCCTTATTCTTCCCCAATAGTATAGCAATTGTTTTTGCTCCTGCATTTTTATCATATTCTATATCTCTTATGTTATTAACGTTCATTACAGTGAATAGATAAACTGAAGGAGGAAGGCCAACTATTAAAGATATAGGGCTAATCTGGCCAGTTGCTAAATAGTAAGCTCCTAGTGGAACAACTACACCCCAAGCTAAATAAGCTGTGAGTTCTCCTAAGGCATTATACTTCAAATATAGAGGAAATCCTGAATATCCATAAGCTAAAATAAAGCCTATTAAACCCAAGACTATTGATAAGGGTCTTCCTTCAAATGTCAACATTAAACCAAGAGAAATTGCTATAGCGGACATCACATATCCTAATATCAAAGTTGAATCAGGACTTAGTATTTTATGTATAATTAAATGATATTTTCTAACTATACCTTTTTCATTATCAATACCTTTTTTAAAATCAAAATAATCATTAAAAATATTTGATGCCACATGTAAAAATATAGAACCAATAAGACCAATAATTGTTAGCCCAAGATTAATTTTATGAATAATTATAGATGCAACTAGTATAACTGACACATAATCAAATAAGGTCATAGGCAAGCTCCATGGCCTAATACCCTTTAGTAAATCTATCAGCCTTTTTGGATTCATGTCGCATCATGAAATGATTTTATAATAGAGTTAAAAACTAGAATATTTATTTTTATCATTCATTAAACTATATTTATAAATATTAACCTTAATCATCTATATAATTATGGTGAAAACAATTGATAAAATACCAAAAGCTTATGAAATTTTTAGAGAATAATCCAGCTTATTTATACAAAGAGGAAAATGATATAATAGAGATTTATTTCAATACACCTTCTCTTCAAGAAGCCTCTGAATCTGATGATGCATCAGACTCTAATAGAAGTATGCATATAATACTAAGAAAGAATAAAAATGATGAAATAGAAGTTATAGAGGCTGAAATAGAAGGTATAAATTATCATAAAAAAATGTCTAATGATGAAATAGAATGGTGGCTCAATACAATAGATGTTATGTATTAAAAACACTTTAACTAAAATGTATAAAATTCCCTAACTTCAAACTTACTAATCTATAAGCATATGGATTTAATGGCATAAAACCTCGCCATCCATAACGGTAATAGATAACTACCTTGTGTTATATTTTTAATTATTTAATTTATTCTGAAATTTTTCAATTTTTAAGTGATGCTATGCTTAATTGTAGGATTCCATTTTATAATATGCAAGATTCCTAGCTTTAAGTGTGTGTTACTAGTTGAATTTATCATGTGAAATAAACAATATACCGTAGGCTAACATCTATTTTTATTGGCAAAGGATAATCCCCGCACCGATGTGGACTATGTCAAAAAGGTGAAAGAATTGCAAAGATGTAAGTCCTGTGCCGTTGGGCTCGAAGGAGTCCCATGATCCACATACTGTTAAGCTTAACGGCAGGTGGCCGAGGGCTAAGTCCCTATGCTCTATCATTAATAAAAATGAGTGAAATGAAAGTGTAAGGACAAACAGTAGCTCATATGGATGTTATCATAGCATAAATAAGATTCATATAAGAATTTGATAAGGCACGTAAACCCGATAAAGTATCACTAAGAATTGTTAAATATAAACAACCATTATTGTATTCTATATTAACTCTTCCTTTTTTCGGAGCTTCCTGATTAACCTCTGCAATCAAAGACTTATATAGAGCATCAGTTAAATTGCCTAAACATATTTTAAATATAATTTCTTTCATTATATAACATCTCCTTTAATCTTTAGCCTAAAATTTGGACCAATATTTTTTCCTTCATTATTAAAAACCAAAACATCTAATACTGGTAAATCAGATTTAATAAGAAAATAAGCTTCGTTATTTTTTAAATTATCATTACTGAACGGGATCTTAAATATTTCTGCAAACAGCTTAACATATTTTAACTCTTTTTCATTATATCCACTTAATTGCTTAACAAAAATATTCTTTAGCCTTATTTTATCATTTATACCTAATTCCTTCCTTAAAGCTACACTATTAATGATAAATTCATATGATTTTTCTGGTTTATCATAATTCTTGATCGGATTATATATTTCGATTCTTCCAGGATTTCCTTTAAATTCTCCTATTATGATTAATTTCTCCATGTTATATTTTAAAATTATATAGTTTAAATCTTCTAAAGAAAGTTTTCCTCTTGTAATTTTTATACTATCAGGTAAAACACTTGATAACTCATTTATAAAAGTTCTTGTTCTTTGGCTAGGATCTCTACTACTTGTTATTAAAATAGGTCTTATAATAGATTTTCTGTTAAAGATATCTCTAATCCTTGAAGGAATATCAAACAAAATACATCACGAGTTACATGGATTTATAGTATCTGGGTAAATATATTGATAGTTCTGATCTTGGAGTATATGATCCGCCTGCAAACTTATGACCACATTTTTTACATACCCATATTCCTACAGATTCTCTTTTAACGGTGCCTATGCTTCCACAGAAAGGACATTGATGATCTTGATACATTTTTTCCATTACTGCCTTTGCTCTTTTCCTCAAAGTAGAACCATATCTAGGACCATACTTACCAGATGGACCTACTATTTTTGTGTGACTGTAAACCATTACTTATCACCCTTTTCTTCTTTTACTTCACTTTTTAGTGCATCGTTTAGCAATTTAAAATATACTTGAGCTGCTGAGCTGGACACGTTTATTATATTATCAATTTCTTCTTGCGATAAAGAACCCATACCGGTTTTCTGAGCCCCAACTATATTGCCTTGCTCATCAAAAGCTATTACAGATTTTGTATCTGATATTATTTCTTCATCCAAATTTGGATCAACCAATATATAATTTTCTACTTTAGCGGTCGTAACTGTAACAACTTTTTTATTTATTTTTATCGGATTATTTGAAATATTTTTACTTATTTTAATTTCTCCTGTTTCGAGCTCTTCGTATTCAGGCATTTTAGCCGTTAAAAGAGCAGCCATTGCCGCCAGCATACTGGCATCGAAAAGATTTCCGTCATAGTCCAAAATATATAGATCAAGCCATATCATCCAAACTTTATCTCCTGGTCTTATAACGAGAGAATTCAAATCGACTGCTTTTGGATCTCTTAGACTTCTATCGATTACTCTAGCCAATTCTATAGAATTTTCATCTGGAGGTCCTGGCTCAAATTGAGGTGAAGCTAAGGGAACTAATTCTGCATGGACTTGTAATACTCCTTGGTCTGGGGTATCGAAAAATGGTTCTCCTGGTTCTATTTTTATTCCAGCCATTACTTGAGTATTACCTAGTTTAACTAGTGATGATCCATTAGCTTTTTCCAGCACATTTGTTTGAATTGATATCTTCCTAGGAGAGTAGAAATCCCTTTCATCAGCCCTTTGACCTTTTCTATATAAATTAAGATAGGATTCTTTTTTTATTTTGGGAATTATTTGAACTCTAAAGGGCGTTGTACTCATTCTTCACCAGCCTCCTTATATGAATTTCTTAAAGTCTCTTTCTCAATATCAACAAGCTTGTTAATTACCTTCATAGCCATATCTATGGCATTATGAAATTCTTCTTTACTTAAAACGCCATTTAATTGATACAAAGTTATTTGACCTAAATCCGGTGCTGCTACAATTGGCATATCCGCATCACCATACATATCTTCAACTTCATTTAAATCGACTATTAATACATTATCTACCTTACCTATAGCTACACCAGCAACTAGAGCTTTCATAGGAATTCCTGCATCAGCTAAAGCTAAAGATGCTGCGGTTGCACCAACTGTTCTAGTCCCTCCATCTGATTGAAGGACTTCTATAAAAATATCTATTGAAGTCCTTGGGAAATAATCTGTAATAACAATAGGTTCAAGAGATTCTCTTAATACCTTTGAAAGTTCTACTTCTCTTCTACTTGGAGCAGGGTTTTTTCTCTCTTCAGTTGAAAATGGGGCCATATGATACCTAACCCTTAAAGAAGCTCTATCTGGTAATGATATAGATTTTTGAGACTCTTTTGGACCATAAACAGCTGCTAAAACTTTTGTTAATCCATATTCAACCAAAGCTGAACCGTCAGCATTTGATAAAACTCCTACTTGCATTTTTACCGGTCTTATTTCATCTGGTTTTCTGCCATCTAATCTTTTTCCTTCATCATCTATAAACCTTTGTGGTCTTGCCATATTTCATACACCTCTTACTTTCCTTTCTTCCTCTATGAATTTCTTAACTTTTTCTGTTAGTCCAGTTATATGTGATTGTAGTTCTATCATTTTAACTGCATTTGATGCAATATTTTCTAATTGTTCGTTTTGGCATTTTATATGAATCATGCCATTAACAGCAACAAAAAATTCACAGCTGGTTGTACTCTTTAACATTTCTATCATGGATCCTTTTTTACCAATTATTCTTGGAATTCTAGTAGGATGCACTGACACAACTATTCCCTCAACAATTTTTCCTAACCCTTTATCCTGAACTGTTAACAAAGGATTTCTAATCCTATCAAATGCTGCTATCTTTGCTTTGACATACTCACCTATCTGGAGATATTTAAAAGGATCTTCTGGCAATTGGTTGCTTTGTTTAGATCCAAAGAAGTCTTGAACACTTAATATAGCTTGATAAGGTGAATTTATATCTAAAAACCAGTTAGCTACTCCATGAGATGTAACTAATCCAATAATTATATCTCCTTCTTTAGGTAAGTAAACCCCATTTAAAGGTGAATATGATATTTGGCCTTCTTGTTTTAAATCTATAACTCCTATTATAGAAACTCTCTTTTCGTTTTTATAATCATATACATAAAAATCTGATATATTTACCCCTTCTATTTTTTCTCCCGGAACTAATACTCTTCTTGTTGTACTCATGCTTATACCACCTTAACTGATATATTCGCTTGCCCTTTTGCAAGCGTTTGAACCTTATCTATTACTTCTATTTGGGCACCTGCTGGTATTTCAAGTTCTACTTTTAAACTACCGTCAGATCCCCAATTGGTCTTCTTCACTTCTCCTAATCTCTGAATCTCCTTATAAGCTCTTGATGAATATTCTGAAGGTATAGAAATCTCTAATAATGCCTTAGCTATTTTAATTGGCATTAGAAGAGATAGTTTCTTAACGGCTTCCAATGCCTGAGCTTCAGCTCCCTTAAAAGGATCAATGTTCAACCTGATTTGATCTAAAGCATTTTCAATTCTTTGTTCAGGAATTGGTTTGCCTGCCTTAGGATCTATAGTATTTTTTACTATATAATTAATTATCTGCTTTCGCTTTGCTTCTATCATCTTTTTTCGTTCTTCCTCAGTTAGTTGAATTTGACCTTCTTTCAAAATTTTTTCTGCTATTTTAATTATATCATCTGTTCCAAAAGCTTTCTTTAATGAATCAGGACTTGCTTTTAATCCTTTTTTAATATCCTTAAAAATAGTATCAGCCCACAGTACCTCTGATATACTAACCTTTTCTCCTTCTCTAAATTTAAATGCTAAATCCGGTTTTACAGGAATTTCAAATTTTTGGCCCTTTATTTCTATCCATGCTGTTATAAATTCTTGTTTTTTTGTCAAACTCACCACCGCACATTTATTATATTTAAAAATAGATATACAAAATTTTATCTCTATCTTTTAAAAATATCTAACCCAATAATTCTCCCTTATTATCAATAGCTATATCATTTATCTCTTTTTCGCTTACTCTAGTAAATACCTTTTGCTTTGTATCTACATATGCTATCTCTACATATTGCCCAAAGTTATTTATTAATTCTTCTTTCTTTTCATCACTTGTGGCAGCTCTACTCTTAAATAGGGATTTTACAGCAAGCTCTATAGCATCACTTAAGCTCATATCTTTATTATATTGTTTTTCCATATAACTGTTTGCAACATCTCCTCCTAAACCTATTGCAACCGCATAATAGCTAAAGTACTGACCACCAGGTTCTGTTCTAAAAAGCTTTGGTACATTGTCACTATTAACTCCGCCAAATATTAAAGCTACGCCAAAAGGTCTGAATCCACCATGTTGAGTATAAGCCTGTTTTATATCCGCAACAGATTTTGTTATGTATTCAACTGAAGGCGCTTCGCCATAAGTTAACCTATGCCTTATAGATACTTGTCTTGCATAATCAATTAAAACTCTACCATCACTACCCATACCTGCGAATGTCACTCCTATATGATCATCGACTTTATAAATCTTTTCTACTCCTTCCAGATCAAGTAATGGAAGCATTTTCCTTTTCTCTGCAGCTAAAACTACTCCTTGACTAGTCATAATGCCTAAACTTGTCCAACCTTTTTTAACTGCCTCAAATGCGTACCTAACTTGATATAGCTCACCATCAGGTGAAAATATAGTTATAGCTCTATCATATGCCGATGGAGGTGCAGCCATTGCCATGTTTTTCTCACCAAAATCTTAGGTTATACTGAGAATTTAAATATACTTATATGCTGTCAATTAAATCATCAAAAAGCAACTGAAGCCAACTATGTTAAAGAGAATTTTCTTTGGTCTCCTTTGGTCTCAAAAGATATTTGCTAATATTTAATCTTTTAATTTTAAATCCCACAAAATTTTAAACCCTCAAATAATTTGTTTTTATGAAATTAAATAATTTTTTTAGAAAGCTTTGTCACCCATTTCAATTCTCTTGGTTTTCTACCAAGCTTAATTGAATTTTTATAACATTTGCTACTACAGAACCATAGAATTTCTCCTCTCGGTCCTATATACATTCTTCCTGTTCCCGGCTCTATTGATTTTCCACAAAAGCTGCATATCATTTCTTTTGGCATCTTCACCACCACTTATATCAAATTTGTTTTAATCTGTTTTTAAATATATTTGAACTTATTTTTTATCTTTAACGTAATTTAACTAGAATTAGAAATTAAAAAATATTAAAATTATTTTTTAAATAATATAACGTAGATGAATATTCCCAAAACTACTATCATTAGCGCCATCATAACTGAAGTGAAGAAAGTTGCAAAAGGTGCTGCTGCTAAAGAATTATAGTCTGTTAAATTCAATGCTGTTGATAATGTTATATTCCATGGATATGGAAGTGAAGCTATTTGTTGATTTCCTAATGATGCTATAAATCTTGGATATTGGCTAAACGCATTTAGCATCTCCATACTTTCTATTGTACCTACAGCAGAGGCAGCAGCAACAACCGATGAATAAGCAGTTCCTTTTGATATCAAGGATCCTTTAATCCCTTTATAAAATATGTAAATTATTGCGAGTACTTGAATAGCAGTTAAAATCATGCTCAAAACAAAAAGCCAGCTGAAATTGTATGATATTCCATCATTTCCTATAACCCATCCAAGCCCTCCCATTATATTGTTAAATTTGTATGGTATTCCAGATAAAGATTCTAAATACCAGAAACCTAATGGTATCATTAGAAGCAAACCAATAAGCGATGGTAGCAATAACATGTTTATTGATTTTTCAAAATATTTCTTATTTTCACTATTAATTAAATATATTAAACCAAAACCTCCCATTGTTGCAATCATGCCTGCAGTTAAAGCCCCATCTATACTCTTGAAGTATATAGGCCAGAAAGTTGGATTAGTATACGCTGTAATTACATTCAAGTATGGTTGATTAGTTGACGAAAAACTTAATCCAATTGGTTCGTTTAAAAACGCAAAAACTTGTCTAAATCCGAAGGGGATCATAATAGCTGAAGCCCCCATTAGTATTCCTATTAAGTTATGTGTCTTTGAGCTCCAATGGTCCCATCCATACCAATAGGCTATTAAGCTAAAGAAATTTAAACCAACAAATACTATTGATATACCAAATGGAACAAGTAGCAAATTACCTATAACATCTGTAAAGAATGGATAAAATGAAAACAAAAATACTGTAAAAGCTGTGCCAAATACCCCTGCTACTCCATATGTGATAGCATACCATTTCATCATTTTTCTTGACAAATTAACTAAGTCCGAATCGTTTCTTTTCATGCCAAAATATTTAAATAAAGGCACCAATACTGCTAATCCAATTATTATGTTTACTAGAACTATATGAATCCCAAAATTAAATGCAAGCCAAAAAACAGATACCATAACCATTTTATTTCACCTCTTCTAAGATTTCTTTTTTGCTAGGTACCCAAAGGAATCTATAAACAGTATAAACCAATGCAATGACTATTATAACATAGAACAGGCTTACTAAAACATCTTGCCATAAAGCCGGCTGGTTTAACGTACTACCTACATTTAATGTCATTACACCATAAACAATCCATGGTAACCTTCCTATTTCTCTTGTTCCCCATCCCATTAGGCTCGCAAACTGAGCTAGTATTGCTGCTGGAATACCCAAATATAACCAGAACCTATTTATCTTGTTAACACCCCTAAATAATAGATATCCAGTCAATATCAATGCATATATTCCGAGTAAAACCCCGGTAATTACCATTGCATAATATGAGTAGTCTATTATCAATGGCGGTAAATAGCTAGACACATTTACACCGAAATTACCTAATTGCCCCCAAAGTTGAGGTATTTGTGAATAGTTAGGCAGGTGTGCAGAGAATGAGCCATAAGCTAAAAACGCTTCTATTTTATCTAAGTGCAGTAAGCTAGCAATAGATGTAAATCCTGGTTGAGTTCCTTCTATAGCAGCAAATTTTTCAGGATTATATTTAGCAACTGTTTTTCCCATCATGTCACCTGCTATTAGTCCTTCATATATTATTACAATTAATGAAAATATAATTGAAAACTTTAGTGCCTTTTCTAAATACTTCTTGTATTTCTCGTCTTTAACGCTTAGGTATCTTGTTCCGAAACCTGCAATCATAGTAAAGCCAGTAACTACAAGCCCAGCTCCTATGCTGTGAAGCATTGTAGGTATAAAATCAGGCGATTGGAATAAATAAGTGTATATCCCAAAGTACTTTACCGTAGAGTCCATTATTGCATTTACAATATTCAATACAGGTGTTTGCATCACAGCTTGGTTTGACAATACGTTACTATTTAAAACTGCCTTCAATATACTTTGATTCACCGTGTATTGATTAAAGGATTCATATACTAGCCTGTTAACTATGGTGACTGGAATATATACTAACACTCCATCACTTGTCGTACCTTTAATTGTCATACCTAAAGATTCTAATTTTGTAACATTCAATATAGCGACATATGCCGAAGGAACGTCTAACAAAAGCTTGGGGTATCCAAGAGAATAGAGCCACTGACCTGTTGTTGCATTGTAATCCGGAAGCAATCCTGTTGGAACATTCATGTATGCATTAGCAGAAAGTATCATTGCCCCTGAATACCAAGGACCTATAAATGCAAAAAATGTTAAGATGGTCCTAGTAACATCAGATAATTTATCCCATCCATAATATAGAAGATACGTTATCATAACTTCCATTATAAACGCGAAGACTTCTGCATACATAGGGAAATAGAGCCATTTACCTACAGCTGTTAATACGTTTGGCCAAACAACAATTAAACCAAATTCTACCAGAGTTCCGGTAGCTGCACCTACAGCAAACACTATTGCCATAGCTTTAACCAAAGTCTTTGAAATCCTCAGATAATCTTTATCCTTTGTTCTCAAATAAATCAATTGTAATATAAATGCTGCAAATGGCAATCCCAAAACATATTGTAAGATTCCCCAATGAATCCCTATACCTACCATGCTAAGAACTCTTTCTCCCCAATAGCCAAAATCTATCCATGAACCTATGGGATTAACCAAGGCTTATCCTAGTTCTTTATAATAGGGAAGTTATATTTAAATTTTTTATATTATTCAAAATTTTAAATTATTATGAAATTTAGTTAAAACTAAAACCTAAATAAAACTAATTTTTAAGTAAAATTAACTCAAACTATTGAGCCATTTATTTAATGCTCCTGTAAACGAAACGAAAATAGATGCTGCTAAAGTTTCCTTGTCTAATTCGGAAGGTTTCTTTAACCAACCAAGACAGTCTGAATATATATCGATTACATCATTATCGAATTCTGCCTCTTCATTATTAAATATTTTTACAGCGTTAACTAATAGACTTGTTATAGCTCTCTCGCCTAAACAATCTATCAAGTCTACAACATCTGCTAGCGGATAACCTATAACACTTAGTCCTTTTTGTGCATAAAGCCTGAGATTTATTCTTGTTATTAGTTCATCGAATAACATGCTAGCATAAGTTGAAAATTGCAATTTGATACTTGAGCTCTGGGTTCCTGCCATACTCAATAAATTAACTATATGACTAACAAGTTCTTCTCCTTTTTCATCAGATATTTGTCCTAGAGGGAACATTATGTTATCGATCTTTTTAAATTCATCAACACTTGACAATTTTATGCACCGATCTTACTATAATATTACGGCTCATATAAGGAAAATAGGTAAAAATTCAGTTTGTATCCTTATTAAACCCTATCTTAAAGCTCAAGAACTATTTACCAAAATTTTAAAAATATTTTATAAATTATTTAGTAAATTGTCAATAGAAAGAAATAAGCTACTATTCCGCATAAACCATAATTTAAATACTCTTACTATATATAGCATATATGGATGATGTGAAGAACCCGGACTGTCCAAGGTTAGTACCTATGAGGAGTCCTAATCCAACTGACAATTTGTTAAAAATTAATAAAAATAGTACATGTAATCTTAGTTTTTGATTTAATTTTTAGATCATATATTTTTTACATCTTCAGTAAAAACTAGTAATTTACATTTTTAACCACTAAATTTTATCTATTCCATGGGAAAAATAACATGGAAATAATAAAATTAGAAAGCTATAATGTTCCATTAGACAGACCTGCCAACTATTATTTGATTAAAAATAGCAATTACACAATCTTCATTGATAGTGGAGCATCAAAAGACAGCCTAGCAAAGTACATAAACCAGGTAAGCTATATTTTAATTACCCATGGACATTGGGATCATGTTTATGGAATAACGGGTATCAAAAATAAAAAAATATGTATGAATCCAGATACTTACAAGCAATTAATCCAAGGAAATTTCAAATATAGTGCTATGAGAATTGCAGAGATTTTTGGGTATGATGAAAAATCTGTAAAATTAAATGATCAAATAAAACTAATAGTAGACCAAACAATAAATTATTATGATGATGTAATGAATGCACTAGGAAGCAATGAATATATACCAATAGATGAATGCGAACCCATAAAACAAAATATAATTAAATATATAAAATGTCCTGGTCATAGCGATGATCATTTATGTTATTTTATATCAAATCATTTTTTCGCAGGCGATAACATATTACCCGGAGGAGGCCTTACACTTCTTGATTTTCTAAAATACCAAGAATCCATGATCAAGGTGCTTAGTCTAAACGATTGGGATTATATTCATCCAGGCCATGGACCAGATATAACAAGAAATGAGGCTCAACAATGGCTAACTGATATAATAGCTGGTAAAGAAAAGAAAATGCTTCAATTAAGTTCATTAGTAAACAAAGATTGGATTCGAATAAACGAATTGTTACCAAAACTTTACCCAGATCTTTACGGACCCATTTTGTATATAGCAGCACGAAGCATTATAGGTTATTTAAATTCGTTAGAAAGCATGAAAATAATTGAGATAGATAAAAATAATAAACCATGGAGAGTTAGAAAAATTATATAGGGTGAAAATAATGAAACTTGTCCTGTTGGCGGGAGGCAAAGGAGAAAGATTAAAGCCTCTTACAGAAACTTCACAGAAAACGATTATGCCTATATTAAATAAACCTTTAATTTGTAGACATCTCGAAAAGCTAACTAGAAATTTTAATTTCGAAAAAATTATAATAATAATATCATACAAAAAGGAACAAGTTATAGATACCATAAATAAGTGTATTGAAAATAATAAAAATATTGTGTATTTGGACCAGATAGAAGAAAAAGGTACAGGACATGCTATTAAATTAGCTATGGATTATGGAGGAGAGGATGACTATCTTATAGTATATTCTGATTTATATTTGTCAAATAATGTTTACAACAATTTAATTAAATTAAAATCGCCAGGTATAGTTGTTACTGATGTAAATAATCCAATAAATTATGGAGTTGTTAAAATTGAGAATGAAATTGTTAAAGAAATAAAAGAAAAGCCAAAAAGCAATGAATATAATTCTAATACAATTTTTGCTGGTATAATTAGATTCCCATATGAAGCAAAAAAATATTTAGATAATTTGAGACTTTCTCCTAGAAATGAATATGAAGTAACTGATGCAATAAGGGATATGATAAAGGAATTTGACATTTCTGTTTTAAAGATACATAGAAACGAATGGCAGGATATTGGAAGGCCATGGGAGCTATTACTTGCAAATAGGCTAGCTTTAGATGAAGAGATAAAAGATCAAGTAATTATGGGAGAAGTACATGAAACAGTTATAATTAAAGGTAACGTATTTATAGATAAAAATGCAGAAATAAAGCCTTATACAGTTATAGAAGGACCCGCTTTCATATCTAGAAATACATCAATAGGACCCTCATCTCATATAAGGCCATATACAATATTAATTGATAATTCTAGCGTCGGTTATTCTGTAGAAGTCAAAGGATCTATAATAATGAACCACGCAAAATTACCTCATTTTAACTATGTTGGAGATAGTATAGTGGGAGAATATGTAAACCTAGGTGCTGGTACAATAACCGCAAATTTAAGATTTGATCATAAACCTATAAAAATGAAGGTTAAAGAAGATATAATAGATACTGGTATGGAAAAATTAGGTTCTATAATAGGAGAACATGCTCAAACAGGGATAAATGTATCAATATTACCAGGGAAGAAAATAGGTCCATATGCATTAATATATCCTGGATGCGTTGTAGATAGAGACGTGAACTCTCATGAAATATTTAAGTGCAAATAGATTGTAACACATTTGCTTAACTCTTTCGATCTCTTGTAATGCTTTTAACTTTTATAATTATAATAATAAGTAAAATAAATTTTAATTATTTAAGTAAAATTTTAATAGGTATAAGAGTTAAAACATATATAATACTTTATATACCTTGGTTATTCTATATATATAGGATAAAGAGGTGAGCGAAATGCCGTTATCTACTGACGACCAAAACAAAAAGGAACTAATAGAATCTATCAGAGCTAAAATATTTAAGGAATATGAAAATCTTCAATCATCTTTAGTTGATGAATCAGGGCTTAGTGTCACAACAGCACTAGATGATTCAGATATAGAAAAATTAGTATTAGATGTATTAGAAGAAGCAAAAACCCCTATCAGTTGGAGAGACCTAAAAATTATATTTCAAGGAATTGTTGGAGAAGATAGGCTAAGGAGAATATTAAGCGGGCTTAAGGCTAAAAATGAAATTGCAGAGCTAACTCATACTAGATATAGCTTGCCTAAATATGTTCCTCAAGAAGAACTAAACAAAGTCAAAAATCCTGTAGTAATGAAGAAGCTCGAAGAATCTCCTAATGATGATATAAATTAAACATAAATCAAAAATATTTATTTACAATATTTTTAACTCCCCTATAAAAGACTCCTAATTAAAATATTTTAATTAAGAATTTTGGGCTGTAGATTCACTAACAATTTTCTTTTCTTCATTATTTGTTTTATAATCCTCCCTCAATACTCTTATTGAATCGCCCGATACTTGGACTTTAACTTTAATTGGGCCTCTAACACTTATTGCACCTATTATAAAAGGTTGTATCATTATATTTGATGAAATTTCTCCTTCCAGGTCTATATATAGCTTGTTCGTTCTAAGTGCACCTACTTTTGGCACTTTTATTAATAAATCCTCTCCATTTTCATCGGACTCAAATTTTATAGTTACTACATCACCTGAAAGAATGTATCCCTCTTCTGTTTCTGCCTCATTTTTTGTCTTTTCACCCAAAACATCTATAAAAAATTCTGAGCCATTTGCAACTACTTTCATTGCTTCTTCCATAGCAGGTTCTACTTGTGGAGTATCATCAAATATTATTGTTAATTTGACTTGTGATGGATTTATCTCGCCTGATAGTTGGTGACCTCCTTGTATTAAAACATGGGTTGCGTCATAATTCCTTCCATCTACAACAATTTTACTATTATCGATGTCTACTTTTATTTGATCCTTTGCTTTCATTAATCCTTAGCCCCCAGCTATTTTATTTTAGCTGGAAGGTATTAACTATATCTATTTATTTTGCAAATATTAAACATAATTAAAATTTTTCAATATAATTTGATTTTAACTGTATATAAATTGATCCAATTAAATTTGCTTTATAAATTGCTAGCAAAGCCATAATTCAAAAACTTTATTTAAATAGAAATATAAGGTGTAACGTTTCTTTTTATCAAAGATAATAAATTTTATAATAAATATAA
>NZ_JAGDXI010000022.1 GCF_023256325.1 Caldisphaera sp.
GTTGGCCCTCGTGAACACGATTAACGGGTCCCTGTCATAGATCAGCGCCGGGACAACGCCGAAGTCCACGGCGAGCCTGGGCACGAAGCCGAACATGTCCCAGACCACGGTCTGAGCTACCATTGCTAAGATGAACAGGCTTATGGCGCTGCCCAGCCCCCAGCCCTTCTGCAAGGCCTCATCCATGAGGATGACTAGGTAGCTCGCGGCTACCAGCTGAAGTACAACCAGCGCCTTCGTCAGGGGGCTGACGGTCATACCGGACGGCCAGAACATCCCGCTGAGCGTCACAACTACGGCCTCCGCCACCGCAAATATCACTGCCAATGTCTTCATCGCGCCCGTGAACTTGACCTGGTCTTCAGGGTCGGTCAGGTCTATGTCTATCAGCTTTGCAACAGCCAACACCTCAAGGATGAGGCCTGCAGTCACTATTGGGCCTATGCCAAGCTGCATGAGCGTCCCGACAGAGCTCGCGAATATTATGTTCTCTAGGGTCACGGTGGTCGCGGCGGTAGCCTGTATCGGAACCCCGTAAAGGGGTATGTTGCTCATTATAAGGTATAGAACCAACACTATACCTGTCCAGGCAAGTCTCCTGGTCAAGCTTAACTTCTGCGAGGGCTTTGATACCGTTGGCAGGTACTCCGAGATATTGGATAAGGCGTCAAGCACTCCCAATTAGAGTCCCTCTTCCCAGCGCGTCGCTGTCAGAACGCTTAAAATGCTTTACGAAGTGATTGCTTTGCAGACCTTTTACGTGCAGGACTGCACGCAAACCTTTAAGAAACCCGACAATAGCTAGGAAGATGGCGCGGGGGTGCCCGAGCCTGGTCAAAGGGGACGGGCTCAGAACCCGTTGGCGTAGGCCTGCGTGGGTTCAAACCCCACCCCCCGCATCCCTTATACTCTTAATCCATTTAACTAAGTCTTCTTCTATTACACTTAATATATCTTCTAAGACAAAATTCGATTTACAATTTTTATAATAACTAAGCGCTTTTTCAGAAATTTTACCTTTCATTAATGTTAATGCAATAAAGCAATCGTGGCATTCTTCACAATTGGAATAGCTTTCTATGCCTAATTCATTTTTTATTGCTTGCCTAATCTTATCTAAATCTTCTTCCTGAAGCTCTACAAACCTTTTAGCATTCCAATATAAAAAGCAAACATCTTTACATTTTTTATCGCTTAAATATTTTTTCAAATTTACATATATCATCTCTAAGGGTATTTTTATATATTTAGCATTGTAACGATCTGCTATTTCTTTTATACTCTCATTATGCCCTCCTCTAAAAGGTATCAAGGAAATTATTATTTCATTAGCTTTCGGTATTAACTCATTAATTTTAGAAATTGGAATTATAGTTGCTTCTATATTATTTTCTTTCATTAATTTTAGAAACTTTTCTGCTTCATTTTCATTTCCTGGATCGTGATATATTATTATCATTAGCTACCACCTAATAAATAAAATAATTTTTCAAAAATAAAACTAAAGCATGTTTTTATAAGCGAACGTATATAAATGTATATATTAAAATAAATTTTTTATATAAAATGCGCTTAATGTTAGATGATTGTTAAAGTCTTGTAGGTGCATGTGATGAACAACCAAGAATACGACATAAATAATTTAAAGCTTTATTCAATAACATACAAAGATTCTTGCTTCTACGATTTAGTAAAGCTCGGTGAAATTAAAGAAAAAATTTATAATAACATATTCAATATAGTAAAAGGGTTAGTGATACTCTCAACATGCAATAGATTTGAAATATATGTTGATTCAACAAATGATGATGTTCTACTAGATGAGTTAAATCAAAGCCTAGGTATTTATACTAAATACCTTCATAAATATTCGGGAATAGAATCTGCGATACATTTATTTAGAGTATCTTCTGGAATAGAATCTGCAATTATAGGAGAAACTGAAGTATTATCTCAAGTCAAAAACGCATGGGAAGAGTCAAAAAATATGGGTTATTCAAGCAAATTGCTTGATTCAGTCTTCCATCAATCAATAATAGTTGGTAAAAGGGTTAGAAACGAAACCGATATATCAAAGGGAGTTCTGGGATATCCCCAAGCTTCAGTGGAATTTGGATCAAAAATCTTAGGCACTCTTGATAATAAAAAAATAGCAGTAATTGGAGCAGGCAATGCTGCCAAAATAATGATTGATCATATATGCTCAAAATATAATCCCAAATTAATTACAATAGCCAATAGAACTAAGGAAAAAGCAAAGATGCTAATAAATAATAGGTGCAATTTTGAAATAGAGGATCTTAATTCAATAGTTAACAAAAAATATGATATTGTTTTGATTGCAATTAAAGGAGGGCCTTTTGACTTTTTAAAAGAATTATTAAACAACAATAACTTGATTATAGACATTTCCACGCCTAATGCTTTAGAAAGCGATACAGTCTATAATTTAGAAAGCGTAGAAAAGATAGTAAAAGAAAACTTTACTCATAGGATGAGCCAAATACCTCTTGTAGAAAAAATAATAGAAGAGGAAACAGGAAAGTTAATTGACTATTTGAGAAAAAGGTATATCGATGAAAGTATCTCAGAAATAATGAAGTATATAGATTCTATTATTAAAAATGAAATAGAACAAACTAAGAAAAATATAAATAAAGGAATGAATTTAGATGATGCTCTGAGAATAGCATTCGAAAGCTTTACCAAAAAATCTATGAGGCCTATATTTAATTTAATGCATGATTCATACAAAGGTGAAATATCAGAATTAATAATAGAATATTATAAGAGAAATATGAGGTGATATATTTGGCATCGTTCCCAAGAATAAGACCGAGGAGATTGAGATCAATAAGATATTTAAGAGACCTAATTTCTGAGACCTATCTAGATACATCAAAGCTAATACTTCCAGTATTTGTTAATGAGTCTATAGATAAACCTATAGAAACCCCAGGACTAGAGGGACACCTAACTTATCCTCCAGATTCAAACTATTTTGTAAACTATATAAATGAAGCAATTAATTTGGGCATTCACTCATTTTTGATTTTTGGTATACCTAAAATTAAGAATGAGGATGGTATAAGAGCATATGCTCCAGACGGACCAGTTCAGATGGCTATTAGAAATATAAGAAGAGAAATTGGATGGGATCCAATAATCTTCACTGATCTATGTATATGTGAATATACAACTCATGGCCATTGTGGTATCCCCTTAAATTCCAAAAGAGGTAACATTATAGATAATGACTCTACATTAAAAGTTTATCAAAAAATAGCAATCTCCCAGGCGCAAGCAGGATCAGATTTCATCTCTCCATCGGGTATGATGGACGGTCAAGTAAAAGCAATTAGAGAAGCATTGGATGAAACAGGTTTTAGCGATGTTGGTATAATGGCTTATTCAGCTAAATATGCAAGCTCTATGTATGGCCCGTTTAGAGAAGCTGTTGATTCTGCTCCAAGATTTGGTAATAGAAAAAGCTATCAAATGGATCCAAGAAATGCAAAAGAGGCATTAAAAGAAGTAAGGCTTGATATAGAAGAGGGCGCAGACATAATAATGGTTAAGCCTGCCCTTCTCTATTTAGATGTTATACAACTTGTTAAGCAATATTATCCAGAAATACCTTTGGCAGCATATAATGTAAGCGGCGAATATGCTATGATAAGAAGCGCTGTTAAAAATGGTTTATTAGATGAAGTACAATCTATCATAGAGTCTCTAATATCTATAAAAAGGGCTGGGGCCGATATGATTATAACTTATTTTGCACTAGATGCTGCAAAGATTATCAAATCTGGAAAAGAAATATTCTAATTTATTCTAATCTTGCTTTGAATTTTTCATAAAATTTTAAACATTACCTTACAAACAAAATAATGGGGGATATTAAATTGTCAGAAAAAATTAGAATTACTAAAAGACACCCTTTATCAAAAAAAGAAGTAAAAGAATTAAAAGAAGTAATAATTAGAGAGTTTCCAAAAATTCCCATGCAATGGGAGAAAGTAGAGATAGCAAGCTATGAAAACATAGATATTTACTTAGATAATGGAATTCCATGCGTTGTAAAGGCAAATGGATTAATGTTTCCTACTTTACTTTGTTTGATAAAGAGAGGTTATCAATGGATTAATGGAGTTATTATAGATAGAGGGGCAACAAATGCTGTATCAAGAGGGGCTGATTTGATGCTACCCGGGATTAAATCTGTAAAAGGAGAATTTAATGAAAATTCGATAATAGCATCATTTGACCAAGAAAAAGAAGTTCCTGTAATGGTAGGCAAAACATTATACTCTAGCAAAAAAATTGAAGAACTTATAAATCAAAAATCTAAAGGCAAAGCTATTGAAAATCTACATTATGCAGGAGATTTAATATGGAAAATTTCCGTTTCTTTATGAGAACTAAATTTTCCTTAAACATAGATAATATTTAGTATTTTCATCTAAACCTATAGGCGGATCGAATTGAAATATAATACCCCACAAAGAGAGAATTGTAATTTTTGATTCATTTTCTGGTTTTACCAAATATCCATGTCCGCAAAAATCATATACGTCTATATTTTCAGGTTTGTTCTTATCTACAATTATCTCAAGTCTATCTCCTTCAGAAAGTTTCAATATATCTCCTACTAAGTCGAAATTTATTTGCTGTTTTTCGTTAGATGCTGTAACTATTTTAGCATTTTGTAATTTACTTTGTGTTATGCTTTTAACCTCTGCCTCTATATTAACCATTTTCTTAACCCCTTTCTAAGTTCTGCAATAAAATTAGATAAAAATAAAAGTATTTAAATCATTCTTTTTATGTGCCCTTAGCTAAATTACCTAAAGAAATAACTAAATTCACACCTTAATACATGTTTAAGTGCTATGAAAGGTTCGTAATTAATTATAAGAATTTTATTTATTTAATTTATATTATATCTACAAAGAACAAATCTTTTTTATGAAATCAATTATTATTATATTTAAAAATCTATCTCTACAAACCCTTCATTATTTATCCTAACTTTATATGTTTTTAAAGGAGTCTTTGAGTCTGTTTTGAATTCGCATGGTACCTCTGGTTTTATTTGAGGAGGTGCTATCATTTCCCCATTCAAAACATTAAATTTAGCTCCATGTAATGGGCATGTTGCAATATTATCAGTAACATCTGTAAGCAACCCACAACCCATATGTGAACAAATGGCGTCCATACCATATAATGAGTTGTTGTATTTCACAATTAATATCGGTTTATTCTCAACCATAACAACAGCAGAATTCCTTTTTTCAAAAACTTTCCCTATTACAGATATTCTTCTGAAGGTCACTTTTTACACCTCATAAAATTTATATTTAGTTTCCCTTTATATATCTATACTACTAATAGTTTATCATTATTTTTTGATACTATGATTGACATTATAATTTACCAAACAGAAAGAGCTTAAATATACCCTTTTCCCAGAAAATCCTAGATAAAGCTAGTGGTGCAAAAACTTGGGTGTCTTGGATATCCTGGCAAGTTGGTCAAGCTACTTACCTACAATGAAGAAGCCGAAACAAAAGCTAACTCTATACAGAAAACTCGCTTGGACTGGCATAATATTGGTAATTTATTTAATTATGGCTAATATTCCATTATATGGCGTCCCAACGCAAGCCTTAACAAGTACAATATCCTTACAAAACATCATATTTGCAAGTAGTGCTGGGACACTAATGCAATTAGGTATAGGTCCTATAGTTACTTCAGGCTTAATATTAGAGGTTCTAGCAGGAGCGAAGATAATTGATATAGATCTTTCAAATCCTGATGATCAGCTTAAATTTACAGGAGCTATGAAAACTCTAGCTGTTTTCTTGGCAATTATTGAAAGCGTCGTAGTAATGCTTAGCGGAGAATTATTCCCAGTAGGTTATAGCCCATCAATATTTATAAAAATATTGATAGTTATTCAACTTACACTTGCTTCGTATCTAGTGATATTAATGGACGAGGCATTACAAAAAGGATGGGGACTTGGTAGCGCAATAAGCTTATTCATATTAGCCGGAGTTGCGCAAACTGTTGTATGGGATATGTTCGGCTTTATACCTCATATAGCTATGGATTTCGGCGTTATTCCAGCTTTAATTATAGATAGAAATTTACTGATATTTGCAAGGCCAAACGGTTTTCCAGATTTAACTGGTCTACTATCCACATTCGCAATAATAATTTTACTTGTTTACCTAAATGGTATGAGAGTTGAAATACCTGTAACTTCATCTAGGTTAAGAGGTATTAGAAGTAGGATACCTCTCCAGTTTATATATGTTACCAATATACCCATTTTATTATTAGCAATATTAGTTGCAGATTTACAATTATTTGAAACACCTTTAGAAAGATTCTTAGGATTAAACTCTATTATTTACAAAGGTTATGCAGGCCTTGTCTATTATTTATCGCCGCCGAACGGTATTATTAGTGCATCAATAAACCCGTTAAAAACAATTGTTTTTGCAATAACTTGGTTAGTCTTATCGATCTTATTTGGATATCTTTGGGTAGAAGTTGCAGGACTTAATCCTAGCAGTCAAGCAGAACAGCTAATATCAGGAGGATTAGAAATTCCTGGAATGAGAAGAAATCCAAAAATCCTTGAATCAGTTTTGTCTAAATATATTTACCCATTAACTGTTTTAAGCAGCTTAATTGTGGGAGCTATTGCTATAGTTGCGGCAATATTTGGCTCGTTTGGAACAGGGGCAGGAATACTTTTAGCAGTAGGAATTATATACCAGTACTATTCCATGATTAGTTACGAAAGAGCGCTTGAGGCATACCCGTTAATTAAAAGAATTATGGGTGAAAAGTAATGAGCTATTTAAGGAACAAGTTCAAAGTAATAATTGTAACAGGCGTTCCTGGTGTGGGAAAAACCACGGTCTTGTCTCTTTTACAAGAAAAAGCCAAAAAATTGAATTTAAAGATAAAAGTTGTTAACTTTGGAACTTTTATGCTCGAAACTGCTATTAAAGAGAAACTGGTAAATAATAGAGATGAGATGAGGCATTTAAGCCTAAGAAAACAACTCGAACTACAGCAATTAGCAGCAAAAAGAATAATTGAAGAGTCCCTTAAGGAATTGAATGAAGAAGAATTCTTATTAATAGATACTCATGCTATAGTTAAGACTTCTTCAGGATACTTACCAGGACTTCCAAAGCATGTGTTAGATGAGTTAAAACCTGACATGATTGCTGTAATTGAAGCTGATGCTAATGAAATTTATAATAGACAAACAAAGGATACCTCTAGAAACAGATCCGACTTTGGAACTGTAAGAGATATTGAAAAATTAATGGAATATGCAAGGTCTGCATCGTTTGCCAGTGCAGTGCATTATGCATCAACTGTATCCATAGTTGTAAATAAAGAAAACAAAGCTGATGAAGCAGCCGAACAATTAATACAATATTTGCAAAAACTTTAGCTAAACGGAAAGTTAAAGTGGGTAAAGTTTTTTATAACTTGCTAAACATCATGTTTTAGTCGAAAACCCCCATGATGCTCAGAGAAAGGTAGAAAAGTAGTATCCATAAATGGCTGTAACCCTTAAGAACTTAAGGTGATTCTGTCCATTGTAAGAAAAGCAAATCTTAAAACTCATAATTTTTAACCTTTTATTTCATATTTTAATTTATATCTATATTCAACGTATTTATCGCTTGGAGAATATTTAGGAGGATGGGGCACTTTTAAAGGACCACCACAATACGGACATTTATCTTGATTTAAGGTATATTTTTTACAATTAACACATTTTCTCATGAGCCATCTCATTTTATTGCCCCTTAATTCTCTCAAATGAATAAGTTACTTTTAATTCCTTAGCCATTTTCTCTGCCTTTGAATTTAACTTATCCAGAACATTCTCTAATGTTTTATAATCTGGCCCTATCAAGTCTATCCTATATTTTGGAGAACCTATAGCATATATTTTTATATCAATACCTTCATGCTTCTTAGCCTCATCCTTAATATCGAGAAGTATTTTCTTTATTTTATCTATACCATCTGGATCCATAGATTTTAAATTCACATATACACTAATTTGAACATGTTTAATTTCAACATATTTTTTAGCATAATCCAACAAAACATCATGCCATTCTGCTGGTACTTTGGCTCTCCTTAAGGCTTCCTTACCTTCTAAACTCGCGTTTTCAAGTCCAGCCATAGCATCTCCAAAATAATCTTCTAATCTCCAAATAACTTCTTTATAGGCCTCATCTTCAGACTTATTAATTTGTTTTGCTGCCATCAAAATCAAATTTATTGCCTTTAAGGTTCTTTTCCAATACATCATTTTTCTTTTTCTCTCATTATCATTTACTCTTTTAAGACTAACATCAACTTGGCCTTTATTTCTATAAACCCTAATAACTTTAACTGCTAATTTTTGATTTTCTTTAATAACATCATTAATATTTTTTAATGCTCTTGTAGCAACTTCACTCCATGGCAAAAAAGCTCTTAAATCATTATATTCATCTATAACCATATAAGCTCCAAAATCATGAACTTCTTTTATTGTACCAACTACTATTTCTCCTACGTCGGGCAAGTCTCTCCTATTTTTTAGTGCCAAATTCATCCCCAGTTTTCTTTTATCCTGATATTATGGATTTAAAAGAGTTTAAATATTATTTTTATAACAACATTTTTATTTTTAATATATTATACATAACAAATAAAAAAGTAATAAAAATTATATTTTTAATAATTTAAAAGTTATATATAGAATCGCAAAAAGGGAAACTATAATAAGTGAGATTCCTATTGCCAATATTTCTCCTATACCGCTGGAAATCATGTAAACCAATAAGCCACATACTCCTAAGATGATACCAGTTAATCCTAAACCAAGAAGTATTTTTGAAGCTATCTGCGATACGTCTTTATCTTCCATAATGGCAATTACAGAAGCAATTATACCTGCTAGTATTGGCATTAAGAAAAATGCAAATACCAAATGACCTCTCATAAATAAATCATCGTAAATAAATCCAGGACCTCCGGTTGGTGGAGTTCCATTCACTCCAAATCCGAAGAAAGCTTCGTTAAGCTCTATCGGATATCCAACACCTATTAAAACAAATATTGTGGCAAGCCATGTTGATATTTCTAGGATTGATAAATATCTTTTAGTTGATACCATTGAAGATAAAACTCCTGAACCTATTAGACCTACAGCTATTATTAAAGCACCCCATCCAATTATCCCAGTCTGTGAATCATCAAATGCAATACCATTAACGCCTTGGGGACCAAATGACCCGATAGTAGGAATAACATATGTACCGTAGGATGATATTATATAAATCGTAGTCATGGATATAACTCCAAATATAGCAACTATCATACCCACATCTATTATTCTTTTAGAAATTCCCTTATATGAACTATAATTTAGAGAAATTCCAAAAACAGCCACAATTGCTGCTCCCAATGCTGGAAGCATTTCATGCGAATGCGATGTTACAACATTACTTAAAAATGTTGAAGTTCCTCCCCAATCGTTAATAAGTCTCATAAAAAATCCAGGTGCTCCTAAAAAGTTCAAGTACTCCCCCCATGCTGCAGTTAGGCCCATTATACCTGCTATTAATGATGATGCTGTTGCTACAACTAGAAGTGAATAGGCACTCCACATTTTCTTAAATATATTTTTTGTATCAACATTTAAAAAAGGAAAAATAATTAAACCAATCAATAAAGCTATAGCAAGTAATAAAATCCAAACATCTCTTAAGCCTTGTATGGCATTGTTAATAGATATTGCCCAAGCTGGATATGAAAATCCTATTCCCAAGATATTTAAGATCATCAAAGGTATATTACTTACATTAAATATTAATTGCAATTTTTTAGGAAACTTTGTAATATAAGCTGCTATAATTATACCTAAAACAGTTAACTGTAACATTATGCCATGATAATAAATTACCTCCGCTTCGCTAAAATCTCCAGGTTGTAACCAGTTTATACCAGGAATTAATGGAGAAACTAGTAAACCTATAGCTACGTATGCAGTTATAAGAAGAATATTAAATCTTGGGCTAATAAATAAATCTTTAATTGACATTATGCTCACCATTTACTCTATTTAGAGAAAGAGTTAAAAAATTTTATTTGAGAAAATTTATAATAGAAACTCATCAAAAATTAATTTATATTTAATTAAAATAAGTGTTAAATACCATAGCAAATTCATATCGTTATCTTTTACTGAGAGTATTTTCAAATTCATCGCAATATTATTAGATTTCCAGACGCAAATTTATTACTTAAAAGGTTTAAGCTATCTTATCTATAATAAAAACTTAATCAAATGATAATATGTAGATGACGAAGATTTTAAAAGGTCATAATCAGAGAAGTTCATTGAACGTCATAGCATTAAAAATATATTTAAAAAAGCTTTTATTTTTTATTTTAAATATAACTTAAAAAACTCTATTATTAAAAATAAATACAGGTGCTAGGTATGGATAATTTTATAAGCATACAAACAAATAAAATAGTTTTTTATGGTATAGGTAAACCTAAAGATCTAATATTACCAAACGAAATAACGGAATGGATCAAAAAAAGCAAAGCACTAAACAAAATATTAAATATATTAGTAAATCATCAAAAATTTAAGAAAAGGTTATCAAATCCTATGGCTATTAGAAGTCTTCTTGTTTATCTTTATGCTAAGAAAAACAATATAGCTCCATATATTATGGCTAAGAAGTTCAATATAGCTCCTGAACAATTATATAGGATCGAAAGAGGATTAAAAAAAGATAACTTGTATAATACAATAATGATTGAAATTGATCTGGATTCATTATCATGATGGTTGTTAACATCTAAAAATTAAGTAATTTCCTACTATTCCATAAATAAACAAGATAAAGATAAAAATTCAAAAGTTATTTATAATAGCTAATCGATAATTAAAACAGGGAGCAATAATATGCAAAGACCATATGTTACAATATTTTCTACTATGACAATAGATGGAAAAATAGCAAATAGTAGCAAATACTCTAAACTTAGTTGCGATGATGATTTTAAACTACAACATTATCTGAGATCTATAAATGATGCAGTTATGATAGGTGCTAATACGGCAATTATAGATAACCCTAGTTTAACAGTAAGGCTGGTTAAAGGTACATCACCATATAAAATAGTTGTTGATTCCAAGCTAATCATACCTACATCATTAAAGATATTTTCTAATCCTAAAAGAAGTATTATTATAACATCAAATGATTCTGATCCAGAAAAGATAGAAAAATTTGAGAGAATTGGTGTTAAAATTATTAAAGTAAATAAAAATAAAGGCCTAGATATGGAATCAGCCTTACAAAAATTATATGAAATCGGCATTAAAAAGCTCATGGTTGAAGGGGGAGGTAATTTAAATTATTCTTTATTATTCAGAGGCTTGGTTGATGAAATATGGATAACTATATCACCATTTGCTTTTGGAGGGGGGATCTCCTTTTTAGAAAAAGGAGAACTGGATGAAATCAAAGCAGAATTATATATTAAAGAAATAAAACAATTATGCCATAATTGGATTAATATAAGATATGGGATATTATATCCCAAAAAACCCATTGTTTAATATATAATACCTTTGTATGCATTTATATAAAGCGGATCTTTGTTTATTCTAATTATATACTTTGATCTATTGTATTTTTCACCTGGATTAAATGATTTCATTTCATTAGACTTTAAATCCAGTTTCTTATATTTTTCCTGCACATAATCTCTATATAATGATTCCATTACATTGAAAGTACAGAATGGAACTACTCTTCCATCTGGCATTAAATAGCTTATATTGCACCTTCTTACTCTTTCTACATCGTAATTATATAAATCCATGAAATGCATCATTCCAATAAATAACATGTGATAGTGAAGTTGTCCAAGCGCATCATAATTTCTCTTTATAAATATGCTTGTTAAAAGTTTGCTAAATTTAAGTTCCTTAGGCATTCTTTTTTCATCAACAAATTTCCTTAAATCTAGTACTCCTTTTATTAGATGTAATTTCTTAAACATGCTATCTGTTATTTCTATTCTTTTCTCATCTAAGTATTCTAAGAAACCTTCTATATCAAAGAAAGCACCTATAGGAATAAAATTAGTTGGCATTCCATTAGCATCTCTTTCAATAAAAACATAGTTTGCAGATCCACACATTGGATGATTGGACATACAGAACTGCTCAGTTTCTGTTGCTGCCTCAACAAATTTAGCAAATTTTGCAGCAACAGGTATTGGATACCAAGTATCTTTAGATATTTGCCCATTCGTTTGCCTCTCTATTTCATTTATAGCATCTGCTATTGTTATTCTCATCTTTTCTCTTTCACTCTTTTTAAGTTGACCTGATAAGCTAACAGGCTGGAAATTAACTGCTCTAACAATATCTAAATGCTTACCAGCAAATCTTAATATTCCTCCAATTTCTTGGTCATTATGACCCTTTATAAGAGTTGGCACTAATACAACGCTAGTCATACCAGATTTTCTAAATACCTCAAAAATATATGGTATTTCCCAATGATTCTTAAAATTAACTTTTGGAGAGACTCCATCAAAGCTTAGATAAACTGTATTAACACCAGCTTCCCTTAGGGTTTTAGAATAATTTATTGCTGCTTCTGGATCATTAAAATACATTTCAGCAAATTTTATACCAGCTGTATTTAATTGTATATGTCTTACCCCTTCTTCTCTAAGCATTTTAATTATTTCTGGTAAATCTTCTCTTAAAGTAGGTTCTCCTCCAGTTATTTGGATGGCCATAGTTACTCCTTGTTTCTTTAATTGTTCTATTTGGAATCTTAACAGCTCTATACTAGGCTCATAAATGTATCCAGCTTTTTCTGCATAGAAAAAGCAATAATAACAGCTAAGATTACACCTATTAGTTACAACTAAGTTAGCTAATGCTGTATGATTCTCATGCATAGAACAAAATCCACAGTTATAAGGGCATGGCGCATTTAAACTTACATAAGCTTTTATTTTTCCAGCGCCTTTGCCAGTTTCTTCAAATTTCATCATTTTTGTATAAAGGCTCGAATCACCATAATATAGTTCCTCAATCTCTCCATGCTCGGGGCAAACTTTCCTCAGGAATACTTTTCCATCCCTTTCAAAAACCCTAGCGGGTAATAATCTTAAACATACAGGACATAAACTTGTCGTATAGTGCAAATGCTTTTCATCTTCATTAAGTTTTGGCATTGGAC
Source organism: Caldisphaera sp. (assembly GCF_023256325.1). Taxonomy (GTDB): domain Archaea; phylum Thermoproteota; class Thermoprotei_A; order Sulfolobales; family Acidilobaceae; genus Caldisphaera. Next base: position 13,329 of record NZ_JAGDXI010000022.1, read on the forward strand.
CTCCAATGGGTATTTTTCTCTCAGCTATCTCTACATACGCCTTATTTCCTTCAGTTATAAATCTTCCAGGAGCAGGCATAGTTTTATGAACCTGCTCACTCTCTTTCTTTTTATTCACTTGAACTACTGCCAATATTTAAACCCCCTATATCAAATTACTTGCTTTATATATTATATCTCCTCTTATATATGCCTAGACACTGTTTTTTAAGATTTACTTATTAATTTAATATAGTTAGAAATAATTTTTAAATATTTTTCCAATACTTATTAAACTTTTATATACATGTATATACAAAAATAATAGTGATAATTAAATTTATTTCAAATAAAGTTAAAAACAGGAACAAAGCTTATAAATTTAAACTCAGAATCAATCTATAAAGAGAATGGGGTGTTAATATGGTAAGAGATAGACATGTTAAAGCAAAGGAATTAAAGGGTAAAAAGGATGTTAATGGAAAATTATATGAATATGATTATTATACTCTTCCATTAAATATATACGTTAAAAAGCACGTTATTGAAAAATTTGGAAAAGATTTCATAGTAGAAGTAGATGACAACTCAGGTGTTATATGTATAAAGCCTAAGGCTTTAGAAGACTTCATAGGAATTACAAAATGCCCATCACCATGGGCTTAAGAATAATTAGCAATTTATTTTATTTTAAAATCTTCAACAAAACATAAAATATTATTTTTAAATCCTATGATTTGAGGTTCAAAAAGTTGAGTTATGATAAGGTATCAATAATAATACCCACATATAATGAAGCAGAAAATATAAAAGACCTAATAAATAATATAGAAAGTACATTAAAGAAAAATAACATTAACAACTATGAAATTGTTGTTGTAGACGATAACAGCCCTGATAAAACCTATGAAATTGTAAAGGAAATAAGCAAAGCAAATAATCACGTTAAGCTGGTAAAAAGAGAAAGAAAGGCAGGATTATCTTCAGCAGTATTAGAAGGAATAAACAATACTGATGGAAATATAATAGTTGTTATGGATGCAGATTTTCAGCATCCACCTGAATTAATTCCAAAACTCATTGAGAATCTAAAAGATCACGATATTTCTATTGCATCGAGATATGTAAAAGGCGGAAAAATAGAAGGTTTCAGTCTACCAAGAAAAATTATTAGCAAAGGAGCAACTTTAATAGCAAAAATTTTGGTTCCAGAAGTTAATAAAACATCAGATCCTATGTCTGGATTTTTTGCTTTTAAAAGGAGTTCAATTGATCTGAAGAAAGTAAATAGTATTGGATATAAAATTTTATTTGAAATTCTCTATAGAAATCCTAAATCTAAAAGCATAGATGTCCCATATACCTTTAAGGACAGGATTAAAGGTAAAAGCAAATTAGGAACTAAGGAGATTTTAGAATTCTTATTTCATGCAATAAAAAATTCTAGAATAATAAAGTTTGCTATAGTTGGCGCATTAGGCACAGCAGTTAACTTAGGTATAATGTATTTACTCTTAAATAGAGGGATGTTTTATGATTATGCAAGTGCTATAGCTATTGAATCGAGCATATTATTCAATTTTATTCTTAATGATAAGTGGACTTTTAGCGATAAAAAAGGAAGAACAATCATATCTAGACTTCTTAGGTATAATTTAATGGTAGGCCCAAGTGGAGTGACTATATTTTTCGTTATGGAGATTATAACTAAATTACTAAAGATTTATCCATTAATAGGGCAATTTATAGGAATTATATTTGGTTTTATAGTAAACTTTTTGCTATCATATACTAAAGTTTGGAACATCTAAATTTTATAATGATTAAAACTTATGGTTTTAACATAAAACATTGTTAATAAAGTAAACTACCCGCCCTTACGGACGGGATCTCTGGTGTTAGCTGATGAATTCTCATGCTTTAAGGTTGAGAAATAGATCAGTTCACTAAACACCTTGCCTTTATAGAAGAAGCTTCAATTCCTTAATATCCATATATTAAAGTATTTTAGAGGTTCAAAAATAGAACAAAATTATTATATACGCAACGTAAATTGCAAAATTAATCAATGTTACAGGTAATCCTATTTTCATAAAGTTTTTATAAGTAATTGTTACTCCGTGTTTAGTTTCCAGCATGTCTAAAATTATTATATTTGATGCCGCTCCAAATATGGTTAAATTACCTGCTATTGTTGTAGCCATAGCTAAAGTAATCCAGCTTATAGTGCTTGCTTGAGTATATCCTAAATTATGCATGTAAATTATAAACAAGTTTGTGAACGGTACATTACTTATTAATTGGCTAATTATTAAGGATGCTGCAGAAATTCTTAATATGTTATCAGTCCCTTTCGCTATATGAGGCAATAATATGTGTAATAACCCATAAAGTACTCCAGAATTCCATATACCTTGTGTTGCAATGAACATGGTTATAAAAAACACTACTGTACCCCAATTTACTTTAGAAAGAATTTGCCTAGGCTCTGATATAAAAATATAAGTAAACGCTGAAATAGTAAATGGTATAATACCTATTGATGTTATGTGAGGAAGCCTATATAGTTCAAGGAAATCGTTTATCAAAAGGAACACTATAACTAAAATGACAGCCCCTAATGATATATAAGCATCTTTTTTGTTTTTTATAAATTCTTGAGGAACACCAATGAAAAATTCCTTTTTTAAATTTTTTATTTTATAGTATCTTATTATAAAATATGTTGTTATAACTAAATTTATAATTGTAGGAATAGCCAAGTATTTTAAAAACATTATCAAAGGTGCATTTATATTTGTTTGAGTAGCTATTAACATGTTTTGTGGGTTGCCTAAAGGAGTCATTGTAGAACCTATAGTAATTGAGAATGCCAACAATATTGCTACCGGTTCAAAAGATAAATCTAATGACTTTGCTATGATAACTGACAAAGAAGTCCCAACAACAGCCACAGCATCATTTACCATTATGCTCGCTAATATTCCAAAGAATAGAGATAGCAAGTAAAGTATGGAAAGTCTACTCTTAGAATACATAACTAGCTTCGCAGCCATATAATCTAAAAGACCTGAGCTTTCTGCAATGCTTACAATACTAAACATCCCTATTAAAAACAATATAACATCCCAATCTATAACATTGCTAACGCTATTTATTGGAATAAGCCCTGTCAATATAGCTAATGAAGCAGCAAATGACATAATAGACCAAGATGGAATCTTTGGATATTTTGCTCTGAAAACAAACCCCCCAATAATTATTAAAAGCAACAATAATCCTAAGTATTCACTGGCATTTTCCATTTATTTTCCCTAAATCTTGTTTGCCAATTGAGATAAAAAGTTTTACAAAGACGTTTTGATAGCAAAAAAGTAAAGAAACAAATATCTAATATTCATATTTTACAAAACAGAGTAGCTCTCGTTAAGGGAGGTAATCCTCAAGACCTGAGAACCTTCACTCTCCAAAGCTGAAAGAGTCAATAAAATTTGTCTTAAGTTAAACTTGGTAATTAATCTTGACTATAAATTATTCCAAACTAAGTAGATCTCCTTCGATTAGGCTACATTTGTTTCCTAATATTGAAGAAACGCTAGGATTAGTTTTACTGCCATCGATTATTTCTTTAATATATAATGGGTCATCTATTGATATTAAGCACTCTATAACATTTCTAAAAACCTTATAACATGCCATTTCTCTTATGAATCCATTGATTTTTTTCCTATTGACTGTTTGCTCAACCATAAGATTTCTTTTATTTAAAAGATCCATTGATTCATCGTTTACATCATTTTCACATATAATCAATGCTCTGTAGATTCTATTTTGTTTTTTATTTGTTAGCAAGTTATTTAACTGGCCTCTTTTCAATTCTATGTTTTCTATCTTTATTAATGAATTATGACCTTTTATTAATCTGTCATTTAATTCTTTTACTTTACTTTTTTTTATTTCAGCTATAATATATGCTCCTTTACCTAAATTCCTAAAATCATGTTCATCTCTTTTTGGAGAATGCAATATTATTTCATCTGAACCAAAAATTTTTGCTACATCGCTTAATATGCTATTAAAGCTTGTAGGACCGATTACGCTTATTCCCCTAATAGTTCTTTTATATATACCAAACAAAATCAATGAGGTTATTTGATCTCTTATATTAAGATCTGGAAATGATATTTCAAAAACTACTTCTGGCGAATTAAAATCAGCTTTGCTTTCGGATCTAATTTGTTGCACTTTTTTACCAATTTCTCTTTTTAATTCATTTTTTATAGATTCTCCGAAAGATAATTTATACTGCGATTTTATAGACTCTTCTTTTACTATAGTATCATCACTAACCCTTATTCCAATTAAAAATTTTCTAATATTATATCTATTTATTTTATAAGAAACCTGTAATGAAGCTTTTTCTATAAAATCTTCTATAATATCATTACACAAATAACATCTCTTGTAACTTGGTTCATCTTCATATAAGTTCTTGTATAATTGATACGATAATGGACCAATATTAATCATAATATCTTTTATGTCGTCTTTATTAATAAATCCTTTTCTCAGCATTTCGTGCAAATGCATTATTATTAGGAATTTTATTGCTTTTCCTCTTTCAGAATTTGACCACCCATAACCAAGCCTAGCAAACATTCTTCCCAAACATCTATCGCAAAGTGGGTAGATCTTCATTAATTCAATAGATTTATTAACTATATCGATGCTTTTCTCTTCACTATCATACATAGCTGGCTTCACATCCTAAAACTAAGCCCACACTTTCAGACTAATGTTAAGTTTTGCAGAGCAATTTAAATTTACGTTGTATCTACAAAAGCTATATGTCTGAAATATTATTTCATTCTTTTTCAGTAAAAAATTAACTTTAATATTTTAGATATTATAATTTTTAAATAAAAATATTTGAAAAATCTAAAATAGCTAAATAAAAATAATGTAACATTGCAATATGTTTCCAAGTTCACAGTATCGTTATTTTGATTTATTTAATAATAATTGGCTGGAATTTAATGATCCTGTTTATTACCAAGCGGACATTAAATTTAGCTTATATAAACTAGCGATAAAGTGAATAAAATTAATGACAAGAATGGACAACAAGCCTCGCTATTCAGGGCGGAGAGGAGTCAGAACTAATTAAATCTAGTCGATTGAGCTTAAGAATAAATCGCAAATCCAATGTTTCTCGGTTCACTTATATATACTTTCCCATTTATCCTTAGCTCATGTAAAACTTGTCTTATAAGATCGGCATCTCCTTCTGCTTCATTATCACGCGATATTGTATATAAAGTTGGTCCCCAGCTTGATTGTGCAACTATCATTCTAGATCTCCATAATTCTGAAGTTATTTTCGCTAAGTCTTCTCTAAATTGTCCTCCTTGTATTTTCGAAAAATAAATTCCAGTTCCTTCTTGCATCATTCTCAGGCCTTCTAACGCATCTTCGATGTCTTCCCTCACAATACCGGAAGCTAATCTCAATAACCCATACGACATCAACTTCTTTACTCCTTCGGAAGGATTCCATGGATTTTTCATTATATTTTCTTCTTCATTAAAACTCAATCCTTTCCTAAGTTCAGGTATAACATAAACGAACCTCCATTTTTCTGGTATCTTAATTTGCATTAACGGCTTTGGTTCTGTGTTTGATGGAGAACCAGAATCAGCAACAAACCCACCATTATAAAATAACAAATAACCTACTCCGCTAAACTTTCCAACATTTAACTTTCTAATTATGTCTATTTTGTCTACTTTTAAGTTAAACAACCTCCTGAATGCATTAAATATGGCAAGATCTATCTGTGTTCCACTTCCTAATCCTACATGCTCTGGGATATATGATAAAACCTTTACTTTATATCCAGTAACATTTAATAGTTTTGATATCTCCATTACCTTTCTGTTAATGAAATCTGGTCCTAAAATTTCATTATTACCATAAGAAAACTCAGCAATAAATGATGGATCTTTTATATAAAATCCTGCTGAACCCCAATTTATATTCCATTCATTTCCTACATAGTAAAATCCTGCATGTAATCTACTCCCTGTTTCTACAAATACTCTTTCCGACATATTTTTCTACCTTATACTTTATTTATTATTTCTTAATAGAAGCATATTTATATTTTACACTCCAATTCTTTGCTGAAAACTAAATATACAACAGCCAAGATTATTAGTAAAATTCCTCATTGTATCCCAAGATATAACTCAACTTTATACATCATGGACTAATTATCACTATTTTAAGAACTATAGAAGCGTTTTAATTATTATCATCCATAACCTTTATAGCAGAATGAACCTAAAACTCTCTTAACCACCATAGTGTCAAAATAATTAATTAACACTTGTTAACAAATTCATGTAATGTTAAAAAGTAGTTTATAAACCTCTAGAATTTAATTAAGTTTGTACCCTTATATTTCTGGACTTATAAACTTTACTCTGGTGGTCTATATATGAAGTTGATAACAGTAAAGATGCCTGATTTGTATGTCAGAGGAATTGATGAATTAGTAAAAGCTGGTAATTATTCAAGTAGAAGCGAGGTAATTAGAATTGCAATAAGAGAGTTGCTTAAGCATGAATTATGGGGAGAACTGCATGGTGAGGAAAGCAATGTTTTGCTCGACTTAAATAGATTAGGTGTTGAAAATGAAGTCTAGGTTAAAATAAATTATGTCATTAATTTATCTGACTTCCTCCCCGTTCTCAAAAACCACTTTTAGGAAAGCCTTCCCATTCTTAATCACTAACCTAGCCTCTTTCATCCTCAAGTTTGCATACTCCCTCAAGTTCCTAGGATGA
>NZ_JAGDXI010000010.1 GCF_023256325.1 Caldisphaera sp.
AAACCCATGATCTCCCTGAGGGAACCCTCGCCCTTCAGGGCAGGGAGGAGGTCAGCATATAATGGATTATACTTTATTAATCCAATAAATAAATCATTGGCAGCAGTTTCCAATAAGTAGTGAAGCTTATATATATTGAATACAATATTTATAATGATGTTAAGAGATTCTAAGACCTAAGGAAGTTTGCCAACGCTTAGGTAATAGAAGACTCTATATAGTATTTGCTGTGACATGAAATAATAGGTATTGAGATTTCTTTTTTATATTAATAAATTCTTTAGCAAACCTTATTATTTAGAATGCTGGGTGTTAGAGCTTCTCCATTTTTATATATGCTCTTGAATGATTACATTACGCAATAGTTTTAACTGAATTTACATTAACTGTTCTTTTTAATAACATAAAAAGTGGTGATATTATCATCGTCTGGAGTTTTCTTAATAAGCTCTTTGCCTATGTAGTGCCTTGAGCATCACAGCCAAATTCTCTTAACTTCTCCAGTCCTATCGAAGTCCCTGTCCTCGCTGATTATATTATTGATGCCCATAGCTTTCATAGCTCCCATATGCAATGCATCAGAAGGCTTGAGGCCGTGTTCGAGCACCAGCCTAAGGGCTTGTTTGAACTCCTCCTCAGCAAGATCTATTACTGATACATAGGGAAACACTACAGTCTTGAGAAATTCAGCTGTCAAGTCGTATGGGACACCGTACTTTTTCTTTGAGATGTAAAGAACCTCATCAAGTACGAGAGCATCGGTGTACAACTTATACTTTGTAGTGAAGTATATATAGAGGTTTTCATACTGAACTCGGCTACTGGGATCAGAGATCGTGTTAAGATATATTGGGAGTGGAGCGTCAAGAAAGGCCTTCAAGCCTCGAACTCCTCTTCAAGATCTGCCTCGGCGAGTTCCCCTGGCCTCGGTTCCTTCCTGCCTTGCAACTCCTTTAGCCTCTCGGCATGTTTCCTCAGCCAACCCTTGAGCTCTTGCTCATTAACATTTTTTCTCACAGGCCTTAGCACTATTCCATCACTTACCTCTACGATAACCTCGTCTCCTTCATCTATGCCTACCGCCTCACGGATTGACTTTGGTAGTATTATGACACCCTTCTTGCCAACCTTTAACTTGAGGGTCAAACAAGGTTCGCCTCTAGTATAACTGGGTTAAACAAGGTTAATAAATCAAAGATCTTTCCAGTTTCTACTTGGCTCTGGCCTTCTCACGTGTTTTAGCCAACACTATGCATTCAATGACTACTTTCAAGATCCCAGACGTAGCCTTTCTCCATCTTCAACTACAAACCCAAATAATCCCTTTTCCATTTCTTTAAACTCCTTCCCTTTTCTACCTGTTGTTCTGTTATCACGATTTAATAATTAGATTTAATATAAGCGATTTTATATATGTTTAAATTATATCTGGTTATAAGACAAAAAATTATTATGAAATTTAAATTTTTTGTAATTTTTATATTTTTATGGTTAATGAAGAATGTTTTTAATTTTTGCAAAGCATTTAACTGTTACTATTTTTAGTAGTAATAGGGATTGGCATGAGTAACTTTGATATATTGAGGAATAGTGTAGGGGATTTATGGGAAAAATATATAAAACATGATTTTGTTGTTAAAATGAAAGATGGAACTTTACCTTTAGATTCTTTTAAATACTATATGATTCAAGATTCAAAATATGTTAATATCATGTTAAAATCATTATTAAATGCTTCAAGTAAAGCTCCTCTTAATATAATAACTAACATATTAAACTCCATATTTAACACAAGGGATAGAGGATTAGAGGTTGAAAAAGAAGTTTTTAAAGAGCTAAATATAGATGAATCAATTATTGATAGTGTTGGATATAACTTAGTAAATTATGCATATACAAGGCATTTATATTATTATTCTAATATAGGATGGGAACAGTTTCTTGCTGCGTGGACTCCATGTATGGTAGGTTATAGTTTTATAGGCAAATTTGTTAAAGGTTCTTCAAATAAGGTTTATGACTTATGGGCAAGCTTTTACGGTTCAGATGAATATGAAAAGAGAGTAGAAGTTATATTAGATTCATTAGAATCTATTAAATTAAACGATGAATTGAAGTATATATTTAGAAATAGCGTTAACTTTGAAATATTATTTTGGGAAGCATCTTTGAGAAAAGATCCAACAATTTTTTAAATAGCCTTAAACTTATCTGTCCAACTCTCATATAATTTTAACATCTCTTTATTAACGCTAGGTCTTCTCTGCTTTATAGCCTCCATAAAATCATCAATAGTAACTGGTCTAACGGATTCTTCTTTGTCTTGGGATTCAAAATATTCCCTTACTACCCTCATATATGCATCTTGCACGACATCTCTAATATCGCTTCCCGAATATCCTTCTAACATTTCTGCTAGTTTATCAAAGTCTATGTTATCATCAAGTTTTATTTTAGAAGTTAGCATTGAAAGGAGTTTGGACCTGGCTTCTTTATTGGGTAAAGGTACGTAAATTCTTTTTTGGAACCTCCTTATAAAGGGCTCATCTAATGCCCATGGTTTATTAGTTGCACCTATTACATATACGTGTAAAGTTATTGATTTGTCTTGAAGGCCATCCATTTCTTTAAGGAATTGGTTCCTTACTCTAACCTCCCCACCTACTTCATTTGTGTGTATTCCTAAAAGAGCATCTAGTTCGTCTATAAATACTATAACTGGAACACCATTTTTTGATTTATTTCTAGCATAATCAAACACTTTTTTAACATTTTTCTCTCCTTCACCAAGCCACTTGCTCATTATATTTGCTGCATCTAAATAAATGAACTCTCCATTAATTTCATTAGCAACTGCTGCTGCTAACATAGTTTTTCCTGTACCTGGAGGACCATAAAGGAGTATACCTCTAGGCCATCCTAAAGGGAATAAGTCGGGCCTTTTTATTGGATATATTATAGCTTCCCTTATAGCTCTCTTAGCTTCGTCTAGACCTGCTATGTCATCAAATGTGATGCTTGGCTTTTCTTTGAGAACGAAGTCTGGCAAGTTTTCATTAATATCTCCTTTTATTTCAACTCTCACTTCATCAGAAATCGTTTCCCCGATTGGCTGGCTAGCCTTGTTTTCTAAATACTTTAATCTCAAATTTAATTCATAAATAGTCTTTCTATAAATTTTAGACATAGGGTGATCAGGATAATTTCTTATTATTTCTTCAAGAGCTTCAATGGCTTTTTTATATTTATCAATAGCCGTTTCATAGTCTTTATTTCTTTCTGCATCTAAGGCTTCGTGCATTTTTCTCCTAGCTGTTTGCTCTAACATTGCAACTGGGTTTGTTTCTGACATAGTCCGACCTCTTTTACTATGTTTATAAAAATTAGTTTAAAGAGGGGAAAGCCTGTTTATATTTGTTGTTCGTTTGGTAAGTCTACCTTTATTATACCTCTTGCTTCTAACCTATACAAAGTTGCTTTAATTATGTTTAAAGGTATACCCAATTCTTCTGATGCCTTCTTTAGGCTTAAGACACCATTTTTCTCCTTTATATACTCAAAGACTTTTCTTTCTATTATTTCAGGGTCAAACGTTTCTGGGACTTTAGGTGAAAGTTGTTCTGCTTCTTTTTGTGCTTTTGCAATAGCACTAGTTATTAGCTCGCTAGCCTCTGGGACTAACTCTGAAACGCTCTTTCCTTGAGGTATTGTATTAGATATTATACCTGTCTTCCTTATGACCCCTTCAGTCTCTTCTAATACGTTGCTTAGAGATGTAACAGCTTCTGGTGCAAAGCCAGATAGGTATTCATCCATGGAGCTCATTGCATATTTTAATGGTGCCAATACTTTAACTATTGATTCTAAGCTCCTTGTGTCTTGTATCCTTCTTATAGCAAGTTCAATCATATTCCCATAAGCTAATACTGCCTTTAAAACTCTCTTTTTTAATACTATTTCAGCAGCGCTCATTTCAGCTCCTTCATTATCGTTTGATCTTTTAGAATCTATCATTTTTTCATAATATCCTTGTATCTCGTTTATAATTGTGGTCTTTATTCTGTCTAATTCCATTTTTACAATTCCTAACTGGGCAAGTATTTCATCGTAATCTATGCCTTCTCCCTGATTTAGACCAGTCTCTTTGTATTGACCTCTTGCGAAGAATTTTTTAACTACATCACCTATCATTTTTTATCCCTCATCTCTAAAATATAAATATGATTCTAGAAAACTTTAGCAGTCTTCCCTGGTAACACCGGATTATTACTGTAACTCCTTGTTTTTAGGAGGAAAGGTTAAAAGATGTTAAAAATTATAGCTAAAATCTTGAAAATATAATCAAGCTCCTCCAGATAATTTTATTCCTAAATATTGCAATATACATGGCACATATCTTATTGTTTTTAAATTATTATATGTTTTACCCCATACATTTACATATTTAATAGAGACCTTATCGAGCAGAGAAAGATCTTCATCTCTTATCTCTATATTAGATGACATAGCATATTCTTTTACTCTCTCTTTATTTCTAGTTCCAGGTATAGGAAGGGCGTTATTATTTATTATCCACTTTAAACTTATTTGAGACCAAGTATAGTTATATTTTTGTGATATCATATCTAAAGTTGATATTAGTTCTTTATCATTAATTATTCTTTTAAACCTTTTATCTGATTTCTGCGCTAAACTGTATGGATTCTTAGCACCTGCTAATGCTCCCTTAGCTAGTGGGCTATAAGCTATTATTTCTATGTTCTCTTTTTTTGCAATTGGGAATAGATCAATTTCAGCAACTCTATAAGAAAGGTTGTATTCTATTTGATTAGAAATTATTTCATATTTAGATGTACATTGAATTGCATCTTTTAACAATTTCCCTGAAAAGTTTGAAACTCCTATATAGTCAACATATCCCTTATCTATCATTTTTTCCATTCCCCTTATTACTGTGCAAATAGGAATCCATAAAGGAGGAGGCCAATGTAGTTGCAAGAGATTTGGTTTGAATCCTAAATTGTTTATAGATCTCTTTACTCCCTTTTCAATAAAATAACTTGAAGGTCTAAATCCGCCTATTTTGGTAGCAACGAATGAAGAATCTATGGCTTTTAATTCTTTAAGCGCGTTTCCTAGAGATCTCTCGCTCTTTCCATTGCCATAAACTTCTGCTGTATCGAAAAAATTAATGCCCGAATCTAAGGATTGCTTTACAATTTCTTCAGCTTTTTTGATATCGCCTTTCCATGAGGTTGAGCCTATTTGCCAAAAGCCCAAACCAATTTCGCTTATCTTCATTTTTGTTTTTCCAAAAACTCTATATTTCATTTTAACCCCCGTTATTTTTATATAAGATATTTTTTAAAACTTAGTATTAGTAAAATTAAACTTTTTTAATTTATATTATAATAAATTTTTTGGGAGGAGGCTTTGGAAGAACTAATTATAAGGAAAATAAAGGATGTAAATGAATTAGAAAACGTTGTTGAAATAGAAAAATCTGCATGGGCGATGCCTGATTATAGGGAAACAACCCCAGTACATATGTTAAAGGCTCTTGTTGAAAATGGCGGAATAATTTTAGGAGCATTTGATAAAAATAATATGGTAGGTTTTAATATGGGTTGGAGTGTTGGATGTAATGAGAGTAGATATTTTTACAGCCATATGACTGGCGTCTTAGAAGAATACAAGTATAAAAATGTTGGATATAAATTAAAGATTAAACAAAGGGAAGAAGTATTAAAATTAGGAATAAATTTAATAAAGTGGACTTTCGATCCTTTACAATCTTTAAACCTAAATTTTAATCTAGAGAAGCTAGGCGCTATAGGGAGAATTTATAAAGAAAACTATTATGGCAATATAAGAGATTCAATAAATGAAGGGTTAGAAACTGATAGATTTGAGGCTGAATGGTACGTATCAAGCAAATATGTGACTGATAAGATAGAAGGCAAAATTAAAACGCCACCTGCCGAAGAATTAATAAGAAAAGGTGGATACATAGCTTTAGATAGAAAAATAAAAGGGGAAAATAAAGAAAGTTATATAGAGACACCTATAAAAAATGAGTTTAGTTTAGATAGAGTAATTTTGATATCAATACCGGCTAATATATCTTCAATAAAGAACATTGATAAAGAAACAGCTAAAAAATGGAGGCTATATACTAGAGAGGCGTATAAGTTTTATTTGAGCAAAGGTTACATAGCTGTTGGCTATACAAGAAATAAAGAAAATTATGGTTACGTAGTATTAATTAAATCTGAATTAGAAGACTTATTAAAAGGTGTTAATTTATGGAGTTAAAGAAAATAGAACTTTTTGAATTGTGGGTTAAATTAAAGGAAGATTTTGAGACGAGCTTTGGAAAAACAATTGAAAGACCAGCTATATTAATTAGAGTAGAAGAGAAAAATGGGGAAGTTGGATGGGCTGAATCAGTAGCTGGAGAAGGGCCATGGTATAGTTATGAAACATGGGAAACTGCATGGCATGTATTAAACGATTTTATAATACCGAAAATTTCTAAAGAAGAGGAAATAGATGTAGAGAAATTTAATGAAATGGTTTCTAATATTAGAGGTCACAATATGGCTAAAGCAGGGCTTGAAATGGCTTTATGGGATCTTAAGGCAAAAATTGAAGGAAAGCCTTTGTGGAAAGTTCTCGGAGGAGTTAATAAAAACATAGTTAGTGGGGTGAGTATTGGGATACAAAATACTACAGATGAACTAGTTAAGAAAGTATCTATGTTTTTAGACAAAGGGTATAGGAGAATAAAGATTAAGATAAAGCCTGGTTATGATATAGAGCCAATTATAAGGCTAAGAAAGGAATTTGGTCAAGATCTACCTTTGCATGTGGATGCGAATTCTGCATATAAATTAACTGATATAGAGTTGTTTAAAAAAATAGACAATTATAATTTGTTAATGATAGAACAACCATTGCATTGGAAAGATCTAGTAGACCATGCGGAATTAGCCAGACATTTAAGAACGCCTATATGCTTAGATGAGAGCATAGAGGACGTAAATGATGCAAGAAAAGCGTATCAACTAGGTTCTGCAATGATAATAAATATAAAACCTGGAAGGGTTGGAGGCTTTAGCGAAGTTTTAAAGATTCATGACTTTTGGTATAAGATAGCTAATAGACCCGTTTGGATAGGAGGCATGCTAGAAACCGGAATAGGAAGAGGTCACTTGGTTTCAGCAGCTACGTTACCTGGAGTTAAATATCCTAATGATATTAGTGCTAGTGAAAAATACTTTGAAAAAGATATAGTTGAGCCTCCTTGGATTCTAAATAAGGATGGAACCATTACAGCTCCTGAAAAGCCAGGAATTGGAGTTGAAGTTATGGAAGATTACATAGCTAAGAATTCAAAAAGAACTAAGCTCTATATTATTAACCCTAAAAAGTAAAAAGTAACAAAGAACTTTATTAATATCACAATTGACCCGGCCAATAAAAAGTCCTTATTTTTATATCCTGCTGTTCCATATGCAATTAAATTTGCTTGATGAGCAAATGGAGTTAAAAATGGAGAAGAAACGCCCATAGCTAAAACTGTTATAGCAGTTAAGGGATTGGTAAAAGATAAAGCTATTGGGGCAAGGATTATTGCAGCTGTAACGTAGCCAACGGTGTTGCTAAGTAATAAAGATAACAAAAATAAAATGAGAACAGAGTTATGTATAAGTCCTCCTACCATTGCAGAAAGGTTGCTTTTAACCATGACTTGGCCTATAGATAAGTATGCTCCTATAAAAACTATTAATGGCCACTCAACATATTCATACATTTTTCTAATAGTAGAAGATCCGCTGAATGATGATATTAATGCCCCGACCAAAAAAGATAAAGCCATATTTAAGCCAAAGCTGTTTGCTATTATTGCTATAGTTAAACCACTTAAAGAAAATATTGCTTTTCTTTTATCAAAGGCCTTTAACCCCTTACTATTTATTGGTAATAAATCATAATAATCGGCGAATTTCGCAACATCAGGTTCATAACCTTGAACTAATAAAACATCTCCAGGCTTTAGAACATAATCATAAATTCTGGTTATATAATTTGCAGAAGCAATTCCAATTACATATACATTATACGATTCAAAGTCGATTTCCTTTATTTTCCTTCCTCTTAGTTTTGACGATCCTGTTATTAGTAGTTCAAAGAACTGCTCTTTTCCTTCCATTGGTTTTTGAGAAATTTTTAGACCTTTTGAAGATAATATTAAAGGAAGTTGAGAAGGGGAAATCTTTAATAATAAAATATCTCCTTCTCTAAGCTCTCTTCTCTCGCCAATAAATCTCCAAGGTGAAATAACCCTTAAAACTTTGACACCAAAGGATTTCTCAATACTCCTAGGAGATTTTCCTATAAAATCGCTATCTCCTGTAACTTGTACTTCAATAATATAATTTTGCACAGTTATTTCTTTTAATGACGTAACTTCTTTCCTTTTTCTACCCAAGAAAGGAGTGATTAAAAAAGTTAATACTAATATGCTTATAAAAGAGGAAATTAAATTTATTTTTGCAAATTGCAGAAAATTTAAGTTATAGCCAAACTTATTATACCATTCGTTATCTAAAACAATGTTGGTTGAAGTTCCAATTAATGTCGTTGGCCCTCCTAAGATCGAGGCATAAGCCAACGGAAGTAAATATCTTGATATAGGTTTCTTAAGATTTAATGAAATAGAATATATTAATGGTATAAAGGCAAGAAGCAACGCTACATCGCTAATAAAACCTGATGCAATAACTGTTAAAGAAAGTAATAATAGCAATATAATTTTTTCATTTTTAACTTTTGATGTGATATAATTTCCTAAAACCTCTAAGAGGCCGGAATCCGCCAAGGTACCGGCTATTATCATAAGAGATATGAGTACAATTATTGTAACTGATGCAAAATTGCTTAACGCCTCTTGAGGCGAAATAAAACCAGTTAATACTAATGCTATCATTGTTACAACTCCAACTATATCATGCCTTAATCTTCTTGATAGCAGTAGAAATATGGAAACTGTTATGATTAAAATCACTATAATTTGATTAAGGCTTAGCATTGTTTTTTACCTTGCAAGATTTTTTATATGCTTATTATTATATAAGCTTATTTGAATTTTGTTGTAATTCATACTAAAATTAGTTTAAGAGAATTAAAGCTTAAAAAGAGCTTATGTATAATAAGTTTGCTAAAAAGATTATAGTAAAGGAGGTAAAAATGCAACAATATATAACAGATGCAATGCTAGGCACATTAACAAGGTGGCTAAGGATACTAGGATACGATGTTATATATTCAAGAGATTATTCTGATGGACAAATAATTAAAATAGCCATTAAAAGTAAGAGAACAATAATTACAAGAGACAAAGTCTTATATTATAAAGCTAAAAAACTGAATTTAGATGCGTATCTTGTAGAATCTGCAGAAATGCCTAAGATATTAGCTGAACTCTACTCCAAAAAATTGATAGACTTAGAATTAAATCCTGAAAAAAGTAGGTGTCCTGAATGTAATGGAAAATTAATTAAGATTACGGATAAGAATTTAATTAAAAGTAGGGTACCTCCTGGAGCATTGAAAACATATAATGTTTTTTATTTATGTAAAAGGTGTGGCCAAGTTTATTGGGAAGGGGGCCATTGGAAAAACATAAGAAGAATAGTAAACGAAGCAAAGTCATATTTATAAAATAAATATTTGATGTAAATAATGTTTCGCATATTAATAGATATTGAGATTTTAATAATTTAATAATATATTTATGATAAAAAATTGCTAAGTTTTTATTATTTTAATGGGTTTATTTATTCTTTTCTGCTTTTAGTTGGTATACTAGATCAATATAATATGGTGCTAGCTTTAATATATCTCTTTTTGAAATCATACCTACAGGCTTTAGTGTTTTAGAATTTAATATAGGCAAATGTCCTATACCTTTGCTGCCCATTAAGCTTGCTGCTTCTTCTAATGGAGTATCTTCAAATGCATAATATGGATTCTTTGTCATAATTTGGCCAGCATTGATACTAAGAGGCGATATGCCTTTAGCTACTACGTCTCTTACAATATCTGTTTTGGTTATTATACCTAAAAGATTCCCATTTTCATCTACTACAACTACTGATCCAACATCTCTTTCTATCATGAGTCTGGCTATCTCATTTACACTTTTTGTAGGTAGCACGTTTACTGTAGGTATTTTCATAACATCTCTAACTAAGTATTTTGGCACTGATGCCGACATTGTATCCACCCCTTTATAAAAGAAAGAAAAGAGTTTAAAGTATCTTTTGCTTTAATAGATATTTTTTAAAGAATAGTTTACATAAATCTTTTTTAAAAATGTAACGTGCCTTGTAGATCTTGGAGGTAAAAGAGTTTGTTTTAAAGCGACATTTATTACATCTTCTTTCTCAAGCTTAGGAGGATCAATTATTATACCTTTCCTTTTAACCTTTTTTATTTCAGGCTTTATAAACGATATTTCTTTTATACTTTCTTTAAACTCGTTTTCGAATTTGTTTATTAGCATATAAGAGTCAACTTTGTTATCATTACACATGATTATTTTTATTGAATTGCTATAGTATTCCATATCCTGAAAGCAAAGCATGGATTTTAAATAAGATATCATATCTTTGTAATCTATATCATAAACTCTATACCATTTATCAACATTAATTTTATCATCATTTATATAATCAATTAATACAGCAGGAATATATTTAATTCCTAATGATTTTAACGCCCTTGTTCTATGGGCTCCATCAATTATTGTGCCTGTTTTTATATCGGCAATAATTGGTTTTCTTATAATTTTTTGGGTTACAATTAATTTTTTCAATTCTTCTATATGTTCATCGATTGCTAATTCATGTTGCTTAAGGTCATTTATGTTGACTAAACCTATGTAAACTTTTTCTATATCTTTAGTTTCCACAAAGGCGCATCACCGCTTCACCTTTTCATAACGAATTATGGTTTTACAGATTAAAAACTTTGTATTATACTTCTAATAAATAATTTAATAAAAATTAAAAATTAAATAATAATTATTAAATGGGTTTCACTCTTCATCTTCGCTACTATCGCTTTCCTCTCCAGAACCTCCAAAGGAAGAAGAGTATCCCCCTCTTCTATATCCTCCTCTCCCCCCTCTTCTATATCCTCCTCTTGATCTTCCATAGCTCCTTGAGCTTGATTCAGATGCCTTTGGCGTGCTCTCTGGTATTTCTTCTGGTTTGGGGAGGCCTTCTTCGTCTATTTTATTGATTTCTCCACGAGAACCTATGTTTAATTGAACATCTCCTTTAAAGCTTGTAGTCCAAGCACCTTTTAATTCTACAGCATCTCCTTCATTAATCTTTCCAGCCTGATTACCCCACATTGTTAATTTTATTCTACCGCTCTCGTCACCAACTATGGCTTCGCTTATTGTTCTGTCTCCTCTCTTTGTGTGGATGACTTTTGGTTCGTCAACACTCAAAACCCTAACCTTAATAGATACATTATCTTCCCCCTCACGGAGGTCCGAAACCTTACGATTACTTTCACTCAAGATTACATTCCTCACACTATTTACTTACGCCCTTCTGGGCAATTAAAATTTTGAAAATCTGTGGTTAAAAGTTTTCCCTTCGAACATAATGAGTTAAAATGCCTGCTTTATTTCCTTGATTTTTATTATTATAATAAAAAATGTGTTTAAAAAGAATAGAAGCAGATTTAAATAATAGCATTATAATTTTATGTATACTTTCTTATTGTTAATATTTCTTATTTTTTATATAATCATAATTACTTAAATACTTCCATTTATATAATATAATGCAGAAATCCAGTATGAGGTGGTGTATTCTTTATGATAGACAGAAAAAAAGGACTGAGTAAAGGGGCATTATATGGGATTATCGTCGTAATTATCGTCGTAATTATCGTAGGTGGAGTAGCTGCTTACTATGCAACAAGAAAGCCGACAACCACAACATCTGTTCCTCCAGTGACAACAACAACCACAACACCTTCGGTGACAACTTTCTCTTTCTTAAACTGGTGGGGACCTGAAGATCCGCCTGGTTTAAAATGGATAGCAGGTAACTTTTCATTACAATACCCACAATACCAGGTATCTTATACATCAATTCCAGGTGCAGGAGGTACTGTAGCACAATTCGTGATATTAGGTATGATAGAGGCACAAAAGCCTCCTAATTCATTCCAGGCACACTACTCGCCTGTAATGTGGTCATACGTAGAGGTTATGCCGCAATTAGGTAAGGACTTTGTTAATTTCACTCCAATAGCGCAACAAACAGGCTTATTCAACTTAGCTGTTAGAGAAGGACTTTTAGCAGGTATGTTCAATGGAACTATGTTCTCACTACCATTAGAGGCTCACAGAGGAGTCTTACTTTACTATAACCCACAACTACTAAGAAAGTACAATATATCGTATCCTATAATGACTGTAGAACAATTAATTAACGATACTGAATATTTAGCATCTAAAGGAGTCACAAATATTTGGGTAGTTCCTGGAGGAGATGGCGGATGGGATCAACTGAACTTATGGGAAGACATCTTCTTAGGTTTAGCGTCAGAAAAATATGGACCTGATGGTGGAGCTAAACTATATAATGAGATTCTATATGGAGTTATCAATTTAAGTGATCCAAGCGTGCAAGCTCTAGTTAATCAAACTGATTACGACTTCTTACTGCTAACAAAATACGATTATTCGGGATGGCAAACTGGAACATGGTCATCCGGGTTAGCTGATATAATTAATGGGCAAGCTTTCTTCCAGGCAAACGGTAATTGGGTTACAGAATATGCCTATATTTGGTACCATGTAGCAGCCTACGCTCCAGTAGCTCCATATACAAACTGGACAAACGTTACGTTAATGGAACAACCATTCCCAGGAACATGGGGGAACTATGCAGTTAACGAAGACTCTATAGCAGTTCCATCAGTATATAATCCAGGAATGCAAGCAGCAGTAGTTTTTGCAAAGTTCTGGGATTCATACAATGGAATGAAGATATGGACGTCTAGCGGAAAAGGTGTAGAAGTTTGGAGCAATGGTACAGACTTCTATCCAACAACAGCACAATGGTATGATTATGTTACATTCAAGAACATATCAGCAAATGATCCAGCGGCATTTACAATTGATCCGAGTGACGAGTCTTTATTCACAGATACTTTCTCAGCAATGATTTCACAGGCATTAGCTTTACAAAATGGAGGAACTGCTTATATTACAACGTTTAATTCACAATTTGCATCAATAATGCATCAACAATGTTCAGAATGGCAAACTGCTGCACAAAATGGTTTTGGATTTTTAGGTATGAAGGGACAGCCTTTTGCAAACTATCTACCTCCATGGGTAAACCCAACGACCTATACGTATATGTCTAACTATACGTGCCCAACATATTAAACAAATTAATATTCATTACTATTTTTATTTTTTGTATTCATTTTTTTATGGATATATTTATAATCTTCTTAATGTAAAATTTAATTCAGAGGAGGAACAATTATGAAAAACCAAGGATATCTAATGGTAATTCCCACGCTATTTTTCGCAGGACTTTTGCTGGTAACTGTTATATGGAATGTCTGGCTATCTTTCTTAAACTCATCTATATTAGTTCATAAGCCTAAGTTCGTTGGGTTAGCAACATACCAATATCTTTTCTCGCAATATTTTTTCAAGATTTCTACCACTCATACAATAGTATTTACTATAGGCTTAGTCGCAATTGGAAATGTCTTGGGTTTACTCTTTGCGGGTCTTCTATATTTTATACCCAATAACGTGCAACGCTCTCTATATTTATCAGTATTCATTTATCCATTAGCAATAGCCTCTTCAACAAGTGCATTAATATGGGAATGGCTTTTGAATCCAACGATAGGTGTAGATTGGCTTTTAAAATTGCTCCATTTACCAGCTCCATATTGGCTAGGAACTTCTAACATGACCTTAGTATCTATGATTATGATAGAAGTATGGGCATATACTGGTTTAGCAACTTTGTTCTATTTAGCGTCTTTTATGAATGTTGATAAAACAGTAGTTGAAGCGGCTAGGTTAGATAAAGCAGGAGGGTTAAAAATCTTGTTTAGAATTTTAATACCTAACTCTATGAATGGTTTTATTATTTCAACTGCCCTTCTATTTCTGTTTTCATTTAGAATATTTACAATTCCTTTTGTTTTAGGAGGCTCTGCAACTTCACCTACATTGATGACATATGTTATGTATGTTTATAATCTTTTCATATCGGAGTACTTCTCAGCCTCAGCAGCTATGGCCGTTATAGTAACAATAATAGCTGCCGCAGTTATATTGCCATTTGCTATATTTGGTTTAATGAAATGGGTTTTTAAGAGGTGAGATAAAATGGGTAATAAAAACAATTTATATAAACCTGAAAATTACTATGTTAGAGTTATTAAATATGCCATATTGCAAATAATAGCGGCTATTCTTATAATTTTATGGTTAATGCCTTTATATGCATTATTCGTTGGAGCCCTTAAATCTAATATAGCTGCTGCATCTACACCTGCTTTGTTACCTCCTTCAAAACCAAGCGGAGAAGCTTATTATTTTGTATGGCATGGATTTGGAGGTATCTATGGCTTAATAGGATTAGAATATCCCTTAATTAGGGAAATCTTGATAGATGTACCAATAGCGGCTTTAGCTACATTATTAGGAGCTATGGGGGCTTATTTCTTTTATATGATTATGGATAGACATTATATATGGAGCACAATAGGCTTTGCTATCATATCTCTTGCTACATATTTGCCTGTAGAAACGACTACCGTTCCATTAATTCAAATAGTAACTTCTTTACATTTATACAACACATATTATGGTGTAATAATAGCATATTTGATGTTTTATATACCAATGGCAGCCTTACTTATGTCAATCTTCATGCCTTCCATTCCAAAATATTTGCTGGAAGCAGCAAAAATAGATGGAGCAAGTGATTGGAGAGTCTTTTGGAAAGTTATGATGCCTTTATTAGTTCCTGGATTCTTATCAACATTTATATTTACATTCTTACAAATTTGGGATAACTTTTTCATACCAATTTTGTTAATATCTAATCCACAAGAAATGCTTTTGTCAGTTGCTGTGAGGCAATATGCAGGAGGTTATGCTATAATATATAATAGATCTTTTGCTGCAGGTGTAGTAGGTTCTATTGTACCATTAGTAATATTCATATTCTTGGGAAGATATTTCATAAGAGGTTTAGCTGCTCTTGGTGGAGGAGCTAAAGGAGTTTAAACATAATGCACTTATTTACATTTTAGGTTTAAGCTACTTATTATTCCTGGGCCCATATACAATATTGCTGTATAGATTTCAACGGCATTTGCATATTTTAATATTTCTTTTAATTGCTTACAACTCATAATTCCTCCAACCCCGATAATAGGTATTTCATTTCCCCCTAATTCTCTTGCTTTTTTAATCATATAATTTGATAATCTATATAACAATAAGCCGCTTAAACCCCCTCTTTTAGCGCTAATTCTCTGATCTTCTATGGGCAAAGTGTTTGTTAAGACTAATCCAAAACCTTCTTTGCTGGCTAGTTTAACATAATCTTCAATTTTGAAGCCTGGACCTATTTTAATAAAAATTTGTTTTTTTGAAGAAGCTAATGTTGGTATTATATCTTTCCATTTACCTTTATAAGTAGGGCTTGATAGGTTAACTTCTATACCTTGTATGTTATTGGTAGAATATCTATTTAAGTAAATTATTTGTTCTTCAATTTCAAAAAGGTTAAATCCTGCTACACTAATAAAAATTGGGTAGTTTACCCTTGAAACTCTAGATAAAATTAATGGTAGGCCATCATTATTTAATCCCATAGCATTAACCATGGAATAAGGCTTGATTCTAGCTACTCTTGGCGGTTTATTTCCTATTCTTTTTTTGGGCGTAGTCGAACCTACAACAATAAAGCCTGGGCTAAAATGAGATAAGAATTTCGTATATTTTCCATTTTTATCTAATCCCGCAGCTATTCCGACTCTACCACAAACTTTTGCAGATCCAATTTTATATGGGTCTTCACAGTTGCTTTCTTTTAAGGGTATTGAAAAAATTATATGTCCTAATTTCATTGTTATTTCTGGATGAACATGCTTCACAGTTTTCATAATTATCTTCATCATTGGCTCAGATAAATTCATTTTCTAACACCAGAGACCTGTCCGTAAGGTCTACATAGTTTACTTTTTCGCTCAGTTGTTAACTGCTTCTTAGCCATTAAAATTTAATTCGGTTAATATAATGAATAGTTAAACAAAGAAAAGAATAAACTCAAAATCTCTTTAAATATTTTAAACATATTTTATTAAATTAAGGTTAAAAACAATTTAAAAATCTATATTACTTCTTTATTAATTTCCATTTTATTTCATTATCATTAATAGCTTCAACCAAACCTTCTTCTCTTAAGCAAGCTAAATAACCTCTTATCGTATTTTCAGCTAACAAATAGACGCCGATATCAGGTTCTTCACTTTTGTATTTTGATGTAAGAGTTTTTGTAATTGAAGACAAGTTTTGGGGTTCATTTAATATGTTTTTTAGTTCTTCCTCCACCTCAGTTATTTTTTTGATGTTACTTTCAACTAATTGATATGCTTCAGAGCTTTTTATTACTGGTCCATGAGATGGAATAACCGTTTCAAGCTTTGGTAGCAAATTGAGAATAGTCTTGAGGCTTTCAATAGATTTGCAAGGATATTGGTGATAAGGAATTCCGTATTTTGATAAAACCTTATCCCCAAATAATGAGTCTCCTGCATATAAAATACCATCCGGTGTTATAACACCCAATTGTCCTTGTGTATGGCCTGGTAAGGGAACTAAACCTAAAGGCCCAAATTTTTCTTGATTAGTTATCAATATCGTTGGCTTAATAGATTTTGCTTTAAATGGAAGTATATTATCGTCTTGGTTTAAAAAGTATCCAAATGTAAGCAAAGCCCTAAGTTTGGGATCCTTTAGAGCTGGCGCATCAATTTCTGAAATGGCTATTTCATTAGTTGAAAAACCCTCGCCTAAAACTGATATATGATCACTATGATAATGTGTTATAAATGCTATGGACTTTTTTGGATTTAGTCTATTAACTATAGATTTAAGCTCTTTTGGTCTTTTTGATCCTTGGCCAGGATCTACTATATATAATTCATCATCATTTTTGTAGAATAATGTTGAAGGACTACCTTTGTATATATATGTATTTCCTTTAATATTTTCTAATCCCACTTAATACACCCATTAATTTATAAATAGCTATGATTATTAAATGTTTGTTCAATCTGCTTTTGTAGAACACAATTTCTTTAGCATATTAAATTTAGATGGATCTCCCAATATAACTAAGCTATCTTCTGCCTCAAGAATGAAGTCTCTAGAAAAATATGGAGTAAAAGAATTGTTTTTCTCTATTAATATAGGCACTAAACCGCTAGGTATATCTGAAATTTTCATTCCTTCGCATTTAGATCCTTTTTCTACTTTAAAGAAACCTAAAGCATAACCATGTTTTTTAACAGCATTTGAGCTGCTTTCCGTTGATTCTATAAGGACACCTCCTATATTATTTGATAAAGCAATTCCGGCAAGGGCCCTTCCTATAAATCTTCTTATCCTTATTACTTGATAAGCTCCAGCGTCTTTAAATATGTCATGCAGGCCTTCATCATGAATAACAACAATAATTCTAGCTGAAGGATTTAGTTTTTTAGCCCTTAGAAGTGCTGTCATGTTATCTAAATCATTGTCTAATGCTATTAATATAACAGAGGCATCTTGGACACCAGCATTTTTCAAGTCAACCTCCGCTGAAGGGTTACCTATTATTACGTGCTTTGATGCTATACTCTTAGCTATCTCTTCGTTTTTTACAACGATTATATAATCTACGTTCATTCTGTCAAGTTCATCAGCAAGTTCTTTCATATTACCCAGGATAATTATATGGTCTTTCATATGCGCAGCTCTCCATCTAGCCCTCGCATCTATCCATATGGTCTTTCTAGATAATGTTATAATAATTCCAGTTATTAAAGTTGTATAAATTGCAACAGAAGATGCAACTAATATTGTTAATAAAATTTTTTCAAGAGGAGGCATTTCATTTAAGCTCGGAGTATATAAGCCAATAGTCGTTATCAAACCCACAGAAGCATAAATTGCAGAAATTATGTCTAAATGTTGATAATAAATAAATATTTCTGAGGTTGCTATAATTACAATTGCTATTGCAATGATCTGAGGAAATATCCTAGAAATTATACTATATGGCGCAAATATTATTTCTAGAAAGTTTAGTAGCCATTTTTGTTTTGTCTTCATTTTTCCACCGCTTTTTCGTTATAGTTATAAAAAATTTAAATGTAATAAGTAAGAACTAATTCTTAATTTAACATCAAGAAAAATTTAGTAAAGTTTATCTTAAGTTTATTAAAAAAATAAATAATTCTATATACATATATATAATGGGATAGAAGGGGAAGGTGATTATTATGGAAATTTTATTAAAAACTGGGCCTGTAAGGATGAGCGGCTATGCCCTTAAGTTGCGTAGAGTTACAAATGCTGCTTTTCGTAAATTTTATAAAGAGAAAAAGGTTGATCCTAAACTTGTAAATCAATTTTTAACTGATTTAAATAAAAATTTATATGGAATTTTAGTAGAGAAATATAATATTCCTAAGGATGTTATAATTAATATACAGCTCGTGCTTGATTTAAATGATACCAGTATTTCTATCAAAGACTTTGATTTGGCTGTTTATAATAAAGATGAAATATTAAGCAATAATTTAACTAAAGAATTCAAGCAATTAATAAAGATCGAAATTTAGTCAAGTATTTTAGATAATTCAGAATAAGTAAAACAAAGTATTACGCCAAATACTATAAAATAAATCTAGTTTTAAAATTCTCTTATATTTTTTACAATAAAATGCTTTAAAAATGTTTTTAAACTAGCAGAAAATAAATTTATTGGGCGATGCATAAATAAGATGAACCAATATAATAGAATTCGGGGTGCAAAGTTAAATTATACTTACATTGCTACATTTGCTATTATTATAATTTTTTCCTTGCTTGCATTTTACCATTTTTATTTAATTTCTACACAAACTAATACCAAGATAAAAGTTATAGCATTAAAGCCTGCATCTCCAACATCTTTAACTTCAGTTGCAGGACAAAACTTAAGCGTATATATACCTAATTATAATATCAATGCAAAAGGTTTTGCCATATTATATGCAGGAAACGGATATGCAATAAACACATCTTATAATTATGTTAATTTATATTACAAATATCCTGGAGATTACCTAATATATTATAATGTTTATCAAGATGGTAAGCTTATTGGTTCCTCTTCTCAAAATTTAATGAGGATTATAATTACTCCAAACATATCATATAATATGTCTCAATATTTAACTGTCCCCACTATAACTTTTAACTCAACAGAAAATCCAACTGCTCCTCTATTTAAT